>JBEGQI010000343.1:0-8525 GCA_041181065.1 Verrucomicrobiota bacterium | reverse complement strand
TTTCTCCCGCTTGACCCGTTCCTCAAGCTCCATCCCGAACCGAATTTGGGCGATTGTGTTTCTGTCTCCCAAGGGTTTTCCGTCCACGACCGATGGCGTGGAAAGGGGCGGCTGATTTACCGCCAGTTTGGAAAAGAGCGCCTCGCTGACGGCATCCATCTGCCGGTCGTTCCACGTCCCGACCGCCACACGCAGCTTGTTGGCCTTGGCTTTGGCAAACGCCTCCGGATTGGCCATCGCGCCGTTGTAAAGTTCCGCCACATCAACGGCAAGATTATGCCAACGTCCAACCTCCATCGGCAGCCTCCAGTAGAACCCGCTCTGGTTGCGAGCCAACTGTTGAAAATATGACCAACTGGTTTGCCGCCCAGTCACGGCGTAGCCCACACATCGCGGATAGTAATCAGAACGATCTTCAAAGTTTCCCCAGTTGAATAACATCAGGAACGCCAAAGCCTCATCCTGCAATAATTCTAACCGCAAATAGACGCCACCGACAGTTGGGAGCTGATTCAGCTTATAAGCGGCCGACACTCGCACTGGCTTGCCCGGTTCAATCGCACAAATCTGCGCCGCTTCATAGTATTCATCACGCGACCAAAACGGCACACCTGCTTCTCTCGTAGTCAGAGCCAGAGCTTTGCCCCCGGCCAGCCCGTCGTCCGCCCGAATTTCGGCGGAATAAACCGGCTTCTGTTCGCGCATATAACGCCAAGGCAGACTCCAGCAAGCCAACCCCTCATTGAAGTCTCCATTGCGGAATGTTGAAGCCGCTGGCAGTTGACCTACCGTGCGGAAATGCTTGGGCTCAGTGCTCTCGCTAAATTCCTGAAACGTTTTTGGATATGCGTAGCTTTGTGAGTGTCCCACCAGCTTGCCGAGCAGCGATACACTCTCGTTCTCCACTTCCACCACCAGGTAGTAGCCACCCTGCGTCAGCCCGGTTTCGTATCCTGCGTATTCCTCCCCAAATGGCCGGCCCTCGATAATGGTCGGGCAGTTGATGAAATTGATGCCGCGAAAGCTCCAACTGGTTTTGACCGAGGCCTTGATGCCGTTGTGAACGTGACCATTGAACGACCACCGCACATTGCCATGCTGGGTGTAGATCTGTAGCAGGCGCTTCCGGATTTCCAGATTGAAGAAATACCATTCCGTCTGTGACAAACCCACGGGCAAAAAGTGAAAGTGTTGCAGGACGATGGTCGGCCGATTACGATTCTGTTCAAGGTCGGCTTCCAGAAACGCGAACATGCGCTGCAAGAAATCCTGAATCCCGGGATCGTTGCCGTTCAAATTGCACGGGATCACCACAAAATGCCACGCGCCACAATCGAAAGAGTAGAACGGCGAGTCCGGGCCATTCCGCTTTTTCTGCATGGCTAAGAACGACCGATAGGGCGGATTGCCATCGTGATTGCCATGCACCAGCACTTCCGGCACGCGCAACGGACGCACGCACTTTTCCCAATGGGCGATGGATTGATCGTCCGGAGTATGGGTCATGTCTCCCAAATGCACGACGAAGGCAGGACGCGGATTCATGGCGTTGACCTCGGCCACCGCCTGTTTCAAGTTTCGCACGGCGTTGGTCGGCACACGCCCGCGATCATTTTCATGGGCAATATGCGAGTCGGAAAAAATGGCGAAGCTAAATTTCTCCCCGACTGATGCCAAGGCTTCAACGTTGGTTTTTCCAGTCTCCGAACTCGCAAAAAGCTGCGGCGACACCGCCCCCACAGCCAGACTCGCGGCGGATAGTTGGATGAATTTGCGCCGCGTCAAATCGGGCCTGCTTGGGTGGTCAGCGTTCATCGTAAAATCTTTTGAATTGTTCTCGCGACATTTGATTTGCCCGCGCGGGCAACCTGTGGATTCAACTCTGGCTTTAGGTTCACTCAATCAGCATCGTGATTGATGGGTTCATCCACCACCATGGGCGGAGGAAAATCGGCGGCATGATCACCGCCGCGGCCGCGAAGGCGTTTGTTGTTGCTGCCGCCTCGCGGTTGATTCAACGGAATCTCCATCCCGCCCAACTCGCC
Organism: Verrucomicrobiota bacterium; assembly: GCA_041181065.1. Taxonomy (GTDB): domain Bacteria; phylum Verrucomicrobiota; class Verrucomicrobiia; order Limisphaerales; family DSYF01; genus DSYF01. The sequence goes on along the minus strand of JBEGQI010000343.1, from coordinate 6,480 downwards.
CATTTCCGCATAGAGTTTATTTTCCATGCTTTTAGCCGTCTTCTGATACGCAGGATCGTAAAGCAGATTGTGGGTTTCGTTAGGGTCGTGCTGGATGTCGTAGAGTTCGTCAGCGTCCCACAGGCCGTAGTAGGTGATGTATTTATATCGGTCGCTGCGCAGCGCAAATGTCGTCGGCGTTTCCGGGAAATTTTTCTCCCAATAGTAGACGTAGAGAAAATCTTTGCGCCACGGAACAGTTTTGCCTTTCACCAAAGGAAGGAAACTGTCGCCATCCATGTGCGCTGGTTTCTGCAAGCCCATCGCCTCCATCACCGTCGGCGCGACATCAATGTTGCCAACCATCTGGGTGACCACCGTGCCGCCCTTGATGAGCGCGGGGCATTGCACGAGCATGGGCACGCGCATGGACGGCTCGTAGGCCACGCGTTTATCAATCAAGCCGTGCTCGCCGAACATGAAACCGTTGTCGCCCATGTAGATTACCAGCGTGTCGTCGTAGATGCCCATGTCCTTCAACTGTTGCAACACGCTGCCAATGCTGTCGTCCACCGAGCACAGCGTTTCGCAGTAGCGTTTGTAGAAGCCTTCGATGTCGAGTTTGCTGTGATAGGGAAAATCCACGCCGTGCCAGGAATTCCGCTGATCCCGCAGCCAGCGGGGCTGCAGCAGATTGGTCGGCGTGCTGGCTTCCGTGGCCGGGCGCGCGAACTTCAGGTCTTTGAATTTTCCGTCATACTTCGGCTCGGGCGTGAAATTGGCGTGCACGGCCTTGTGCGACAAGTAGAGGAAAAACGGTTTCTCGGACGGCTTCTGCTGCTTCAACCAATCGATGGCGTAATCGGTCAGCTCGGGCGTAATGTAGCCCTTTTGTTTCACGCGCTTGCCGTCCACGTTGAGCGTGTAGTCGGGCGTTGGCGGCAGGTATTCGCCCTGGCCGCGAAAGCTGACCCAGTGATCCCAGCCCGGCTGCGGCTCATCGCTCTCGCCGCCCATGTGCCACTTGCCAATAAAACAGGTCGCGTAACCGGCTTTCTGGAGGTATTGCGGAAAATAAACCGTGCCGGGCGGAATGGGCCGGTTGTTGTCAATCACGCGATGGCGGAAGGTGTAAAGCCCTGTGAGTATCGAGGCGCGGCTGGGCGAACAGAGCGCCGTGGTCACCAGTGCGTTCTGGACATAAGCGCCGTTCGCCGCCATGGAGTCCATGACTGGCGTCTTGGCGAATTGATGTCCCAGAAAACTCATCGCATCGTAGCGATGATCGTCCGACAGGATGAACACGACGTTGCGCGGTCTGACGCCGGGAACGCGCTCGGGCAAAACTTCCTTGGGCACGGGTGAGACCGCGTGCAGAGGTTGAACGCTGGCCAGGGCTGTCAGCAGCAGCAACGGCACAATACTCGTGGCGCGTAAAACATGGAAAGTAGAAGGAGAGCGCATTTAACCTATGGTGCAACGAAGCTGACAACTGGCAACTGGCGAATATTACCTAGTTGCGCTGGCGTCGCGTTACTGATGCAATTATTCCGATAAAGAACCACTCGCCGAAATTGATTCGTGAGCCTATGCCAAAGGCTGCTCAAGCTGCGCGCGCACCCGTTCACAAACTGAAGCCAGTTTGTTTCGTTGTGCTTTTGATCGCTGCCATGAATCAGCTTGTCCCGTCCGTCGCTGGGGAATCCACAAATTCGGGCGCTTCGGATTTTCCTATTCTTATTCAAGAAATGCGGACGGATGCCGGCGTCAAAAATCTTGAATTGAAATTTGAAAAGCCTCTGCCCCCGGGACAGGAGACAAAGGGAATTTGGGAAGCGGCTACCGAGCCGGTTAAAGTGCGCACCCGCATTCGAAAATTGGAATTAACATTCGCCCCCCAGCCTTCGGCCAGTCACCGGCCCATCCGTCTGCAGTATCAACTGGAAGGTTTTGAATCTGCTTGGCATGAAAGCATTGGGACAATGCGATTGGTGGCTAGTTGCCTTGATAAGAACAAGCGCCCGGTGCAAAGCGAAGAATATACCGCCACGGAAAGCAGCCTCGGCTGGGACGGGGATACTCAAACATCACCCTTTGTGGAGCGAAGTTTCAAGTTCACCGTGCCTCCTCGCACTGATAAATTGCGTCTCTGGTTGGTTTCCGGCGGCAATCGCAGTGTGACGGGCGTCATCATCGCGGATGATCTGAAAGTCTTTCGTCTGGGAACCAATGTGGCGACCCCGTCAAAAGTTATCTTTCAGGACGATTTTGAAAGCGGCACGGACTTGGCAGAGTCAGGCGGGAACATTGAAAGCTGGGTGAGGAGTGGCACTGCTGCCGGCCTTGCGAAGGTCTTACCCATTGGTCAAGACGAAGTAAATCATGCGATTGGGGTGATTGACCCCGATCCGGAGCAATTTGGCGAGTGGATGGTGTCCGATCCTCATATGGTGCCGGTGCAACCAGGCTGGAACCTCATGGTGCAATTCAAGGAGATGCACAGCGTTGGTGGCGTTGGGCAGGTTCGTGCCAGCTACGAGGATTTACCTCTTGGCAACTATCGCTTCAGGGTCAGGGAGGTTTCTGAATTTGGCATTCCTACCGGTATCGAAGCTTTCGTGCCAATCGAAGTGGTTCCACCTTTCCATCAAACAAGTTGGTTTCGCGCCGTGGTGCTGATTTTTGTTGGTGGCTTGATCGTGGGTGGTGTTCGCTATGGTGCCTATCGGCGGCTGAAGTTGCGACTGCGGTTGGAACGAGAGCGCGAACAGGAGCGCGCACGCATTGCTCGGGACATCCATGATGATCTGGGCACGGCCCTGACACGGATTTCATTTTTGAGCGAAAAACTCAAGGCGAAGATGAACTCCCGCGAAGACGAAATCCCGCTCTTGGAACAAATCCATGATTCGGCGCAGCAGATGACCCGGGCGCTGGATGAAATCATTTGGGCTGTGGATCCGGGTCAGGATTCCCTGGAGAGTCTCGGCAACTACATCGCCAGCATGGCCCAGGATATTCTGGGTGCTGCCAACATCCGGTGTCGTTTGGAACTGCCGCTGCCCATGCCAAATCTCGCTTTGCCAGCGACGATTCGTCACCAGGTTTCGCTGACGTGCAAAGAAGTCCTCAACAATATCGCGAAGCATTCACAAGCGACGGAGGCCCATGTGGAACTGATTCCGGGCAAGGGAAGTTTCGTCATCGTCCTGAAGGATAACGGCAAAGGATTCGATCTCGCTGCAAAAACTAGGTCAGGAGAATCCGCTGTCGCCAGAGCCGGCCACGGATTGGCTAATATCCGACACCGATTGGCAAGCGTTGGCGGGCAGGCGGAAATCCAGAGTGCGGCCAGCCAAGGAACCTCTATTCGCCTCACCGTGCCGCTGACCGGATTACAATAAAGCCCAAGCCCGCGACATACTCCGCATGAAATCAAATAGTCCGAACAAACCGATACGCGTGGCCATCGTCGAGGACGACGGACCGTTAAAGAAGATCTTGGTGGATGCCCTCGAAGAGTCCGGCGACATCAAAATCCTCGGCACGTTTTCCGATGCCGAAAGCGCCGTGAAACAAATGCCGGTGCTAAAGCCCGACGTGGCCGTGGTGGACATTGGCTTGCCCGGCATGGACGGCGTCGAGTGTGTGCGCCGACTCAAGCCTCAATTGCCCACCACCCAGTTCATGATGTTCACCGTTTATGAAGACAACCAACGGCTTTATGCGGCATTAGCCGCAGGCGCCACCGGCTACCTGCTTAAACGAGCATCCCGAAGTCAACTGGCCGAGGCTGTGCGCGAGATTCATGAAGGCGGTTCGCCGATCACGAGCAACATTGCCCGCAAGCTCGTGTTGTCATTTCAACCACAACCGAAACAGGGTAAAAACACTGAACAAGTAAAGCTTGGGCCACGGGAGAATGAGATTCTGGGGCTGCTGGCTCAGGGCTATAGCTACAAGGAGATCGCCGACCAGCTTCAGTTAAGCGTGCGCACCATAGGCAGCCATATCCGGAGCATCTATGAGAAACTGCATGTCCACTCCCGCTCCCAAGCCGTGGCCAAATTCTTGGGTGTTTAAGTTGCCTCACGCTTAGTTCAAACGGCGTTTTTAGTGAAACCAAAGCAGCTTTTTATTACTGCTAGAATTCGGTTAAAGCCGCTCCCGTAGCGTGCCAGCGCTCCAGCCATCGAGGAATTTCGCCATATCCGCAAAGGAAGCGGAACGGCCCGAGCGGACAAAGTGTCCGCCCGCACAGTTGCCTGACAATACAATCCCCTCATCGTCCAGTCCGCGCAGTGCCGCCGCCAGACAGCCGGCTCCAAAGTTATCGCCCGCGCCGGTCGAGATCAGCGGATTGGCGCAATGCGCCCCCGGCACGTAGACTGTGCCAGTAGCACTGGAACACGCCGCGCCGTTGTTCGGATGCACAATAATCCGATCCACCGCCACACGAGCCTTGAGGTAAGCCGCGATTTCCGCCACCGCTTCCGCATCCTTCCGGCTGTGGAATTCCCCGCCAAAGACTTCCGCCAATTGCCAGGCCTCCCGGAGATTCAAACTGAGAAGCGTGTGGCACTGGTTTGTGATGGCTCCCAGTCGGCCCAGTAAGTCCGTCCGGTCAGCCATCGGGCGAATATCAAAATCCGCAAGGTCCATGAAACAGATGACACGTTTAGCCGCCACCCCCAGTTGCCCGAGGCGTGCGGCCATCTGACTCCAGATTTCACCTGCGTGCGGCAGCTTGCCCCAGTTGACTGCAGCGATGAAATGGGCTGACTTGAGTTCCTGATCGAGGGACTTTGGATTGATACGCTCGCACAAACGATCCCAGGTGATTTCTGCGCAGGCGGACATGTCGTTAAGCATGACTTTGCCATCGGTGAATTCCAGACACGTTGTCTGCGCGGCGCGGCCGAGCGTGTAGAGGCGGCGCGTTTTCGCGCTCAGGGCGGATTGAAAAATGGGGAGAACCTCTTTCTCGCCCAGTGCACCGATGTAGGCGACATCAATCTGACCCGCGTAAATGTCATTCAACGCCGCCGATAGGAGCGGCCCGTTGCCGCCAAACTTGTCACCCCCGTGCTGGACGGGGTAGGAAGCGGCCACCCCGGCAGCCGCGGCCACTTTACTGCCAAACTCAGCCATCGAAGGCGGCGTTTGCAGACGAACAAATGTGTCAACGAAGCCGTCAAAACCGCATATGCCCGCAAACCTTGTGGCTAGTGGCGCGCTGATTCTTGCCTTGAACTCCGCGATGACTGGGGCAAGCGATTGAACGTCCCGATAAACGGTGTAGCTCATACTTCAGATCATTCGTCAGCTTCTGCGTCCGATCCGGTGCCCGATTGCGCCGTAAAACGCGACGTAGGCATAAGCGATGAGCGGCACGATGAAGGAGAGCGGCAGATTCTTGGTCACGTCGGCGACGAGGCCCTGAAGCGGTGGCAGAATTGCCCCGCCCAGAATGGCCATCACCAGCAGCGACGACACCTGGCTCTTCAAAACGCCCGTCCCTTCCAACGCCAGCGAGAAGGTGTTCGACCAGCCGATGCTCGTGAACAATCCCACGGCCACTACACACCACATCGCCACCGGCCCGCCCACCGTAATGGCCGTGATGAGCAACGCGCAAACGGTGAGCATGAAAATCGTGAGCGTGCGCGCCGCCAGTCCCTTGCCGAACTGGAACAGCAGCCAGCACAGCCCGATGAACGGCAGATACACTTTGAATACGCTCCAGTTCTCCACGAACGCCGTGCGCCACAGGCCGAACACGTCGCCGCCGTGGTGCAACGCATCCAGCGGCGCGCTCTTGGCGATCCACAGCAGCAGATACGCGAGCAGCGGAATCACCACGAGCAAAGTTTGCTTCCGCGCTTTTTGCATTTCGCTCAAGTCCACCGCCGCCATGAAGCGCCCGATCATCAGGCCGCCCCAGTAGAGCGCGACATATTTGCTGGCGTCCACTTCCGAAAGTCCCGCGACGGATTTCTGCCCGAGGAAATTGATGATGGCGCTGCCCACTGCTACTTCGCCGCCGACATACATAAAGATGGCGATGACGCCGAGGACGACGTGCGGATATTTCAGCGCGCCCGCGCCGGGTTCAACGTGGCCTTCGCCGACGTGCGGGAGCTTGATGAAAAAGAACACGCCTGCCAGCGCCAGAAAGATAAGGCAGAAGGCGAGGTAGGGAACTTTCACGGAGTCCGCCCCGTGCGCGTTGTGCGCGGCAAAGTATTGGAAAATGAGGAAGCCGCCGATCAATGGCCCAATGGTCGTGCCGATGGAATTGAAACCCTGCGCGAGATTCAGCCGCGACGACGCGGTGTTTTCCGGGCCGAGAATCGTGACGTAAGGATTGGCGGCGATTTGTAGCATCGCAAAGCCGAGCCCGACGATGAAGAGCGCGCCAAGAAACATCGGATACGACAACGCATTGGCCGCCGGCCAGAACAGCCCCGCGCCCGTGGCCGAAATCAGCAGCCCGATGAC
>JBEGQI010000342.1:0-38399 GCA_041181065.1 Verrucomicrobiota bacterium | reverse complement strand
TCGGTGGCCCAGCGCTTGCCTTGTTTGTAGGTGACGACCTTGAGCGTGCCCGGGTGATACACCACATCGTCCCAGCGTAGGCGATAGTCGAAGGGGCCGCGCTTTTTGCGGCCGAGCGATTTGCCGTTGAGGAACAATTCCGCTTCGTCGCCGCTGGTGTAAACGTGGACGGGTGTGACTTGGTTGGTGCGCTCGGGCCAGTTCCAATGCGGGAGGATATGCGCCAGCGGCAGCTCGGGGCGCCAGCGCGCTTGATAAAGATAGAAGCGGTCCTTCGGGAAGCCGCACAGATCGAGGATGCCGAAATAGGAACTGCGCGACGGCACGGGAATTTTTTTTCCGGTGGCGTGCAACGCGTCCATCTGCGCCTGCACCTGAGGGTCTGTGAACAGCAGGCGATTCGTCGTGTCGTTGTCGTAGGGCGTCGGCTCGCCGAGGTAATCAAGCCCGGTCCAGACGAACTCGCCCGCGATGAAACCGTTCTGATCCTGCGCCTTGAATTCGACATCGGGCGCGTAAGCCCAGTTCGGCGCGGCGTAATCGTAGCTGGTCGCCTGAAAATTCGCGCGACCCTGTTTCTTGTTCTCGCTGACGGGGAAAAAATATTCGCCGCGCGAACTCACGGTGGACGTCGTCTCGCTGCCGACGAGCGGGATGGCCGGATTGTTCGAGCGAAACGCCGCGTAGCCGAACGGCGTGTAGTTGTAGCCGAAGACGTCGAGCATGCGTTGGAAACCGTTCGTGCTTGCGGCGACGATGTGGAGCGCCATGTTCACGGGCCGCGTGAGGTCTTCGTCGTGCGCGATGTCGGCAAGCTTCTCGGCGAGCCAGGCGTTCGTGCCTTCGCGTTGTTCATAGACTTCGTTGCCGAGGCTCCAGAGCACGATGCTCGGATGATTGCGATCGCGACGGATCATCGCGCGCAGATCGGCCTCATGCCAGTCGTCGAAGAGAACGCTGTAATCGTTCGTGCGCTTCGTCATGTGCCACGCGTCGAACGCCTCTTCCATCACGAGAAAGCCCATGCGGTCGCACAGGTCGAGGAACTCCGGCGCGGCGGGATTGTGCGAGGTGCGGATGGCGTTGGCGCCGAGTTCGCGCATCAGCTCCAACTGCCGCTCCATCGCGCGCTGATTCAAACCGGCACCGAGCGCACCAAAATCGTGATGCAAACAAACGCCCTGGATGGGCAGCCGCGCGCCGTTCAGGAGAAAGCCATTCGTCACGGTGAATTGAAACGTGCGGATGCCGAACGGCGTTTCCACCACATCACTGACGCGGCCTTCCTGTTCGAGCGTGGTGACGGCGACGTAACGTTGTGGCGTCGCGGGGCTCCAAAGTTTTGGGTTCCACACCACGGCGCTGAACTCAGGCGTGGCCGTCGCGCCGCTCGCGAGCTTCAACTGGATTGCAGCATTCGTTGCCACCGGCGCGAGCGACTTTAGCCCGTTCGTGCCGATCTCATAGATGAGCGAGCTGAGGCTGACGTTCGCCGACAACGCGGAACGATTGACGATGGCGACGCTCTGATGCACCTCCGCCGCAGCGCTCGTAACGTGCGGCGTATTGATTGCGACACCCCAGTGCCGCACATGCACGGGCGAGCTTTTGACGAGCCAGACGTTGCGGTAGATGCCGGCGCCCGGATACCAGCGCGAGGACTCGGGCGGATTGTCGAGGCGGATGGCGAGCACGTTGGTGCCGTTGAGATTCAGGTGCGGCGTGAGGTCGATGCGCCAGGACGAATAACCGTAAGGCCAGCCGCCGATAAAACGACCGTTCAACCAGACCGCAGCGAATGACATCGCGCCATCCACTTCGAGAGCGATGTGACGACCGGCATCGCTCTGCGGGATGGTGAAATGTTTTCGATACCAGCCGACGCCCGCGTAAGGCAGCTTCGCCGTTTCGCCAGGGAGCTTCTGATCGAATGGACCTTCGATGGCCCAATCGTGCGGCAGATCAAGCGCGCGCCAGCCGCTGTCGTCGAAATCGGTGCGCGTGAAAGCGACATCTTCGCCGGGGTTGCCGTTGGGCCGGTTGGCGGGCGCGTTGGTCGTGAACTCGCGCGCTGCCGGGAGCAGCCACGGCTTGAGTTGCGCGTAGCCGAGGTTGGTCGTGTTTGCCGGATCGCCCTTGGTGAAGCGCCAGTCGGCGTTGAACAACACGCGTTCGCGGGCAGACGCGACCTCGGGCTCCGTCGCCGCGAAACCATGACACGCGAGCAGCGACACGGCGCTCACGAGCAGAGCAAAGAACCTGGCGTTGTTTTTGCGATTCACGAGTGTCGGTAATCTAGCCAACACCCGCAGTGAAGCCAATGGACTCTAAGCTGCGCGGGATGACTTTTTGTTCATGGGTTTTGGCCGTTCCAGTCGCTGAATCGCCGCGTCGCAAGTGGACGGTTCGAATGCCTCATGTTAAAACGCGTCTGTCATCTCATCACATGAACGCCCGCCGCCAATTTTCTCCGCGCATCGCCACCGTTGTTGCCTTCGTGCTCGGTTTCGTCGCGAGTGGCTTCGCCGCGCTGGCGCCTGTGGAATTGCGTTGCGAATACGGCGTCAACCCACTGGGCATCGATGTGCCAGCGCCGCGACTCTCGTGGAAGCTGACGAGCCGGGCAAATGATCAGCGTCAATCGGCCTATCAAATCGTGGTGGCGAGTTCGGCGAAGTTGTTGGCGAAGGATGACGGCAATCTGTGGGACAGTGGGAAAGTCGCGTCGGAGGAGACGTTGCATCTCAAATTCGCGGGCAAAGAACTCGCGTCGTCGCAGCCGGTGTTCTGGAAGGTGCGCGTGTGGGATGCGAAGGGCGAAGCGTCGTCGTGGAGTGCGCCGGCGGCGTGGACGATGGGGTTGTTGCAGACCAACGACTGGCGCGGGAAATGGATTTGCGCGACGGGCGTGACCGAGGCGTTGTTGCTGCGGAAAGAATTTCCCGTGAAGCCCGGGCTCAAGCGCGCGGTGGTGCATGTGTGCGGCTTGGGTTCGTTCGAGATGTTCCTGAACGGCGCAAAGGTCAGCGATGATCTGCTCGCGCCCGGCTGGACGGATTACGCCGAGACGGCGCTCTACAACACCTACGACGTCACCGCACAGCTTCGCACGGGCACCAACGCGGTCGGGCTCGCGCTCGGCAACGGGATGTATCATGTGGAACGGCGCGGGCGCTTCGCGAAATTCGTCGGCTCATTCGGACAACTGCGAGCCATCGCGCATCTGCGGCTGGAGTATGCGGATGGCTCGGTGGAGTTCGTCGGCACGGATGAAACGTGGCGCACGCATCCCGGTCCGGTGACTTACAACAGCATTTACGGCGGCGAGGATTACGATGCGCGACGAGAGCCGGTCGGCTGGAAGTCAGCGGGATTCGATGACGCAGCGTGGAGCTCAGCGGCTGTGGTGACACCGGCGGGTGCGTTGCGCGGATTCACGGCGAGCGTGGAACCGATCCGAGTGATCGAGGTGCGAAAGCCTGTGGCGGTGAAACAGGTGGGCGACGCGACGGTGTATGACCTCGGACAGAATGCGAGCTTCATGCCGCAGTTGCGCGTGAGCGGGCCCGTGGGCAGCTCGGTGCGACTGATTCCGGCGGAGGTCGTGAATCCCGACGGCTCCATCCAGCGCTCGACGATGGGCTCGACGAATCGCGGCATCTCGTGGTGGGAATACACAAAAGCCACGCAAAAGTTAGAGACTTGGTTCCCGCAATTCTATTACGTCGGGTGCAGGTATCTTTCGGCAAACTTGAGTTCGCCGCCGTCGAATGCGTTGCCGGCGATCGATTCGCTTGAGGGCGTCATCGTTCATTCGAGCGCCGCACCGACGGGCGACTTCAGTTGCTCGAACCCGATGCTCAATCGCGTGCGCGACTTGGTGCGCTGGGCGCAACGGGCCAACATGGTTTCGGTCCTGACGGATTGCCCGCATCGCGAAAAGCTCGGCTGGCTGGAGCAATATCACCTCAACGGCCCGGCCATCCGCTACGAGTTCGACATGGCGCGGATGTTCACGAAAGGCATGAACGACATGGCGGAGGCGCAACTTGACGATGGCTTGGTGCCGAACATCGCGCCGGAATATACCCAGTTCAAAGGCGCGTTCCGCAGCGCGGCGGAATGGGGCGCGTCGTTCATCCTCGTGCCGTGGCAACAATACGAGTTCTGCGGCGACTCGGATCTGTTGCGCCGCCATTACCCGGCGATGAAGCGTTACTTCGCGTATCTCGAATCGCGCGCGACCAACGACATCGTGTCGGACGGCTTGGGCGACTGGTTTGACATCGGGCCGAAAAAATCTGGCCAGTCGCAGAATACGCCGCCGCCCATCACAGCCTCGGCATTCTACTTCAACGACGCGAAGGTGCTGGCGCAGATCGCGGGCGTGCTCGGGCAAGACGCCGAAGCGCGGGAGTTCGCCACCAAGGCGGAGCGGATTCGCCGCAGCTACAACGCGATGTTCTTCAATGCGACCAACGGCACTTACGCCACGGGTTCGCAATGCGCGAATGCCTTGCCGCTCGTGCTCGGCATCGCGGAACCAGAGCATCGCGACGCGGCGCTGGCGGCCCTCGTGAAGGACATCGAATCGCGCGGCTACGCTACAACGGCGGGCGATGTGGGTTTCCGTTTCGTGCTGCGTGCGTTGGCGGATGCGGGGCGTTCCGATGTGGTGTTCCGCATGGTGACGCAGGAGGAACATCCGGGTTACGGTTGGATGCTGAAGAAGGGCGAGACGAGTTTGACTGAGGCGTGGGACGCAAACCTAACCACGTCGCACAACCACTTCATGCTCGGCCAAGTGACGGAGTGGTTCTATCACGACGTCGCCGGCATCGCGTCCGACCCGGCGGGGCCTGGCTTCAAGAAAATCCTCATCAAGCCGCAGCCGGTGGGCGATCTCACTTGGGTCAAAGCCAGCTACGATTCGGTTCGCGGCAAGATCGTGAGCGACTGGCGGATCAAGAACGGTAAGTTCACGCTCAAGGTGACTGTGCCGCCAAACACGACCGCGACGGTCTTTGTGCCGGGGAAGGTCGTGAGTGGAGCACGTGGTGCCAGCCGGTTGCCGGATGTGCAGGGTCAGGCGGTTTTCAGCGTGGGCTCGGGAGAATTTGAATTCGTGGCCAAGCGATAGACCTTGGTTGGTTCGAACGATGCTCTTCAGACGCATTTTGTGAATCATCTCGCCTCGGGGTCAAATCGCGGTTTGACAGCGCGGCCTTGTTTACTTACCGTTCGGTAAGTTATGGCTCGGCCTGCCGCTAAATCCGCCCCCGACACCCGCCAGCAGATCCTGCAGGCGGCGCTTCGGCGTTTCGCGCATTGCGGTTATGCCGGGGCTTCCGTGCAGGACATCGTCGATGAGGCGAAGGTCACCAAGCCGGTGTTGTATTACCATTTTGAGAACAAGGAGGGATTGTATCGCGCCCTGATCGATTGGGCGGCCGAAGAGCGTTTGCGCCGGACGCGGGCGGCGGCGGTGCAGGGAGCGACGGTGGCGGAAAAGTTCACCGCCATTCTGGCGGCCACGTTTGAATATGTCCGTCAACATCGCGAGCTGACGCGGCTGTCGCTGGCCACCTTGTTCGCCGCCAAAGGGGAAGTCCCGGATCAGCGGCATTGCATGTGCAAAGGGCGTCAGGTTTTTGACATGATGGCTGAAATCGCGGAGAGTGCGCGGCGTTCCGGGGATTTAAAGCGCGAATTTTCCTCGAAGGAACTGACGATGGGTGTTTATGGCATGATGAATTTTCACGTCATGATGCATCTGGTCATCCCGGATGAAGTGCCGCTGAATCGCGCGCTGGCCGGTCGCATCGTGGACTTGTTCCTGTCCGGCGGCGCCCCGGAAGGCCGGGCCAGAGCGCAATCTGCCCGAAGAAAGAAGTAACCGAAGAATCATTTACTCATGAAAATCAAGATAGCTATTGGCATTGTGATCGTGGTGGCCGCGTTTGCGGGACTAGGCGCGGTGAAGGGGCTGCAGATTGGGACGTTGATTAAGGCGGCCTCAACCATGCGCCCGCCGCCGGAGACGGTTTCAACCGCCATCGCACAGACGGAAAAATGGCAGATGACCATCAGTGCCGTCGGTTCCATCACCACCGCACAGGGTGTGAACATCCTTGCTGAAATGCCGGGCACGGTCCGTGAGATCGCGTTCGAGTCCGGCGCGTTCGTGAAGCAGGGCGACTTGCTCCTCAAACTGGACACGAGCTCCGAGGAGGCGCAACTCCGGGCATTGGAAGCGGCGACCGACCTTGCGCGCATCAACGCCGAGCGCGCCCGCAAGCTGCGTGCAGACAACACTGTCTCGCAATCCGAACTCGACACGGCTGAAGCCACCTTGAAGCAAGCGCAGGCCAACGCGGACAACGTCCGCGCCATCATCGCGAAGAAGCAGATCCGGGCGCCGTTCACCGGCCGGCTGGGTATCCGTCGCGTCAACTTGGGCGAATATGTCGATGCCGGGAAGACGACCATCGTTTCGTTGCAGGCGCTCGATACAGTTTACGCCGAGTTCTCGCTGCCGCAGCAGCATCTGGTCGATTTGAAATCCGGTCTGCGGGTGCGGTTGACCTCGGACACGTATCCGGATCGGAAGTTTGAAGGAGAATTGACCTCGTTAAATCCGGACTTGGACTCGACAACACGTGCGGTCCAGTTGCAAGCGACGTTCGAGAACAAGGAGCAGTTGCTGCGGCCTGGTATGTTTGCGCGCATCGAGGTGATGTTGCCCGACGAGCAGGACGTGCTGGTGATCCCGGCCCCGGCCGTGCTCAGCGCCCCGTATGGAGCGTCGGTGTATCTCATCGAGCCGTCTACGAACAGCGCAGACGGGCTCGTGGCGCGGCAGCAGTTCATCCGCATCGGGCGGATGCGCGGCGACTACGTGAGCGTGGAAGCCGGGCTGAAGGCGGGCGAAAAGGTGGCGAGCTCTGGGCTGTTCAAATTGCGTAACGGAGCGAGCGTGCTCGAAAACAACGATCTGACTCCCAAGACCGAGAAATCGCCGAAACCGGCCAACACCTGATCCATGAAGTCTTTCACGGACCTTTTCATCCGTCGGCCGGTGCTGGCGTGGGTGGTGAACCTGGTGATCCTCATCGCCGGCTTTCAGGCCATCCGTTCGCTGAACGTCCGCCAATACCCGCGCAGCGACAACGCCGCCATCACCGTCGCGACCGCCTACGTGGGCGCCAGCGCAGACCTCGTGCGCGGCTTCATCACGCAGCCGCTGGAGCGCGCCATCGCCGCAGCTGACGGCATCGATTACATCGAATCCTCCAGCGCCCTCGGCGTTTCAACCATCACCATCCGGCTCCGGTTGAATTACGAACCGACCAAGGCGTTGGCGGAAATCAGCTCAAAGGTTGATCAGGTCCGTCGCGACCTGCCGCCCGAGGCGGAAATCCCCATCATCAACATCACGTCGGCGGATTCGCAATTCGCCGCCGGTTATTTGAGCTTCACCTCGGACATCCTCGAAGCGAATCAAGTCACGGATTATCTCGTGCGCGTGGTTCAGCCTCGGTTGTCGGCGCTCGAAGGTGTGCAACGCGCAGACATCCTCGGCGGACGCACCTTCGCGATGCGTGTCTGGCTCAAGCCGGACAAGCTCGCGGCGTTGAACATCAACCCGAACCAAATCCGACAGGCGCTGGCCGCGAACAACTTCCTTTCTGCCGTCGGCCGCACGAAGGGTTCGCTGGTGCAGGTCAACTTGTCCGCCAACACGGATCTTCGGTCCGTCGAGGAGTTCAAGAATCTCGTGGTGCGCGCCAACGGCGACCAGCTCGTGCGTTTAAGCGATGTCGCCGACGTGGTGCTCGGCGCGGACGATTATGAAACGGAAGTCCGTTTCAGCGGCGAACGCGCGGTGTTCATGGGTGTGTGGCCGTTGCCCAATGCGAACACGCTCGACGTGATGACGCGCGTGCATCGTGAGTTGGAAGCCATCAAGAAGGATTTGCCGACGGGCTTGAACGGCCGCGTGGCTTACGACGCGACAGATTACATCCGCGACTCGATCCGCGAGGTCATCAAGACGCTGAGCGAGACGCTGGTCATCGTGGCGATTGTCATCTTCCTCTTCCTCGGTTCACTGCGGTCGGTGCTGGTGCCGTTGATTGCGATTCCCATTTCACTCATCGGCGCGGTGTTCCTGATGCAGCTCTTCGGCTTCTCGTTGAACCTGCTGACGCTGCTGGCGATTGTGCTCTCCGTCGGTCTGGTCGTGGACGACGCCATCGTCATCGTGGAGAACGTCGAGCGGCATATCCGCAACGGCCAAAAGCCGGTGCGCGCCGCCATTCTTGGTGCGCGTGAACTCATCGGCCCGGTCATCGCCATGACCATCACGCTGGCTGCGGTGTATGCACCGATCGGTTTGCAGGGTGGGTTGACGGGTTCATTGTTCCGTGAGTTTGCGTTTACGCTGGCCGGTGCCGTGTTCATTTCGGGTGTTGTTGCGCTTACGCTGTCGCCGGTGATGTCGGCCACGCTGATCAAAGGCGGGCATGAGGAAGAAGGCTTGGTCGGTCGTATCAATCACGGCTTCGACCGCATGCGCAAGGTTTACGCGCGCATCCTTGACATGACGTTGAACGCGCGCCCGGCTGTTTACGTCCTTTGGGTTGGGCTGACGGCGTTGGCGGGCGTGATGATGTTCATGATCTCGCAAAGCCAGGAACTCGCGCCGACGGAAGATCAGGGCATCCTGTTCGGCGTCGTGGAAACGCCGGCGGAATCCACGATTGACCAGACGTCATTCTATGCGGACGCGGCCTACCACATCATGACGAACACCGTGCCGGAGTATAAACAGACGTTCCAACTCACGCATGCGAACGACGGCTTCGGCGGGCTCGTGTTGAAACCTTGGGGCCAGCGCAAACGCACCGTGTTCCAGATCCAGCCGTTGCTCACGGCGCAATTGAACAAGATCCCGGGCATCCGGATGTTCTCGGTCACGCCGTCAGCGTTGCCGGGCGGCAGCGTGATGCCGGTCGAGTTCGTCCTCAGCGGCACCGAAGAGCCACAAGAAATCCTCAAATACGCGCAACGCTTGCAGGCCATGTGCGCCACGAATGGCATGTTTGCCTTCCCGCCGATCATCGACACGAAGATCGACCAGCCGGAGATCGTGCTCGTCATCGACCGCGACAAAGCGGCGGCGATGGGCCTCGACATGGCGACCATCGGTGCGGACCTCTCGACACTCGTCGGCGGCAATTTCGTCAATCGCTTCAGCCTCGATGGCCGCAGCTACAAAGTCATCCCGCAGCTTGAGCGCATCGCGCGCCTTACGCCCGCGCAATTGCAACAGCACTACGTCAAGGGCCCGGGCGGGAAGCTCGTTCCCGTCAGCACGTTCGCGCACTTCGAACACAAGACCACGCCACGCACGTTGAACCGGTTCCAGCAGATGAACTCCGTGAAGATCAGCGGCGTTTGCATCCGTCCGCTCGACGAGGCGTTGAAATTCCTCGAAACGGAATCCGCCAAGATGCTGCCGCCCGGTTACCAGATCGGTTACACCGGCGACTCACGGCAATTGCGCACCGAAGGCGGCAAGTTCTGGCCGATGATGGGGCTTTCGCTCGTTCTCATCTTCCTCGTGCTCGCGGCGCAGTTCAACAGCTTCCGCGACCCGTGGATCATCCTGCTCGGCTCCGTGCCGTTGGCGATGTTCGGCGCGGGCATCTTCATGTTCCTGAAGTTCCCGAACCCGAACATCCATTTCTGGACGGCGGGCTGGACAACGTCGCTGAACATCTACTCGAAGGTGGGCCTCGTGACGCTCATCGGCCTCGTGGCGAAGAACGGCATCCTCATCGTGGAATTTGCGAACGAACTCCAACGCAGCGGCATGACGAAACTTGACGCCGTCCGGCAGGCGTCGTTGGTGCGCTTACGACCCGTGCTGATGACCAGTGTGGCCACGGTTTGCGGTCACTTCCCGCTGACACTCGTGAGTGGCGCCGGTGCTGCAGCGCGCAATTCCATCGGCATCGTGGTCGTCTCCGGCATGGCGCTCGGCACCATCTTCACGCTGTTGGTCATCCCGAGCATTTACATGCTCATCGCGAAGCAACACCAAGGCGAGGATCCCGGCGCCATCGGCGAAGACTTTGCGCACGGGGAATGAAGTGAACCTGCTTCACGGAAAATAGATCCACGTTCCATCGTTGACGTTCGTGATGCCCGCGCGCATTCGAGCTGAAGTCATTTGTTGCACGCTGCCATCGGCGAGGCAGACGTTACCCTTGCCTTGATGGATTTTATCGGTCCACTGGAGGTTCGGATCCTTTTGATAAGCGAGCAGTGATTTGAAATTGCCCGTGCGACCAACGTTGGGCGAGAAGCCGGTGACGCTGCCATCGCCGGTCTTGCCAGCCCAACCGCTTGCGGGTTTGACGCCAATATTCCGGTCGCCGGCTAGGTATTGGTTGGGATTCAATTCATCTGCGTTCTTCCCGACAAAATACGAAATGCCAATGTTGCCCAAATCAGTGAAATGGCCTCCGAAGTTTGTGGCGGGATTGCGGTCCCCATCTGCCGGGCAACAGACGATCTTTGGCGTCCCCAGCTCGTTCGACATCACTTGGAACACTTGATAAACGTAGGCTGCGCCCGTCCCGTCGGTGATGGCCGATTGTTGCGCTGGGCCACCATTGGTGGCGGCGACCCCCATCGGGAATTTGTCGCCGTTATCACTCGCCCAGATGCGGAAGGAGACGCCAACTTGTTTAAGGCTGTTGACGCAGTTGATTCCGCAGCCATGCACCTTGGGACGAGCCATTGGTTGCAAGAAGATGAAGGCCATGGCGGCGAGGGCAGCCACCACCAGCATCAATTCCAACAACGTAAAGGCAGATGTGTAAGCGCGTGAGTTTTTCATACGCTTTATTTCCCGCATAACCCGTGCCTGCGCGATTTCCGAATGAATTGGTGCAAACTGATTTCGCGCCCAAAGCAAAACCACGCATCCGGCGCGAAACTCACGCGCTACTTCGATTTCCAGCTGCGCAGCCGCAGCGCGTTGCCGATGACGACGAGGTCGGAGAAGCCCATCGCGGCGGCGCAGAGCACTGGGCTCATGAAGCCGAGCGCCGCCAGCGGGATGGATGCCACGTTGTAGAAGAACGCCCAGAACAGATTCTGTTTGATGGTCCGCAACGCCGCGCGCGCCAGCCCGAGACTCTCCGGCACGGCCTCGATCTCGGATTTCAGCAGAATGATGTCCGCCGCTTCGCGAGCCACATCACTCGCCCGACTGACGGCGATGCCAAGGTCGGCCTGAGTCAGCGCAGGCGCATCGTTGATGCCGTCGCCGACGAAGGCGACACGTTCACCGCGTTTCTGAAGTTGCTTTACGAACTCCGCCTTTTGCTCGGGGCGCACCTCGGCGAAGACATTCTCCGGCGGAATGCCGGCTTCCCGGGCGATTTTTGCGGCGGCGATGCGGTTATCGCCCGTAAGTAGGAAAGCCTTCAGGCCCCCCCGACGGAGTGATTGCACGACCTTGAAGACATCCTTTTTAATCCAGTCCCTGACCGCAAACACGGCTGCCAGTTTTTCATCAACCGCCAGCCCCACCAATGAAGCCCCTTCGTTCTTCCACAATTCGAATTGTTCGACGCTGACCGGCATGACGATCGCGGACCGCTGCAGCCAGTTCAGAGAACCGAACCTGAGTTTCTTCATTTCTCCGTGACCGTCACGCCACTGAGCTTCGATGCCGGCGCCTGCGATTTCCTGAGCGGACTCGAACTTCAAAGGAACCTGGGTCAACCCCGCGAAGGCCTTGCTGACCGGGTGATTTGAAAATTTTGTGAGCGAGGCCACCATCTCATACGCCATGGCCGCAGAATCTTTCGACCCTTCGGGCGTCCATGGACCGGTAAACGCCAGTTCCCCACTTGTCAGTGTGCCCGTCTTGTCGAAGATGACCGCCGTGATTTTGCCGGCCTTTTCCAAAGCCACGCCGTCGCGGATCAAGATGCCGCGGCGGGCGGCAGCGTTCGCGGCGGCCATGATGGCGGCGGGCGTGGCAAGGCCCATCGCACACGGGCAAGCCACGATCAGCACTGCGGCCGCCGCGATGACCGCAGCGGCCAGAGGTGATGCTGGCGGGTGTGCATGCCAGAGGAATGGCGCGAGGGTGGTGGTGAGCTGCTTCGCGTGCTCGAACGCTAGCCCCCACCACAATGCGGTGCCCAGCGCAACGAGCGCGACGATGGGCACGAACACGTTGCTCACGCGGTCGCCGAGCCTTTGGATTTCGGCGCGGCTGTTCTGGGCGCGTTGCACGGCGGCGATGATGTGCGCGAGTGCCGTGGATTCGCCGGTGGCGGTCACGCGCATCACCAAACGGCCGTTGAGATTTGTGGTGCCCGCGTAGAGCAGACTCTGCACGGATTTCTCCACGGGATTGGATTCACCGGTGAGCATCGCTTCGTCCACGGCGGATTCACCTTCGACCACTTCGCCGTCCACCGGCACGCGGTCGCCGGGGCGCAAGACCACGCGGTCACCAACCCACAATTGCGCGACTGGGATTTCGACTTCAACCCATTCCGTGGCAGCGGGCGTCGTGGCTTTGAACGAGGAGTTCAGCAGGTTGAACGAAGCTGAAGTTGGTTTGGCTTTTGGCGCGCGGCTTTCGAGACGACGTGCTGTTTCGGGCGCGAGCGTCATCAACGCTTTGAGCGAGCTGGCGGCCTTTTCGCTCACGCGCGCTTCGATCCAGTGGCCGACGCTGATGAGCGTGATGATGGAAGCCGCCTCCATGAAGTAGAGATGTCCCGGCCAGCCCGCGAGGAACGCCCACGCGCTGTAACCGAACGCCGTGGTGGAACCGAGCGCGACGAGGGTGTCCATGTTGGAACTGCGCGCTTTGAATTGCGCCCACGCGCCGCGATAGAACCGCGCTCCGGCGAAGATTTGCACCGCGCCTGCGAGTGTGAAGCTGACCCACGCGAACCAACGGGTTTCGCCCAAGCTGAACGCCCATTCGCCGAGCATCAGCACGAGCGTCGCGGGAACGCCGAGGATCAAGTTCACCGCCCAGCCGCCGAGTTTCGGGCTGCGCTTTGGGGCGTTGGTATCTAGTGCTTTTGCGGCGAAGCCAGCGGCGTTCAACGCTGCGAGCAACGGAGCGAGGTCGGGCTGCGTGGCGGTTTGCCAGCGGATGCGGGCGCTTTCTTCGGGCAACGAGACTGACGCGGTGGCGACGCCGGGAAAACCTTGGAGGATGCCGGTGACTTTGCGGGCGCAGTTGTTGCAGGTCATGCCCGAGACGGCTAGTTCGGTGGTGGCAGAGGGTGCGTCAGCGCTCATCATGTCACCGGGGAATCTAAGGGAACTATCGCCGCAGTGCGAGTGCGCCGCGAAGCCTCAATCCATCAAGGCCGCGAACCGCAGGCCGCGCGTGGTGACACGCAATTCGGCAAAGTGGAGCTGTTCCAACACCGCTTCGTAGATGGCTGCGCCGGGCAGCATCACATCGGCGCGTTTGCGCGGCAGGCCGACGATTTCCCGTCGCTCGGCGATCGGCAAACTCCAGATCTTTTCCACCCAGTGGCGGACGCGGTCCTTGCTGAGCCGGGCGTCCTCGATCTTGTGGCGGTCGAACTTGCTCAGGCCGGTCTCCATGCCGGCGAGCACGCTGGCGGTTCCACCGGTGCCGACCAAAAGCAGGCTGCCTTGACTACGCTCGCGGGCAAGGGCCAGTTCGAGTCGCGACGCGACTTGGGTGCGGATGAAATCTTTGAGCCACGCGCGGGTCGCAGCGAGTTCCTCGGCTTTGGGCGGATCGCTGTGGGGAATCGCTTCCATCAATCGCACCGTGCCCAGCGGGAAACTTTGCCGAAAGTGTTTGTGCTCGCCCTGGCCGAGGATGAATTCCGTGCTACCGCCGCCCACATCAAGCAACAAGATCGGTTGCCGCGCGAGCGTCGGATCGCTGGTGACGCCGCGAAAGGCCCAGTCCGCTTCCTGTTCGCCGGAAATCACTTCCACCTTCAGCCCGCTTGCTTTTTGGATGGCTTCGAGAAGTTTAGCCGCGTTCTTCGCGTCGCGGGCGGCGCTGGTGGCGAAGCAGCGCACGGTCTGGGCGCCCAGCTGGCGGGCTTGAGTGTCGAAGTTCGTTACGGCTTGGACCGTGGCGGCGATGGCTTCCGCCTGGAGCTGGTGTGATTCGTAAAAGCCGCGACCGAGTCGGGTCTGCTCCGCCGTTTCGTGCACCGGCTCGATGTGCGCTCCATCGACTTCGGCCACGAGCAACTTCACCGAGTTCGTTCCGATATCGATGACTGCACGTCGGGTGGACATGGGTTCAACGGGTGATGACCGCTTCGATCTTCCGCCGCAAATCGGAGGTGATTTCGCTGGGCGACCGGCTGCCATCCACGATTTCGAAATCATAGGTGCGCCGTAGCCGGTTGAACTTCTCGATGATGAGCGACTGATATTTGAGGAAGCTGTCGAACATGTCGCGCGAGAGGCCGAGGTCCATGCCGCTTTCCCAATAGTCTAGCGTGCGGCTCTTCGCGAAGTTGCGTTGCACGAGAATTTCCGGCGAGACCTTCAGATAAAACACCGCGTCCGGCACGAGCGCGATGCTGTAAAGGTTCTTCAGCCATTTCTCGTCGGCGCCGCGCACGAGGTCACGCGCCATCAAGGTGTAGATGTAACGGTCCGCCAAAACCATGAAACCGGCGCGCAACGCGGGAATGATGACGTTCTCGAGCTGGTCTGCGAAATCGGTGGCGTAGAACAGGCTCATCGTCGTGTGGCTGAGAATGTTTCCGTTTTGCGCCTTGTCGAGTTCTTCGCTGACGAGCGTGGAGCGCTTCAAGCCGACTTGGATCGTGGCGTGCCCGCGGCCTTCGAGCCATCCGACCAGTGCGGCGATCTGCGAGGAACGACCCGAGCCGTCGGCGCCTTCGACGACAATCAACCGGCCTGAGAGTTGGGAGAGATCGATGTGCGGCAGACCGTGGCCGTAGAAGCGATGCTGGGCGCGCGTGGGGACGGCGATGCGGACGGCGGAGACGCGCGGGCGCGGATTCGGTGCGGCGGGTTTCTTCATAGGCTTTCGAGGGGCAGCGGGCCGACGAAGGCGCTGAGATCGATGCGCGCGGAAACGACTTCGCGCACGTGCGATTGCTGGGCTTCGATGGGTTGGTTGGCGTCCACGGTGTGGAAGTTGAACTCGCTGCTCATGGCTAGGTATTGGTCGAGGATGCGGCCCTGGAAGATGCGAAAACTTTCTTCACGGTCGTTCGAGAGCTGCAGGTCCATGCCGGCTTCGAAGTGTTTCAATTCAGGTCGGCCGACGAGGATGCGGTTCAGGGACACTTCAAGATCGGCCCGGAAGAAAAACGTCATGTCCGGATGGGCGGCGAAGCTGTAGAGCTTGCGCACCCATTCCTGCGGGCAGCCCCGCACGGTGTCGCGCGCGAAGGCGGTGAATATATACCGGTCGCACAGCACGATGTAACCGGCGCGCAGCAACGGGACGAGTTGGCGTTCGTAGCGGTCGGCGAAGTCAGTCGCGTGGATCAGGCTGAAGGTCGTCGGCGTGAGGAGTTCCTGCTTCTTTCCCTTACTGGTGGCGCTGCGGACGAGCGCCGAGGAGTTCCATTCGCTGAAGAACACTTTCAGTCCCTGCAATTCGAGCCAGCGTTTCAGCAGGTAAACTTGCGTGGATTTGCCGGAGCCGTCGAGCCCTTCAACGGCGATGAGCCTTCCCGGAAATCCCAGTTGGGCAAAGGTCTTTGTCATCAGCGCTGAAAATAGGCGGCCCGATTTTGAAAACAATGCTATTCAGGCGCGGGCCCGCAGGGAGTTTCGCCGGTGGATAAAAAACAAGCGGGCTTGAAGCGACACACGGTTGTTAATGCTTCAAACCCGCCCCTTCCGCGCGGAAGGATTCGAGACACGTCCAAGACCTCGCCAGAGGGTCAGACAGTCCCGACGGAGCTAAACTACCCCCGCGCCATATCCGCGCAACGACTTTTTAGTGACACTTTCATGGATTTTCCCCCGGGGCATTTCCGTTCACGGAATCACACGATCTCCACCGGGCACTTGGGCACGGCATCAAGGAACGCCCGGCCGTATTGCTTCTGCGTGATGCGCGGGTCGAGGATGACGATGATGCCCGAATCGGTCTTGGTGCGGATCAAGCGGCCCACGCCCTGGCGGAACTTCAACACCGCCTCGGGCAGGGAGAATTCGCCGAAGGAATTTCCGCCGCGGGCCTCGATGGCCTCGATGCGCGCTTCGATGAGCGGATGATCCGGCACGGCGAACGGCAGCCGCGTGATGATGACATTGCTCAACGCTTCGCCCGGAACGTCCACGCCCTGCCAGAAGCTGTCCGTGCCAAAGAGAACCGAGTCCACGTCCTCCTTGAACTTCTCCAGCATCACGCTGCGCGGCGTGCCGGTGCCCTGGATGAAACACGCGACGCCCAGTTTATCGAAGAACGGCTGCATCCGTTCGCCCAGCTCCTGCATCATCTTGTAACTGGTGAACAGCACAAACGCCTTCCCGTGCGTCTGCTTCACGTAGTGCCCGATCCACTTCTCCAGCGCGTCCGTGTAACCCGATTCGCGCGGGTCCGGCATCTTGCTGACGACGTAGAGCTTCATCTGCTGCTCGTAATCGAACGGAGTGCCGACCTGAAGTTGTGTGGCACGCTCGGCCCCAACGCGGCGGATGAAGTAGTTCAAGCCGGACAAATCGGCCGCGGGCCGGCGGCGGGGCACGTTGCGGATCGCGGGTTGCGCGGCGGTCTCTGCCGGAGCAGGCGGCACAGAACTCGTCGTCGAAAGCGTGGCGCTCGTCATGATGACGCTCGTGTCGTTGCCGAACAGGCGTCGCCGCAAAAACTCTGCGACATCCACGGGCGCGGCATTGAGCGAAAGGCTGCGTTGCGCCTTACCGCTGCGCTCGACCCAATACACGTGATCCTCGACCGTCTGCCCGAGGAATTCCGCGATCTCGATGCGCAATTCGCCGAGGCGCCGGTTGCATTCGAGCAATTCGTTGCCGATGTCGCTGTCCTCGCTCGCCTTGATCATGTCGCTGACGGCTTCGCGCAATCGTTGGATGGGCAGGGTGACGTTGTCCTGCACCAACTCCGCGCGGCGGATGCGCAACTCGCTCCATTCGCGCCGGCGCTCGCCGCTGCCGAACGGCTTGCGGACCGCTTCGTTCAGTTCCTCGCACGCCGTTTCCACGCTCTCAAAGAACGAATCCGCCTCCTTCAGCAAGTCGGCCACGAGCTTCACCGCGCCGCCTTTGCGCAGCGTGGCCAGCAGACCCTTTTCCGTTCGCGGATTCCAAAGTCGGTTCAACGCCCAGCGCATCTGGCCGCTCGAAACGCTCAGCCCGATGTGTTTCGACGCCACGCTTTCCATCGTGTGCGCTTCATCAAACACCACGAAGTCGTTCTTGAACAACACGCCGCCCTCAGCCTCTTCCTCCAATCCGCCGAGCAACGTAAAGAACAACGTGTGGTTCAATACGATGACATCCGAAGCGAGAATGCGGTTGCGCGCACGTTGAAAGAAACAAACGCCATGGTCTTTTGCAAATTCACTTGGATGACCGCACACTTTTGGTGAACACAGCCCGCGTTCAGAGCAGACCTGCGCCCAAACCTTCGGATCGGGCTCAATGTCGAAATCTGACAGGCTGCCATCCTCTGTTTTGTGCGCCCATTCCCAGATGCGCTTCAGCTCTTCCTGATCGGAACCGGTGAACAGGCTGTCGGCGCTGTGCATAGCTTTGTGCAGCCGGCGCGTGCAAAGATAGTTCGCCCTGCCCTTCAACATCGTGAAGCTGAACTTCACGGGCTGCGGCAGCGCGCCCAGCGCTGCTTCGAGCATTGGTAGATCTTTTTGCGTGAGCTGCTCTTGAAGGTTGATGGTATGAGTCGAGATAACCGCCTTTTTGCTGTTCCGCACGGCGAACAAGATCGCCGGGACAAGATACGCAAGCGATTTGCCAACGCCGGTGCCGGCTTCTACCGCAAGATGTTCTCGGTTCTGGAGCGCGCTGGCTACCGCAACAGCCATTTCCTGTTGCTGGGGGCGAAACTCAAAATTCCTGGCTTTCGAGAGGATTCCTGTCGGTGAAAAAATGGACTCGACCTGGGCAACTAGGTCGAAACCGGCGGGCTGATGATCAACAGCTGAAATCACGGCTTGCCTTCAGCCTTTCTTGATGGTCCGCCGAGATGGATGTTTGTTTCGTGGACGTTCTCCGCGTTTTTGTAGTTTTTGGCTTCGCCGCGGAAGCTTTTGACGGTGATGTCCTCCAGGAAAATGTCCTCCACTGGTAATCTCTCGTCACCGGCGATTTTGAAGGGCGTATCCGTTTCGCCAACGGTTACATTGCGAACGTGGATTCCGCGGATTCGCGTTAGCCGCTCTTCGTAGGTTGGCACCAAGTCACGCCATTGGTAGAGCACGTCAGTATCGATTCCAAGCACCCCAAACCGGGTGCTGCGAGCGGTGATGTTCTCCACGTGGATGTTTTCCACGAATCCGCCACGCCGCCGGTTGGTTTTTATAAAGATGACGTTTTGCGGTTGGTTGGAGTCCAAGTTTTCAAAGCGACAATCGTGGACAAACACGTTTCGGATCCCGCCGGAAAGCTCACTGCCGATGGCAACGAGTTGATGGCCCTGAGTCATAATACAGTTCCGGATCACGACATTTTCTGTTGGGATGTTTAGTCGGCGGCCGTCGCGGTCCGTGCCTGACTTGATCGCGATTGCATCATCACCCTGATCAAATTTGCATTCTTCCACCAGCAGATTGCGTGTCATCTCCGGATCGATTCCGTCGTTGTTGTGGTTGTGCGCCCTGATGTCTAGACGTCGGACCAAGACATTTTCGCAAAGCAACAGGTGAACCGTCCAAAATGGGCTGTTACGGATCTTCACACCTTCCAATAGAACGTTGTGGCAGCGATTGAACTGGATGAACTGGGGCCGCAAATTGTTCTTTCCAACCGCCATCTGGCGTTGTGCGACGGGAGTATTGGTCGCCGCCATGTTATAAAGATTCTTCAGGGCTTCCATGTGCGTGGGCGGCCGTCCAAACCAAGACTTCCAGCCGTCCAGCTTTGCCTCGAGTGTGCCCGTCCCGGTGATGGCGACGTTTGTGCAACCAAACGCATAGATGAGCGGGGAGTAGTTGAAGCATTCGAGCCCTTCCCAACTCGTTTGGACCGCCGGTAAATAGTCGGCCGGGTCGCTGGTAAACGACAGGACCGCCCCTTCCGCTAGGTGCAAGTCGACTCCGTTCTGAAGATGCACCTTCCCGGTCAGCCAACGTCCGTTTGGAATCACCACGCGTCCGCCTCCGCTATTACGACATGCAGCGATTGCTTTGCTGATGGCTTCCGAAGCGTTTGTCTTGCCGCCTTCGACGGCGCCATATTCCGTTATCGGAAAATCTCGCGTCGGGAACCGCGGTATCTTGATTGGCGGCATTTCAAAGGGCGCTTCTACGACGACTTCCTCCCAAGCAACGGCATTGGATCCAGCGTCAGCCGAAACCAGTGTCGATGTCGTAGCGGAAAGGAGTAGAAGTGCTATTGCAACGGGCCCTGTCATGCGCAGCCCGCAGAGAAGCCGAAAGCAAGAACATCGGAAAGCCGAAACAGCCATCGTGGCTAGGGTCATTTTATCGCCGCAGGAGCGTTCGTGGAACCAGCTGGGGTGTTTATCGTCGAGCTCGCTGTCGGCGTCGGCGGATTTGCGCGTGGCGGCAAGGGCACATGCACTTTAGTGGCGAGCCGTGCGGCCATTTCGTCTGGCAACCCGTCGTTCGGGTCGAGCATGCGCTTGAGCATGTCCTTCTGGATATCCGCGAATGGCGGCATGTCGATTTGGCCGGCGCGGGCGGAAACCTTCGAGTTGTAACGTGCGTGTGCCTTGCGGGCGAGGTTCATGAAGCCCGTCGCGCGGTCATCCTCATCGATGATGAGCGCCATATAGGATTGGGAAATCAACCCTTCCAAAATCGTCTTCATGCCGGTCTGCGAAGTCTCGCCGATGGCCTCGGCGAACTTCGGATAGACGAATTCATCCAGCGTCACGTTGCGCGGGAAGGAATTCGTGTCGCCGTCGATGATGGTCTTGTTGGGATATTTCTCGCCGAGATATTTGAACCACTTCGCCGCCTCAGTCTCGCGGTTGTGGAGGAAGAGTTGATACACGGCGTCGCGGATGAAATTCCGGTGGCCCGTGCCGATGTGGTCGGCGTTCTCGGGTGACTCGGCCATCTGTTCCTCGTAGGCGGCGTTGACCTTCGAGATGAGCGCGAGGTTCGGGCCATACTCGAATGCCTTCACGAAGAAATTCGGGATCAGACGTCCGCGCTGGAAGGCAAGTTGCATGGATTGATACGTCACGCGCCGGAGCGTCATGATGTCGTCCTTCTTGACGCGGTCCGGATGTTCCTTCGCTTTCTGCAAGCCGACCTGCGCCCAGTAAATCGCGTGCGTCTCGGGCAAACGCCAGTCGAGCGGGCCAAATTCCTTGTCCACCTCGACAACCTTCTCCGGACTCATCTTGAACTTGGTGATGAGCAGGTTTGTGCGCTCGCGCCCGACGGCATCCGTGGGGTTGAGCAACGATTCAACGGGCACCACGTTCGTTGAACCAAAGATGGGCGCCATCGCGATGACCCATTGCTGCTTGTAGAACATGTGGCCGTCGTCGAGGTTCGCGCCCATCTTGTGCTGGAAGAACCACGCCAGCTCGCGATACATGATCAACTCGTTCGGGTTGTATTTCAGCCCCTCGTCGCGCAGCAGTTCGATACCGCGCGAAACCCAGCGCCAGCGATCCGTGTAATCGCCGGGCGCGTTCTCCTTGAACTTCACCGAGATGTTGTAGGCCATGTTCCAGGCCTGCACGAGCCACACCTGCGCAAAATGGGGCTCCAGCTTCGTGATCCAGTCGGCGAGCTGCGACATCTCGAAGAACTTGTCGTTCTCCTGGAGTTCATTGGCGCGGATCCACAGCGCGTTCGAGATCAATCCGCGGAATCCACCCAGCGCCACCGTGGTGAACGCCAGCACCGGTGGCATGTTGTCGAGCGGCTGCTCGATGCGAGTGAGCCCGAGCTTTTGCCGGTCGCTGTTCATCGAGCGTTGCATGACGCCGCTGCCCGCGATGAGCGCGACGGCCAGAACGACGAGCAATATTTTTTTGGCGCGCGGGTTCATTGCGTTCCTTGAGCCCTCGCCAGCTCGCGACGGCTAAACGTCCAGATTCCGAAAATCACCATGATGCCGCAAAGCACCAGCACGATCTGCGCGAAAGCCGTGCCCAACATCGGCAGGGGAATGCTCCGCCCGGTGCTCAACGCGTCGATGGGCGAGAAGTCTTTGGCGAGATTGATGAGGTTCAGTATCCCTTTGAACAACGGGATGGCGATGCCATCGATGATGGAGCTGCCGACTTCGCCGGTCTCTTCGTTCCCACCCATCACGGTGCCCTGTTCGACTGCGCTGGTCAGCGTGCCGGTGCCCAAGGTGGCAATGACGAGTGCTGAGAGCGACGCGAACGCCGCCACGTTGAAGCCCAAGAAACTCGACGCCGCCAGCCCGAGCGTTGCGAACAGCGCCATCCAACAGAAGATGATGCCGAGCCCGCGGATGAAGTTCAGCCCGAAGCCGCCTTCGCGATAGAGCACTTCCATGCCGTCCTCCAGCGGGAAGATGAGCGTGGTCGGATTCGGATTCACCATCAGGATGGTGAGCGTGCCATCGGAGTTGAACAGGTCCGGTGGAATCTGGATTTCGTGGAACGTGTCCGGGGCGAGGCGCAGCGGGGATTCCGTCTGCCAGATCCGCGTCTTCTCCGGCTCGCCCACCTGCCACATCGTCGCATAGGTGCCGGTCGGGCTTTTCTCGGCGGCGTTGAACTTCACGCGCAGGAACAACGGTTGATCCTTCAACCAATGCCGCGCCACGCCGAGATCGATCTTCCAGCCGCGCTGATAACCGGGTGGAACGCCCTGCACTTCCGCCTTCAAGCCCTCGCGGATTTGCTTCATCACCTCGTTGAGGTCCGCCTTTGCGACCGGGTTTTTCGCCAGCCGCTCCTGCAGGATGCGTTTCGTTTCGGCCTCGATCTCTGCATCAACACTCTTTTCGCGGGCCACCCCACGAGCGACGAGCACTTCATTCTTCAACACCTGCTGCTGCTTGAAGTCGAGCTTGTGCGACTGGAACATCAGCTGGCCGTAGATCACCGCGCCCGCAATCGTCAGCAGCGCGGCGTTCAGCGAGAGCAAGCCCAACCATTTGCCGAGCCAGATCTGCCAGCGCGCGATGGGCTTCGTGACCACGACCTGCATCTGACACTCCTCGATGTCGCGGGCCAACGTGCCGCATGCGAGCCAAAGTGTGGCGAGGCCAAGCAACAGCGTCACCGCGCTGAGCGTGTAGGTGAGTTGAACCTGGGTGAATTCCTGCGCCGTGAAATGCGGGTCGTGGAGCATCCACGGCAAACCCACGACTGCGCCGAGCAGCAACACGGTCACGACGAGGAATAGCCGGAAACGGAAGGCGGCTTTCCAAGTCAGCCAGACGATGGCGAGCGTGCGTTGCATCAGGCGTTCAAGGCTTCTTCCCACCCAACAGCGACGAGAGCTTCTCGTTCGCCTTGCTCAAATCCTGCGCGGGCGCAGCGGGCTTGGCTTCCGTCGCCGGTGTTGCTGGAGCCGGAGCAGGTTCAACAGGCTTCGTCTTCGTGAGTTCAGCCAACTTCGAGTCGGAAACGGCGGCCGCAGCGGCAACCGGCTTGGCTTCCTCCACCTTCTGCGCCGCCGTTGGCAGCGTGAGGCGTTCGAGCAATTTGTCCGTCGCGGGCTTTTCTTCGCCGCCAGCGCGGAGATATTCCGCCACGCGGGCGCCGGATTGGGCGCCGGAGGTTTCCGCCGAGGCGCGCGCTTTGTTCACAACGTCGAGGAAGTAGCTCTCGAGATTCTGCGTCGGGTTGTCCACGCGGATCTTGCCGGCGTCCACGTCCTTGCGGATGACTTCCAGCACGCGCTCCATCGTTTCGCGCGGCAACACGGGCGTCGTGATGCGCACGGCGTCCGGCGTGGCAAGCAGCTCCTTCAACGTGCCGAGCGCTTGCACCTTGCCGCCGTAATAGATCACCACGCGATCACACACGTCCTCGACATCGGAAAGCAGATGGCTGCTGAGAATGACCGTCTTGCCGCGGCGCGCGAGGGCGATGATAAGATCCTTCACCTCGCGGCAACCGATCGGGTCGAGGCCAGCGGTCGGTTCGTCGAGGATGACGAGGTCGGGGTCGTTGATGAGGGCCTGCGCGAGGCCGATGCGGCGTTGCATGCCCTTCGAGAATTCACCCACGGCGCGGGTCTGCGTCAGGTTGAGGCCGACCATCTCCAGCAATTGATCCGCGCGCTTCTGACGTTCGCCGGGCGGCAGGTGGAAAAGATTGCCGAAGAAATCGAGCGTCTCGCGGGAGTTGAGATAGCGATAGAGGTAACTTTCCTCGGGCAGGTAGCCGATGCGCGACTTGGTCTGAACGTGCTTCGGCGAATGGCCGAAGACTTCGATGTGGCCCTTGGTCGGATTGAGCAGGCCGAGCATCATCTTCACGGTGGTGGACTTGCCGGAGCCGTTGGGCCCGAGCAGGCCGAACACCTCGCCGCGGCGCACCTCGAAATCCACGTTGTCCACGGCGCGCGCCTTGGCCCGGCCCCAGAAATCCTTGAAGACCTTCGTCAGCCCGCGCACGGAGACGACGACCTCGCCCGTTTGCGAACCACGAGTTGCGGATTGTGGATTTAATTCAGCGACGGCCATAAATCACTTCTGTTCTGCCAGTTGGCGAATCACTACCGCCAGACCGGCCTTGTCCAATTTCTTCTTTGCGATGTCGATCATCGCGGCGTAAAGCGTCCCATCATCTTCCGGGAAACTGATCCCGTTCACTTTTAGAAGCGCAATCGCCGCCGCAACTGCTGTTCTTTTGTTCCCGTCCACGAATGCCTGAGCCTGAGCCAAGTGAAAAGCATACGCGGCGGCGATGTCATACAGGTTGCCACGACCATACCAATGTGCGTTCTGGGCTGAACCCAACGCCGACGCAACCAATCCTGCTTCCCGAATACCCGTTGAACCTCCAAACCGCCTCAGCGATTCATCATGGAGATACAGCACCTCGGCAATCGTCAAAAACCTTGGCTCATCCACAGTTACTGGGCGAGTTTACGGAACAACTTGGAGTTCGTGGCGAACACTTCGTCAGCCACCCTCTTAAATTCTTCACTTACTTTGTCTCCTGAAGGCTGAGCAATTGTGCCCGCCGCCTCAGCTGCATGAACAAACGCAGTCACCTTTTGCTGCTCCTCGCGAGGCAGTTTCTTGATTTGCTCGATGACTTCGATGGCACTCATGGCCTCAAATTACTTCAGTTCAAAAATGGCTTCAAGGTAGTGACCTCACGCCACCTTCGGCGCCAACTGCCCCGTGGCTTCGGGGCGCGAACCGCCGCCGTTCGTGGGCGTTTCGGTGTGCGGATGATAATGCTCCAGCTCCTCGCCTTTGCGCACGAGGCGGGCGCTATTAAAGATCACGATGAACGAACCCACGTTGTGCAGGATCGCCGCCACGATGGGCCCGACGTAACCGAGTGCCGCGAGCGTGAGGCCGACGATGATGAACAGGATGCCGGCCATGAAGTTCTGGTTGATGACCGCACGCGTGCTGCGCGAGAGCTGCACCAGGAACGGCAGACGGCGCAGATCGTTGTTCATGAGCGCGATCGTCGCGCTGTGGATGGCCACTTCGCTGCCAGCCGCGCCCATCGCGATGCCGATGTCTCCGGCGGCCAGCGCGGGCGCGTCGTTCACGCCGTCGCCGACCACGGCCACCTTGTAGCCCTTGGCCTTCATCGCCTTCACGAAATCCACCTTGGTCTGCGGCAGGCAATCGCCCTTCGCCTCTTCGCAACCGATCTCCGCCGCGACGCGTGTTGCCACGGGCTGACGGTCGCCGGAAATCATCGCGATGCGGCGCACGCCGTTTTCCTTCAAGCCGGCGAGCGATTCCTTCGCCTCGGTGCGCGTCATGTCCTGCATGCCAACCCAGCCGATGCACTTGCCGTCGCGCGCCACGAAGATGAGGCTGTAACCCTCGGTCTCGTTCACGTCCACGGATTTCAAAACATCTTCGGTCACGCCGTTGTCCTTGAGCCATTGTGCGCGGCCAACGAAAACTTTCACGCCATCGACGTCAGCTTTGACGCCGCGGCCGGCGGTCTCAGAAAAATTCTTGGGCTCGGCCAGCGTGAGGCCGACTTCCGCGGCGATTACCGCCAGCGCCTTGGCGGTCGGATGGTTGCTGTATTTCTCAGCGGTCGCGGCGAGGCGGAGCAATTCGGCGGGCTGCACGCCATCCACGGGGGCGAGGCGGCTGACGGCAAGTTGACCGGTGGTCAGCGTGCCGGTCTTGTCGAAGATGAAGGCGTTGATCTTCGCGGCGAGTTCGATGTCGGCCACGTTCTTGATCAAGATGCCGAGGCGCGCGGCGGCGGAGAGGGCGGCGACCATCGCGGTCGGCGTTGCGAGAATAAACGCGCACGGGCAGGCCACTACGAGGACCGCGATGACACGTTCCAAGTCGCGCGTGAAGGCCCACACGAGCGCCGCGATGACGAGCACGAGCGGCGTGTAGAAGCCCATGTATTGGTCCACGATCTTCATGATCGGGAGCTTGGTCTGTTCGGCGGCGAGGATGAGTTCGCGCACACGGCCGAGCGTGGTGTCGGTTCCTGCGCGGCTGACTTTGATCTCCAGCACGCCGGTCAAATTCTGCGTGCCGGCGAACACTTGATCGCCAGGCTTCTTGTCCACGGGCAATGATTCGCCGGTGATGGTGGCTTGGTTGAACGAGCCTTCGCCCGTGACGATGACGCCGTCGGCCGCGACGTTGTCGCCGGGGCGGATGCGGATCACGTCGCCGACGGCCAGTTCACTGGCGGGAACTTCTTCTTCGGAGCTGCCTTTGAGGCGGCGCGCTTTGGTGGGCGTGATCTTGATGAGCGATTCGATGGACAGCCGCGCGCCTTCCGCCGTGCGTGTTTCGATGATCTCGCCCATCAACATGAAGAACGCCACGACCCCAGCGGTCTTGTAATCACCGCTCGCGAACGCTGCGAGCACGGCGATGGCGACAAGCTCGTTGATGCTGAGCAGGCCGAGGCGAAGGTCCTTCACCGCCGTCATGATGATCGGGAAGCCAAGGATGAGCGCGCCGATGAAGCCGCTGGCGCTTGCGATGGGATGCGCGTTCTCGAAAACCCAGTCCACGATGAACGCGTTCACGACGAACACGACGCCGAGCAACGTCTGCTTCAAGCGGATCTGCGTGTGCGAATGCTCGATGCCGCCGTGCGAACACGTCTCGCCATCGTGATGATGGTGATGCTTGTGCTCGTCGCGGGTGAGAAGGGAGGTGACTTGCATAACGTTGAGGCTTACGGCTTCTGTTCGCGGTTGATCTTCTGCGGCTCGCGGTTGAGCAACAGGCGCAGCTCGTCCGTCTTTTCAGTCAGGAAAATCTTGTCCTGCACGTTGGTCATCACGCGTGCGGTCGTTTCGGTCAGATAGCGGTCGACGAACAGGCTGGGGTTAGCGCGGTAGGCCGGCAACAGGTCGTTAAACCGCGCGGCTTCGCCTTTGAGCCGGTTGATGAGCGTTTCGCTTTCGACTTCGGCGAGGTTCTTCATCGTCGCGGCCTGGGCATCGGCCTTGCTGAGGGTCTGGTTCGCATCAGTCTGGGCCTGATTGATGAGTTCGCCGCGCTTCTGCACGGCGCTGTTGACACGAGCGAACTCAGCTTTGAGGAACAACGGCGCCTTGGTCGCTACATCCACTTGCTCGACCACCACGCCGTTCGCTTGCTTGGCGAGCTGCTCGGTGACGTGGCGTTTCACCGCGTCTTTGAAACCGAGCACGTCAGAGTAAAGGATGTCATCCACCTTGAATTCCGACGCTGCCTTCACGAGCGCGGTGTTGAGTGCGTTGACGACGAGGTTGGACGCGCCGGCGCCGCTGAACGGACGGTTCGTATCGCCTTCGAAACCGAAGATGTATTGAAGCGCGTTGTCGATGCGATAGGTCATCGTCGCGCGGCCGTGCACGATGTTCTGGTCGGCGGTGATAAGGTAGCCATCCACGGCTGGATTCAACGTAGGCCCAGCGAACGGGTCGTTGCCGGCGAGTTCCATCTCGGGCGTGGTGAAATACCAGCCGACGGTGGAAACTGCGCGTTGCGCCTCGGTGATCGGCACCTTGATGACTTCATCGATCGGATAGGGGAGCGCGAATTTCAGGCCAGGTGTCAGCGGCTTGTCGGTGACGGGCTTGCCGAAACGGAGAACGATGGCGCGTTCCTGCGGGCCGACGGTGAAAAAGCCGGAGCAAAGGAACACGATGACCAGCACGACCATCGCGATCTTCACGATGCCGAAGCTGCTCTTCAGAGCGGCGGCGAGGGCTTGCGCGCCGGGATCGATGGGCGTCTCTGGCGCGGGCGGCGTGTCGTGCGAGTGCGAGTGGGGATGCGAGTGGGGATGGCTGTGGTCGTGCGGATGGTCATGTCCGCAGCCGCAGTCGTGGCCGTGCTCGTGAGGATGATCGTGGTCGTGGCTCATGCGCTCACTTCTTCAGGAGGTTGGTGGTGGACCCGCCGCGGAGCAGGTCAAACGGCGCGGTGTTCGCGTCGAAGATCAGCGTCGTGCGGTCCTTGGCCGAAGCTTCCAACGCGTCGAGGCGCAGGAGGAAATTCGCCAGCTCGGGCTGGGCCTGGAACGTCGGATAGACGGCGGCGGCGGCCTTCTGGCCTTCGGCGCGGATGCGCGTGGCTTCGCTTTCGGCGCCGGCGAGCTTCTTCGCGGCGTCGCTGTTGGCCTTCGCGCGGATCTTGTCGGCTTCGGCCTGGCCTCTGGATTCGTAATCGCTCGAGAGCACGGCGCGCTCGGACTTCATGCGGTCGAAGACGGATTGCGTGACGGCGTCGGGCAAGCCGAGGCGCTTGATGCCTACGAACTGCACTTCCATGCCGTAATTGTTTGCCTTCAACTGCGCCTGCAACGCGTTGAGGATCTGCGCTTCGATGTCGCTGAACTTGCTGCCGCCCGCGGAGACGAAGTCGCTCATCGGGTGTTTGCCCTGCGCGGCCTTCTGCGCCGACTGGAGCATCTCGTTCAAGCGTTCCTCGCCCTTCTCCGGCGTGCTGTCGCCGAACTTGAGGAAGTATTGCGTCGGGTCGCTGATGCGCCAGCCGCAGTAAACTTGGAGGAGCAGGTTGTTGTTATCGGAGGTCTGGCTCTCGATGAGCTTGCCCTCGTAGGCCTGCACGCGCTGGTCGAACTTGTAGACCTTCTGGATCGGCCAGGGCAGGCGGCCGTGCGGTCCGGGCCCGAGCGTGGTGCCGCTGGGCTTGCTGAACGTGGTGACGATGGCCACCTCGGATTGCCGCACTTGGAAGACGAACAACAACACGATGAACACGGCGAGTAATACAACGCCGATGACAATGCTGACGGGATTCTTGTTCATGACTTAAATAAATTTTTAACCACGGATGGACACAGATGAACACGGATTCAACAACCGCGGAATACGCAGAACACGTGGAAGGGAAACCTTCCCGTGCGTTGCGCGGAATTCGCAGCTTAATTCGTATGTCTGTCTGCCCATCGGATAACTGTTTGTGTTCGGTTACTTGTTCGGCACGGTCGCGTTCAACAGGTCCGTGCTGATCTTGTCCTGCAAATCGAATTGCACGACGTCGTGCATATTGGTCGAGGTGATGACGTATTTGCGCGCGGGCGCGGTGGCCTTCACGAAGGCCTGCAAATAGGCGCGGTTCGCATAGACGGATGGCGCGGCTTGGAACGCGGGAATCTGGTTCGTGAACAAACCGGCGCGGGCACCGGCGTTGACTTGGGCTCGCTCGCGTTCGGCTTCGGCGTTGGCGATGGCCTTGAAGGACGTCGCGTCGGCGAGGGCGTTCGTGGCGACGGCTTCGGCTTGGGCGGTGAGGATCTTCGACTGCTGCGTTTGCTTCGCGCCGACGACCTTCTGGAAATCCGGCGCGATGCTGACCGGCGGATGGATGTCCTGCAATCCGATGAACGACACCGACACGCCGAGCGGCGGGTGCACGGCGTCCACGGCGGCTTGGATGTCCTTGCGCAGTTTCTCAGCGGATTCCAGACGGCCATGGGTCATCACGTCTTCGATGTCCGAGCTGGCGAGGTATTGCACCACTTCGCGGGTGGCAATGGCTTGCAGCAACATGCCGGAATCGGCGTGGTTGTAGGCGTAAGCCTTGAGATCGCTGATGCTGTAATGCACCGGGAAACTCACGGTCAACACGCTGACGGGCGGCGTGGTCTTGCCGGTGGCCTTGTTCGCGCTGTCCACGGAGGCTTGATCCTTGTTCGCGACGAGGAGCAGGTCTTCCTTCGTGTGGGCGAGGTTCCAGAGGATGACCGGCGCCGCAGCCTTTTCCTTGTCCGGCTGCGAACCGATGGTAAACACCTGCACCTGCTCGGTGCGATAGCGATGCACCTTGTCCATCGGATACGGCAGCTTGAAATGCAATCCGGGCGCGAGTTCCGCACGACCTTCGACGGGCTTGCCCCAGCGTTCGAGCAAGCCGCGTTCGCCGGGCTCGATGAACACGGCGCAAGTCGAGAGGAGCAACACGCCAAACTGCGCGAGCAAAAGCCAGAGGATGGCGCGGCGGAAGAACTGGAACGCCCACGTCTCGGAAACCTTGAAGCCGAACTGGTAATCGAACGTGTGTGCCGCCGTGGTGAAGACGTCTTCCGGATGTGCAAGCAACCCGAGCAGGCGGCTTTCGTAAACCGGCTGCGTTACCTTGCCCTTCACGCGCGGACGATAGATCTCGAGGATGAGATTCAGCAGCGTCTCGATGGCTGTGAGGCCCAACAACACCACCATCACGCGGGCGACGATCTGGTCAAGCTTCGGCGCGCCCATGGCCACACCCGCCACGCCTGCGGCTGCGGCTGCGGCAAGGTAAGCGCAAATCAGCAAATAACTCGAACTCGGCCGCAACAGGCGATGCTTCTCCAGCCGCGCCAGCGTGGACGAAAACAAGCCGAGCAGCAGCATGATGAGGAAGAACAACGCCAGCACCGAGCCGACGACCATAGGTTCCTTGATCGGAACAACGGCGGTGATCTGCCCGAGCTGTTTCCAAGACACCCACGCGTTGCTCGCCTGCAACAGGAGAATGATGATGGTAAACGAGGGGACGAACCACTTCTCGAACTGTTCGCGCGACTGCTGCGCGGGGAAATTGCCGCCGTCCTTGTTGTCGAACAGCGCGGAGCCGCCCTTGCTGCGGGCCAGTTCGTCGTATTCGAGCTTCTCGGCGCGTTCGCGTTCCTCAAGGCGCATCTGGAACCAGCTCACCCCGGCCACGATGGTGCCGATGATCATGAAAATCGCCGCCCCGCCCGCTGCGAGTGAGTGGCCCGTCCGCGCGAGCACAAACGTCGCCACCGCCGCCAGCAGCAGCGTCAGCAGGTTGATCAATCCGTTCTTTTTAATGCTGCGTTCCACGATTCAATTAAAAATTAGAATTTAAAAATGCAAAATGACAGACAGCCGCTACCGGGCGGCGGTTCGTTTTTTAATTTTGAATTTTGCATTTTGAATTAACTGAGTTCCCGGTCCTCGAACAACATCACCGCCGCCGCGAGCGCCGCGCCGACGTAGCAAACCATGTAAACCGCCGCCTTGCCGACGTAGCCCCATTGAAAGGTGCTGCGTCCGGTTTCCAAGGCATCGGCAACCCAGAAGAGTTGCCAATTCGGCACCACACTGTAAAGCGCCGTGCCCCACCAATGACCCTTGTCCGCCGCGCGACCGAATAAATAATCCGACATCAGGCCGAGCAAAAACAACGCGGAGCAGATCGCCAGCGTCGGGATGATGTCAAAACGCGTGGAGCAAGCGATGGCCAGACCCGCCAGAATCCAGAGCGCGAACAAGATCAAGATGCCCGCCGGAACGATGTTCCAATCCACGCCATGCGCAAACGGCTGCGATTTTCCGTGCTGGTCGAAGCAATTGATGATGAGAAAGGCGACCGTGGCCATCGCGATGACCGCCAAAACCGCATCCGACACGAACGGGCGGCGCAGGAAGAAGTTGCTGAAGCCGCCTAGCAAATACGCGGAGATCAGCGCCAGTAAGAAGATGCCGATCGCGAACCAGTCCGTGGAACCATAGGCGTCGAACGCCATCCGGCTTGCGAGCAGGCAGCAGAGGAGATTCACAAAAGCCAGCAGCGCCAGCGCCACCGCGACTCCCGCGAACTTGGCCACGATGAATTGAGCGCGGCCAACCGGCTTCGCGAGCACGGCCAGCGCGGTTCCGGCCCGGATTTCCCGCGCCAACGAAGCCGAAGCGCTCACGACTGCGCCAAACAACCCCGCCAGCAGCATCACCGCGAGCGTGGAGTTTTTCACCAACTTGGGTTCATCACCGAACGCGAAATAGTAAGGCGTCGCCAAAAACAGCGTGAACACCGCCGAGACCGTCATCAGCAACAAAAACACGGGCTGACGGATCAGCTCCATGAACGCATTGCGGGCGATGGTAACAAATTGGCGCATCTGGTTTGGTTTTATCGGTCACTAACACTGGATCGCGCTCAAAATGGCACGCGCCAGCGCCACAAATCAACTGTGCAAGGTGTGACTTCTCACCGCACACCCGGGCGGTTCAGCCCGCTGGATTTTGGTCGCGAGAGAATACTGGAGCTTCAAGTCATTGCAAATGGTTAGCAACGGCTTGAGGAGGAAGGTTGTGCCGGCTGGGGAACTTCATCGGGTGGTTGAAATTCCGCGCAGCAGGAGCCGCCAATCGCCAGACAATCCGCACACAGGTGCTGGTCGCAGATTTCCAGCGCGCCGAAGCGACCGCAACGGTCGCACGTGGCGGATTCGTTGATAGCCAAGCTGTGGGGCGCAGCTTTATGGTCTGAAGTCATCTCTCGTCCGTGGCTGGTGTCGGTCATTCCTCGTCGCCGCCGCCGTTCTGCGGCTTGCGTTCCCAGACGCGGCGCTGCTTCTCGGGCAGACTGGTGTCCACCTTCGCGTAGTAAGTGTCCTCGCCTAGCAGCGCGTTGGCGGCGTTCTGAAGTTCGATGGAAGGCGCGACGGAGTAACGCTCGTTCGTGTCCACGAAGATGTGGCCGCCCGTCGGGCGCAGGAAGCAGAGCAGCAACGGACATTTGCCCGGATGCGCCGCGACGAGTTCCTTGAGCTGTTCCATGTGCGCCGGCGTGAGGTGCGCCATCTGGAGGCGGAAGTGGACTTGCCGGGTGTATTTTCGCGGCGCGTCCTCCAGCGGCATGATCTCCTGCGGGAAGATCTTGGGTTTGTCCTCGCTGGTGTTCACTTCGCCGATGACGAGCAACGCCTTGTTCTGCACGAACAGCTCGCGGTATTTGTCGTAATTCTCGTTCATGCAGAGGAACTGCACGGAGCCTTCGAGATCTTCGAGCGTGACGAGCGCGTAAGGTTTGTTGGTCTTCTTCGAGAAACCGCTTTGCACGGAGCCGACCATGCCGCCGATGCGCGTCATGGAACGGTTCTGTAACGCCGCGAGGCCAACCGTGGTGTGAAGCGAATACTTCTCCAGGATGGGCGCGAGAGGCGATAGCGGGTGGCCGGTGACGTAGAAGCCGAGCAGCTCCTTCTCCGCGGCAAGCAGTTCGTGCTGCGGCCACTCTTCGAGCTTGATGAGCTTCTGCGGCGCTTTGCTGGCCGCCGGGCCTTCGAGCATGTCGAACATCGAGGCTTGTCCGCGCTGGCGGTCAGAGATGATGCCGGCGGCGCGGGTCAACGCCATGTCGATGCTCGCAAACAGCGTGGCGCGCGTCTCACCGAAGCAATCGCACGCGCCGGATTTGATGAGCGCTTCGAGCGCCTTGCGATTCACCGTGCGTGCGTCCACGCGTTCGCATAGATCGCCGAGCGAGGTGAACGGGGCGCCTTCCGCGCGTGCCTTGATGATGGATTCAACGGCGATCTCGCCTACACCCTTGATGGCGACGAGTCCGAAGCGGATGGATTTTCCATCCTTGCCGGCGGGCGCGAAGAACATCTGGCTTTCGTTCACGTCGGGTGGCAACACCTCGATGCCCATCGTGCGCGCCTCGGCGATGTATTGACTGAGCTTCGCGGTGTCGCCCATGTCGTTCGTCATCATCGCGCTGAGGAACTCCACGGTGTAGTTCGCCTTCAGATACGCGGTCTGATACGCGACGATGGCATACGCGGCGGCGTGCGATTTGTTGAAGCCGTAGCCGGCGAACTTTTCCAGCAAATCGAAGATCTGGTTCGCCTTGCCCTCGGGGATGTTGTTCTTCTCCTTGCAGCCCTTCACGAAGATGCTGCGATGCTTCTGCATCTCCTCGACCTTCTTCTTGCCCATCGCACGGCGCAACAAATCGGCGCCGCCGAGCGTGTAGCCGCCGAGAATCTGCGCGGCCTGCATCACTTGCTCCTGATAGATCAAGATGCCGTAAGTCTCCTTTGAGATACTTTCGAGCAATGGATGCTCGTATTCCACCTTCAACTCGCCGTGACGGCGTTTGATGAAGTCGGGAATAAGATCCATCGGACCCGGGCGATACAACGCCACGAGCGCCGTGATGTGTTCGACGGATGTGATCTGGAATTTTTTGCACAGATCGCGCATACCACCGGATTCCAACTGGAAGATGCCGAGCGTTTCGGCGCGGTTCAGCAGGTCGTAAGTCTTCTTGTCGTCGAGTGGCAGGTTGTCGATGTCGATGGTGATGCCCCGAGTCTTCTTCACCATGTCGCACGTGTTGCGGATGACCGTGAGCGTCTTCAGCCCGAGGAAGTCCATCTTCAACAAGCCGAGATCGCCGACGGGATTCATCGCATACTGCGTGACGATGGTGCCGTCCTCGTCCTGCTTGAGCGGGAGCAGATTGATCAACGGCTCCGGGCCGATGACGACGCCCGCTGCGTGCACGCTTGAGTTGCGCGTCAAATCTTCCAGCACCAGCGCAGTATCGATGAGTTCGCGCGTCACTTCCTCCGTCTCGTAGGCTTCCTTGAACTCCGGCGATTGCTTGAGCGCTTTTTCGAGCGTCATCTTCAAGTCCGGCGGCACCATCTTCGCGAGGCGGTCGCATTCGCCGTAGGTCAGGCCCATGACGCGGCCGACGTCGCGGATGACGGACTTCGCGCCCATCGTGCCGAACGTGATGATCTGCGCGACGGAATCGCGGCCGTATTTCTCGCGGACGTATTCGATGACGTCCGCGCGGCGGTCGTCGGCGAAGTCGATGTCGATATCCGGCGGGTTGACGCGTTCGGGATTCAGGAAGCGTTCGAACAGCAGCGCGTAACGGATCGGGTCCACGTTCGCGATGTCGAGCAGGTAGGTGACGATGGAGCCTGCGGCGGAACCGCGCGCCACGCACGACACGCCCATCTCACGGCCCTTGCGGACGAAATCGCCGACGATGAGGAAGTAGCTGATGAACCCAGTCTTCTCGATGACGCCCATCTCGAGTTGCAGACGGTCGAGAACCGTCTTGATGGCCGCAGCAACTTCAGGCTGTTCGTGCGTCTTGCCCACAGGCGCTTCAACTTTCGCGACGTCTGCTTTTGCATCGGTTGCCGCCGCGGTTGCGAGCGTTGGCAAACGCTTCGGGTCATCGATGCCCTCAACCACGAACGTCTTACCCTCGACGTGCGTCTTGAGCGTGTAGCGCCGCTCCAATCCATCCGCCAGCAACTCGCGCAGATAACCATCGCGCGTCTTGTCGCCCGGCGGCTTGAAGTCGGGATAATGGTTGCCGCCGAACTTGATCTCGAGGTTGCACATGTCGGCGACTTCGAGCGTGTTCTTCACCGCCTCGGGCACTTCGGCGAAGCGCGCCTTCATCTCTTCCGCCGAACGCAGATAAAATTGCTCCTGCGCATAACGCATGCGCTTCGTGTCGCTTAACTGCGCCTGCGTGCCGATGCAGATGAGGCAATCGTGCGCCTTCCAGTGATCCTTCTCGACGTAATGCACGTCGTTCGTCGCGACGAGCCGGAGGCCAAACTCCTTCGCCCACGGGATGAGATAACGGTTCACCTTCGCCTGCTCGGGGATGCCGTGGTTCTGGAGTTCGAGGAAAAAGCTGTCGGCGCCGAGCGTCTGTTTGAACCAATCGATCGCCTCGCGCGCCTTGTCGAACTGATCTTTCATGATCAGGTCGGGGATCTCGCTCGCAAGGCAGCCGGACAAGCCGACGAGGCCCTTGCTGC
Source organism: Verrucomicrobiota bacterium (assembly GCA_041181065.1). Lineage (GTDB taxonomy): Bacteria > Verrucomicrobiota > Verrucomicrobiia > Limisphaerales > DSYF01 > DSYF01. The sequence continues at coordinate 2,968 of JBEGQI010000342.1, read as the reverse complement.
ATTGCGCGAGGAGTTCCTTGTCGATGCGCGGCTTGTAGTAATAGCCCTCGGTGTGCGCGAGCGTCGCGAGGCGGATGAGATTTTTGTAGCCGACCTCGTCCTTCGCGAGCAGGCCGAGGTGGTGATACACGTCGCGGCTACCGCTGCCGGTCTTCTTTTCGTGCCGGCTATTCGGCGCGACATACATCTCGCAGCCGATGATGGGCTTGATGCCCTTTTCGTGCGCGGCTTTGTAGAAATCGATCGCGCCGTAAAGCACGCCGTGATCCGTGCAGGCGAGCGAGGAGAACTTCAGGTCATGGGCACGCTCCATGAGCCGGTCGAGCCGGCAGGCGCCGTCCAGCAACGAATACTCGGTGTGGACGTGGAGATGAACGAATTCCGCGTGCGACATGCACGGCAACTTAGCTGCCGCGAGTGTCGCGGGGCAAGCAGCGGTTGCTCACAGAAGGATTTACCTGCATCACGCCATCGCTTCGGCGAGTTGCACGGCTGTGACGCGTTGGTAGCGTTGGTAAACGGGAGCCCAGGTCTTCTCGGGATGCGGGTTGATGGTCCCGAACTTGAACGAGCCTTGCACGATGGCTTCCGCTTCCTGCCGCGACTCGATGCAGTTCAGGGTGCGGGCCTGCAGCAGCACGTTGCCGAGGGCTGCGGCGTGGGCGGGCGCGGTGGTCAGCGGCATTTGCAGGGCGTTTGCGATGAAATGATGCAGGATGTTGTCCTTCGAATCACCGATCAGGAAAACACGGGTAAACTCACGGCCGGTCGCGCGCGCGATGTCGTCGAGCGTTCGGCGATACAGGAAGGCGAGACTCTCCATCAGGCAACGGTAGATGGCGCCCGGGCGGCGCGGTGAAATCTGTCGCGTGTCGCGGCAGTAGTTCTGCACCTTGGTGATGATGTCGCCGGGTCCGGCGAAGTGAGGGTCGGCCAAGTTGACGAGGGAGACGAGCGGCTGCGCGGTGGCGGCGAGATGCGCGAGCGAGGCGTCATCGATGGAGTGGTCCGTTGCGGCCCAATACTGGCGGCATTCTTCGAGCACGCTTAGTCCGACGGTCTGGGTGTGTGCATAGATTGCACCGTCGGCGCCGAGCAGGTGGCTCAAGTTCGCTTCGCGGCTGGCGGCACCAATGATGGGTTCGGGCACGGCGGCACCGATCGTGGCGTTGCGTCCCAATTTGATGAAGGCCCAATTCTCCGCTTCGCTTACGGGCAGTGAAGCCAGTGCGGCGGCAAGGTTGTTCGAGCAGGTGGCGATGATCTGTGCGCCTTCGAGCCCGGTGGCTTCGGCAATTTCCGGTCGCAACGGCTTCAGGCAGGTGCCGGGATCAACGACTGCGGGAAACACTTTGGCGGGCAGGTTCAGCGTATGGAGCAGGTGTTGCGACCACTGTTTCGAGGTGGGATTGAACAGTTGGGTCGCGCTGGCGGAGGACCATTCCACGCACGGCGCACCAGAAAGGAGGAAATTGAAACCATCCGCCACCGGCATCAAGTGGTCGGCGCGTTTGAGTTGGCGTGCGTTTTCGACGCCCAACTGGAACAGCGTGCTCTTGTTTGAATCAGCGACACCGGTTTCTTCGTAGATTTCTTCCAAGCTCAACCGCCGGAGGACTTCCTTTCGCCCGGCGAGAGTGCGCCCGCTGGCATAGCTGAAAGTGGGCTCGATGAATGATGCATCGGCGTGGAACAACAAATAATCCGCATCCCAGCCGGTGCAACTGATGCCATCGATCGGCTCCAGATAAGCGCCGACTTCACGCAAACCGGTGATGGTCGCCTGATACAGGCTGGCTACGTCCCAGAGCACGGCGTCCTTCTCGCGGGCGGGCACATTGTCGAACTGGAGAATGTCGCTGAGCCGTAGGCTTCCCTTATGCAACGTGCCTAGCATCACGCGTCCGGCTTCTTCTCCCAAGTCGATGGCTACAAAGAGTTGGCTCATAAATGCCTCGGTTGACGCAGATGTTGTGCCTGCCCTTGGAAATAGGTTTGGGAATCCAACGAATGAGAATCACCCGGAATTATCGGCTTTCGAAGCGCGGCTATTCGGCATGTTGCGGGCAATCCGGACACGGCGTGTCCAAAAGAAGCACACAGCATGTGCCACTCTTGAGCGCGGAACGTGGGCTGGGGCCCGGGAGTTGTCCACCAACCAGCTCCGGGCCCACCGCCCAATCTGTCGGGCAGAAGCCGGAATTCTCAATGCTGGCGATCACGCTGGTTTGCGTTGATCCAGGGACGAACCACTTGAAATCATTCGTCGCATCCCCGAAGGTTGGCGCCTCAAATGGCTGTTCGCTCGCCAGTCGTGCCCAATACTGCCGCCCTCCCTCGTGAAGAGGCTGCGGCTTGGCGGGCCATTGGCGCGGGCTGGCGCCAGCTTTACGGCAGTTTCCGCAAACTCGGCGTCAGCTTTGAATGGCACGACTTCGAGGCGAAGGAGCCGCTTGACTGGGCGCGCAGTTTTCACGAAGGCAGCACCGAGATTTGTCTCAACCTGGCCGGCGCTGGTTCCGTCCGCTGCGGCGGAATGGAAGTGCAATTCGCCCCGATGACTGCAGGCTTTTATTGCCGTGCCACCCAATCCCTCGCAGCAACGCGCGCCGCGAAGCAACGCCACCAATTCATCACGGTCGAACTGGCCCCGGAATTCCTCATGCGCCACCTCGTCGGACAGGAGAAAGTGTTGCACCCGCTCGTCCGCGATGTTGTCGCCGGCAAGCCCGACGTGTCGGGCGTTGGTCCCGCGCTGCCGCTCACGCCGCATCAGCAGCAACTAGTGCAAAGCCTGCGTAATCCACCCGTCGCGGCGGCGGCGCAGGGTTTGTGGTATCAGGGCAAGGCTGCCGAGTTGATGGCGCAACTCTTCTTCCAGCCTGACGAAGGCGAGTTCTTCTGCACCCGCCAGCATCGCCTCGCAAAGGAACGTGCCGACCGGGTCGCTGCCATTTTGCGTCGCGAC
>JBEGQI010000341.1:0-6666 GCA_041181065.1 Verrucomicrobiota bacterium | reverse complement strand
AACAAGGTGGACGAAAACAAGGGCGCGTCGCTGGCGACGCGCCCTGCTTTCTTTTCAAAGTCGCCGACGGTTCAATCGATCTTCCGCATCTGCACGGCATCGATGATCTGCGTGCCGGTGGAAACGGCGCCGATGACGACCGCCGTGTTGCCGGGCTTCAAGGCGCCCTCCTCCGTCAACAGCTTGAGCGCGGCGTTGATGGTGTTCTCCGGCTGGATGCGATCGAACGGCACGATCTTCGGCACGAGGCCCCAGTTGAGCATGAGCGAATTGGCGACGGCCTCGCTATCGCACGCGACGTAGATCGGTGAGTGACGCGGGCGCATCCACGCCGCGTGCCGCGCCATGTGCCCGGCGTAAGTGAACACCACGATGGCCTCGGCCTTCAGCTCGTTCGCCATGATGATGGCGCTCTTCACGAGCTTCTGCCGCGCGGTGGCCAGCGGCGCCTTCTCCTGCAAGTTCAAACCGCCGCTGCGCTCGATGCGGCAGGCGATCTTGTCCATCACTTCGATGCACTTCAACGGCTGCTTGCCCACGGTGGTCTCGCCGCTGAGCATGATGGCGTCCGCCTGCTCGAACACGGCGTTCGAGACGTCCGTGACCTCGGCGCGGGTCGGATGCGGATTCTCGATCATGCTCTCCAGCATATGCGTGGCGACGATGAAAGGTTTCCCAGCCTGCATGCAGGTCTTGGCAATGCGCCGCTGGATGATGGGCAATTCCTCGTAAGGGCATTCGATGCCGAGGTCGCCGCGCGCGATCATGATGGCGTCCGCCTCGGAAACGATAGACTCAAGATTCTTGACGGCTTCCTGATCCTCGATCTTGGCGACGATCTGGGGCCGTTGCACCGCATCAGCAATGACGGCGCGAAGCTGGAGGATGTCCTTGGCCTCGCGGACGACCGAGAGCGCGATGTAATCCACACCGACCTCCAATCCCACGGCGATGTCCGAGAGGTCCTTCGCCGTGAGCGCGGGCAGGCTGACTTTGACGCCGGGGAGGTTGATGTGGCGGCGGCTGCCGAGCTGGCCAGGCGTGAGCACCTCGCACTCGACCTTGTTGCCGTTCTTGGCATGCACCTTCATGTGGATCGTGCCGTTGTCCACGAGCACGATGTCGCCGACGCTGATGTCGTTGATGAAATTCTCGTAGTTCACGTCCACCGAGTGATGTTCCTCGCGCGTCTCACCGCGCACGGTGAAGGTGAATTTCTGACCCGGAATCAAATCGAGCTTCGTCGGCAAGTCGCCGGTGCGGATGGCGGGGCCCTGGGTATCGAGGAGGATGCCCACGAACTTCCCCTGCTCCTTCGCGGCGGCCCGGATCTCCGGCACGATGCGGCGGATCCAATCGTGCGGCGCGTGGGACATGTTCAGGCGCGCAATGTTCATCCCGGCGGCCACCAGTTTCCGGATCATCTCCGGTGATTCCGTGGCGGGTCCGAGCGTCGCGATGATTTTGGTGCGTCTCATAAAAACAACAGCCCCGGAGCTTAAATGCAGATGGCGGCGTGCAAAGAAAAAACACCCAACCGCGATTGGCTTTTCCTCACCATCGCGGGCATTTAAACTCACGCCATGCCGGAACTGCCTGAAGTCGAAGTGCTCGCCCGCCACCTCGCGCCATTGCTGCGCGGGAAGAAAATCCGCGCCGTCGAAGTGCGCCGCGCCAAAGTGCTGCGACCCACCAGCGCGCGCGCCCTGAGCCAGCAACTGACCGAGGCGACCTTCACCGGATTGCAGCGCCGCGGAAAATATCTGCTGTTCGAGCTGCGGAAAAGCGGCGCACCTCCGTTCACGTGCCTGGGTCATCTGGGCATGACCGGCCGGATGTTCCTGCAACCGCACGCCAGCGAACTGCCGAAGCACGCGGCGCTGGTCCTGGACCTGGGCACACTGCGGTTCGTTTACGAAGACACGCGTTACTTTGGCCGGTTCACGCTCGACACCACGGCGGTCGCAGCGCTCGGGCCGGAACCGTTGGCCGAGGATTTCAAGGTCGCAGGTTTTGTCGCCCACCTGAAACGCTCCACGCAACCGATCAAAGTAAAGCTGCTGGACCAAAGCCTCGTGGCGGGCGTCGGCAACATCTACGCGAGTGAAGCATTGTTCCGCGCGAAACTTTCGCCGCGCCGGGCCGCGCGCAGTTTGAAAGCCGCCGAAGTGGAGCGGCTCCGCACACACCTCCGCGCCGTGCTGCAAGAGGCGATCGATTGCGGGAGCACGATCCCGCTGGATTTCGCCGGAGAGAAAACCAAGGACCGGCTGTTCTATTTTGGGCGCGCGGCGAACGCGCCGGATCACTACGAGGAACGGCTGCTGGTTTACGACCGCGCCGGGCAGCCGTGCCCGAAGTGCCGCGCGCCCATCCGACGCATCGTGCAGGCGGCACGCAGCACATTTTACTGTGCGAAGTGTCAACGGTAGGGACAGAAGTCGGAGGGCGGACACTTAGAGCTTAGACAGGATTAACAGGATTCTGCAGGATTCAGGGAAACGATTTAACCTCGAAAAACGCAGATTATGCGGAAGCCTGCCCTCACTGCCCATAATCACCGGCGATCGGAATGCGTGGCGCGAAGGCAGGTCAATTCCAGCAGCACACCGACGGCAAGCCCGACGGCGTAGGCCAGCAAGTCGGCCCAATTGAAGCCACTACCAGGCACGAGATGACCGATGACGTTGGCGCGCAGGGCATCCTGCCACGGCGCGTGATACAACTGTGAGAACTCGATGGCGGACGAGAACGTCAGCGCGGTGAGCGCCACCGAACCCGAGGAAGACCATCAAAGCCCACAGCGCATCACCGGGATATTTGCTGAGCGCGGCACGCAGCACGTTTTACTGTGCGAAGTGTCAGCGGTGACTGGCAAAGCCTGGCCACAGAGGCACGGAGGGCACAGAGAGCGGAAACGGAGCTTAGACAGGATTAACAGGATTATGCACGATTCAGGGAAACGATTTAATCGCGGAAAACGCAGATTATGCGGAAGCCAGACCCCACTGCCCATAATCACCGGCGATCGGAATGCGTGGCGCGAAGGCAGGTCAATTCCAGCAAGCCACCGACGGCAATCCCGACGGCGTAGGCCAGCAAGTCAGCCCAATTGAAGCCACTGCCGAGCACGAGATGACCGATGACGTTGGCGCGCAGGGCATCCAGCCACGGCGCGTGATACAGCTGCGAGTATTCAATCGCGGACGAGAACGCCAGCGCGGTGAGCGCCACCGCTACGGTGGACGTGCGACGGAGCACGCCACCGAACCCGAGGAAGACCATCAGCGCCCACAACGCATCGCCGGGGTATTTGCCGAGCACGGCGGGCAGGAACTGCGGAAAGCGCCGCGACAGCAGGCCGAGCGCGATGACGAACAGAATCGCGACGCAGTAGAGGGGGCGGGAGCGGGTCATGACGTCGTTACTTAACCGCTGATTACGCGGATTGACGCGGATGGGAAATGTATTTATCGGCGTTCATCCGTGAAATCTGCGGCTTATTTTCAAACCGCTTCTTAATCTTACTCTTAATCCCTTCCCCCCGTTCAAGGGATTAAGATTACGAGTAAGAGTATGATTAAGAGCCGGAAGTCGGAGAATTCAACATCCGCCACACGCGCAGCGCTTCGGTCACGCCCCAGGCTTGGGCGTCGCAGCCGCGTTGGGTGTGCGGGGCGTCGCCGTCGAGAACTTCGGGGATCTGGCCGAGGCAGCCTTCCTGCATGAGCCGCGCGCTGGTGCCGAGATACGCGCGGGCCGCGGCCACGGCGGCGGGCGAGAATTCCCACGCGGCGGCGAGCGCTTCGCAGAAGACGGGGAAGGTCCAAGTCCACGCGGTGCCGTTGTGATACGCGGGTTTGCGGCGCGTGTCTTCGTCGCCTTCGTAGCGGCCCCAATACGGATGGTGCGGGTCGTTGAGGCGATGGTGGTTGTGCTTCACCTCCAGCGCGAGTTTCACGGGCAACGGCGCGAGCGAGCGCAATCCGCCCGGCACCACGAGCCAGCGGCGCGCGGCTTCGACGGTGCGACGGGCGCGTTCGCCGGTCACGAGGGCGAGGCTCACGGTGAAGAGACAGTTGCTGCGGAGCGCGTCGTCCACCTGCGCTTTGGCCGCCGGCGTGCCGGGCGAGGCGCGGAGGCAGTCGGCGAACCAGCCCTGTTCTTCGAGCCAGTAAAACTTTTCGAGCGAGGCTTGTGCGCGGTCGGCAAGAGCGGACCACGATTCGCTCACGGGCTTCGCGCCGATGCGCTCGAGCTGGCGCAGCAGGCGAATCCAGAGGCATTGGATCTCGATGGGATACCCTTCGCGCGGCGTGCCGGCGGGGTAATTGGTGTCCATCCACGTGAAATGGCTCGGGCTGAACACGAGGCCGGACGCAGCGTCCACGCGGATGCCGTTGGGCGTGCCGCTGAGATGATGCGCGGCGATACTGCGGAGGACATCGGCGAGCGGGCGCTTCTTCGAGTCGACGGGCGTGGAATAAAAGTTCGTGCCACGTGAACCCTGCTGCGTGCTCAGAGCAGCGAGTTCCTCGCACACGACGCCGAACCAGAGCGGGGCGTCGCTGGTGTCGCGGTTCCCGATGTGTTCGCCGTGGATGATGTTGGGCAACGTGCCGTTCTCCTCAAAGCGCGCAAAGGTCAGGAGAATCTCGCGGACTTCGTCCACCATGCCTGCAGCGAGCAAGCCGCGCGCGCAGATGAGCGTGTCGCGGCCCCAGTCAAGGAACCACGGATAGCCCGCGACGACCGTCTTGCCCTCGCCGCGACGGACGACGTAGGCGCGGGCGGCGGTTTCAAGCTGTGTGGTAAATTCTTTCGCAGGCAGGGACGGTGCGCTGCGCCGTTCCCCGTCGCCGAGCGCAGCGTCAGGCGACGGAATATGAGCATCGTGCGACTGTTTTGCCACCTTCGTTCCGCCCTCCGCTCCGCTCCGGGTGGGGACATCGCAGCGCGATGTCCCTACCAATTTGCCGGCGGCGAGTTCCTTTTCGCTCGGGTCTCTTGCTTCAGCTGTGACGACGAGTTGGATGCTCGCACCTTTGGTCATCGGCAGTTCGAACCAGCCGGGGCTGTAGGCGTCGCCAGCGCCTTCCTGGCCGCGCGTGGCTTCAACGGGATGGCCGATGTTAAAGCACCACTCGGGTTGCGCGTGGAATTCGCCGCTGGTCGTGAAGACGCGGAGATGACGGTCGTGCGCCGGCGTGAAACTGAATCCAGGTTTGCCTTTGAGCGCGTGCGTGTGGCTGCGGAAATGGTGATCCGCACCGTCGTTGTGTTTCGTCTGCGAATGAAAATTCCGGTCCTCGATGTCGAGCCGGACGGTGAGGCGCACATCGGCTTCGGGCGGGAGCTGCTTGCCGTGCGCTTCGCTGGCGCTGGGGCGGCTGAAGCTGAACACGGTGGTGTTGCTGCCGGGCACCAGGTCGGCAGTAAGTTGCAACTCGACCGTGCGGCCATCACCGGCTTGCGCGATGAATTGCCAGACAGCGGGCGGGCCGGGCTGGAAGTGCGCGAGGCTGCTGAAATCGAGCGGCGAAATAAAACCATCGGCGTTCACCCAGACGCGGAGACGTTTCGCAAGGACATGGCGGTCCACGGGCAACGTGGGATGCAGATTCGCGCCGAGGACGCAGTCGTATTTGGAATTCACGCGGCCGAGGTCAACACACAGACGCGCCATGGCACCACGGCCGTTGGTGAGCAGGACCAAATCCGTTGAACGCGGAGCGAGGGACGAGGAGTGAGGAGCAGCAGGCAGGAAGCGGACATCGGCGGTGATCGTTGCCTCGTGCTCGGTGAAGCGGTGCAGCGTCAGCGTGGCGTCCGCGGCATCGGTGCGCGGGGCGAGGCAGGCGATGTATTTTCCAGCGGCGGCGATGGAGGCGACGTGTTGCGTGGCGCCATTCTTCGACTGCAAACGGAGTTCGAAACGGGCGTCGTCCTCGATGAGCAGCCAATGGTTCGGCGGGACGAGCGTGATGCGACGGGCGTCAGCGCGGGTCCAGAGGATGACGTTGGGGAACGGGCTGGATTGCCGATGGCCAATCGCCAATGGCTGTTTGCCCGAGGCGTTGGCGAGAAATTGCGCGGGCGAATTGTCCACTTGCGCAGCGAGTTCGCGCCAATCGAAGTGGTCGAGATGTTCGGGCGGGACGACGCGGCTGAGGGCTTGCACGGCCCACGCCGCGCGGGCGCGGGCGGCGCGATAGGCGTCGCCGCTGAGGCCTTTGGGTTGCGCGCTTGCGGCGAGGCAGAACGCGGCGGCGGGAGGGAGCTTGAAGGTCAGCTTGCCCGCGCTCGCGGAAATCTCGGGAAGCGGCTGGCCGAGCAAGTCGAGCGGCCCCTCTCCCTGCCCCTCTCCCCGTCCGACGGGGAGAGGGAATGCAGCCTTCGGGAGTTTGGACGTTTCCAGTGAAACTGTGCGCGAGTGGTTTGTGTCGAGGTTGACCAATACTAACACCGAGTCTTTGCCTTCGGCGGATTCGCGGAGCAGCGCGTAAACATCCGAGTCAGGCGGGCTGAGGCGCGTGAGCTGGGCGCCGTCGAAGAAGCACGGATGATCGGCGACGAGGCGGTTCAGGCGCGCGAGTTCGGGGACGATGTTTTCCTTGGCGCCCCAGTTCATCCCAGTGCAGCCGTGGACGCGGATCTTTTCCGTCG
>JBEGQI010000340.1:0-7144 GCA_041181065.1 Verrucomicrobiota bacterium | reverse complement strand
GTCTTGCCGTGGTCAACGTGCGCGATGATCGCGATGTTTCGGATGTGCTGCATATCGTAAATGACCGGTTCGCCCACGCTGCAAAAATACCAGTTGCATCAGACCGATGCGACCGGGAAACGCTGCTAAAACAACAGCGGCTGCGAAGGGCGAATTGCCGGGCCGCGTAGTATGGCGAGAAAAGGCGTCGGGTCAAGCGGCGGAAAACGACCGCGCCTTCCATCTGGCCCCAGGCAAAAGAAAGCCCCGACCTGCTTTCACAGGCCGGGGTTTTGCAATTTGGAATAATCGCTGACCTTTACTGTGCTGCTGGTGTCGCCGTGGACGGCACGCTGTTGGTAGGCGGCGTCCAAGCAGGAGCATTGGTGCCAATGACGGAAGTGCTCTTCAGCTTGGGCGGCAAATTCTTGTCCAACTTGCCAACATACCAGCACCAGCCGAGCACAAGCACAGCCACGATGGCGATATACAGCTTCCACGGGCGTTGCTTCTCGGCATACGGATCTTCGTAGGAATAATCCGTCCCCGGAGGGAGCTTCGGGATGTCCGTGAGCGACGCGCCGAAGGGGATGTTCATCTTCGCCGCATTGTTGATGGCCCAACCGTTCGCATCGAGGATTGGCCCGAGGTTGCGTTTGCGCAGTTTCAACCACGCCACCGCCATCGACGGTAGCGAAATGGCGAGGATGATGGCCGCCAGCGCGAGTGGAATCTGCCACCAGGCCAGACCAAGGATCTTGCTGAAGATGGTGCCCAACGCGCCGAGCAAGGTGGTCAACACGAGGCCGATGGCTGCGAGCGTTCCAGTATCAATCTTCTTTGGCTCCGGCGCCTTTTTATCCGCGTTCACCGTAGAATCAGCAGTTGCCTGCATGGCTGCGGTGGACTGCGCATCCGCCGCCGCCGCGCGCTTGGCCGCCTGTTCCTCGATCATGCGGATGAGCTTCTTGTAAGGCGACCAGAACGCCTGCCGGATGCTGATGGGATTGTCGATGATCTTGGTGATCGTCGCATCCCAGTCGTTGCCCTTGCGGTCGTAGAAAACACCGTTGCGATTCGTCATCAAGTTCTCGGAATCGCCGTTGGAGAAGACGGCCACGATGGTCCGCTTCTGTCCGCCGGGCCGCGTGCAATCGCAATAGGCCAGATAGGCACCCGCCAATCCCGCGAGCGCCGCGTGCTTGCCCGGATCGGTCACGTCGATGCACAGATTGCAGCTGCGATTGTCGAGGTAGAGGGTGCCCGCCTGGAACACGGCACCGGTCTTGCCGTAGAAGTCAGCGAAGTTCACGAAATTCGTGAGCAACTCGTAGAAGTCCTTCTGGAAGCGGACGAGCTTCTCGACGGACACCATCTGGGCGAATTCGCTTTCGAGCGCGGCGTCCTGCTTGATGAGCGCGGCGATCTTGTCCTTCGCACCACTCTTGATGAGTTCGCGCAAACGAGGCAGGCCAAGTTTCTCCGTGGCGGTCGCCGGTTTGCCACCCGTCCAAACGTCGAACGGTCCGACCTTCGATTGCACCGCGGCCCAGTCGGCCTCGGTCAAACTCGTCTTGCCTGCACCCAGCAACGGCGTGACAGCGGCGCTGTTCAATGCTGCCAATGCCCCAGCCCACGCGGGATTCACAGCACCGCTCAACGGGAGCGCTGCATTGGCTTCGATTTTGGCGAGCGGGAATCCGGCCACTTCCTGCGCCGTGATGCTCATGTCCTTCGCGGCCACGGCAAGATACTCAACTTCGCTGCGATTCACCGCGGCCAGCGCCCGCGGATCGAACGCGGCCAGTCGGCAACGCGCGAAGAAATCGTCCACCTTGGCCTTCACGGCCTTGATCGCGCCGGACGCGGCCGCCGTGCCGTCGAATCCGAGCGGCGTCAACGATTTGTCCGCCTCACCCTTCGCCGCCCAATCGGACAACGTCTGCGCCTCGACAAAAAACTGATCGAGCTTCGCCTGGTTCAAACCCGGCTTGCCGCTGCGGTCCGTCACCGCCCCGAGCGACGCGATGATGTCTTCGATGGCCTTCTTGATCGCAGCATCATCGGATGATTCAGCGATCACCACGCCGTCGCCATTGAACTTGGTCTCGGCCAAAATCTTCACCGTGTCGGAAACATCCGCGAGCGAAATGACCTGCTCGTTGGGCTTGTTCAAACTGGCCAGGATACGCTTCGCACCCGCAAGGATGTTCGGATCCTTGATGGCGCTGAGTTGCACGGAGTCGCCACCGCGCATGAGGTCACCGAGGTCGTTGAAGGCGCTTTCAGCCCACTTCACCGCCGCGAGGACTTCCGGCGGACGGATGCGTCCATCTTTGTCCGCATCGATGAGGTCGGCGGTTTTGGCGTCGAACTCCACGCCACGCGTCGGCATGGCGAGAGCCATCCAAAGCTTCTGGTCGAGGTTTGCGATGTTGGCGATGTCCGCTGCGTTGCGGAATACGACTTGGTCCACGCCGCCGATGCGGACGAATTTCCACGAATGAGTGTTGGTTGATGCCATAGGTTGTCTCAATTAATCGCCCGCCGATCGCTTCTGGGTTTCGATCGCCGGGTTGGGCTGCGGCTATAGTTAATTCACCTGCCGCGCTTTGTCCACCGCCCGCTACAGCATTTTGTCGGCCCGCCAACGCGAGGCCGGGAGGCAGATTCAACCACGCTGGCTTAGGTAAATCGCCTGCAAATGCCGGTTGAAGCAGGCGAATGTTTGGCGGAATATCCCCTCCGATGCACTCACCCCAAAAGCTCACGGCTGCAATCGTCTTCTTGATGAGCAAAGTGCTGCTGCACGCTGCCACGACGTATTTCGTCGCGACCAACGGGCTGGATACAAACACCGGCACGAGCAACGCGCCGTTCGCCACCATCACCCGCGCCCAAACAGCGGCTAGCTCGGGCAGCATTGTTTACCTCCGGGGCGGCACCTACCTGCTCGACAACTCGCACCTCACCACCAACTTCAACCCATGGGCCATCGTCAACTACATCACGAAAAGCGGCGTCAGCTACCTGGCCTATCCGGGCGAGAGACCAGTGTTCGATTTTTCCGGAGTGGTGCCGCCCACCAATCGCGTCACAGCCTTCCTGGTCACGGCGAGCGATTGTGTGTTCAAGGGCTTTGATGTCGTCGGCGTGCAAGTGACGATCACGAATGGCACACCCGGCGTGAAGAACACCCAGTCTGAATGTTTTCGCATCGATGGCGGCAACCGGAATCTTTTTGAGCAACTGGCCATGCACGACGGCATGGGCATCGGCTGGTATCTGACCCGCGGGCAGAGCAATCTGGTGTTGAACTGTGACGCGTATAACAATCGCGGGCTGGACGGTCTTTCGATTGGCAACGTTGACGGCTTTGGCATCCATGGAAACAACTCCAATTACACTGGCAACGTGCTTCGCGGCTGTCGCGCCTGGTTCAACAGCGACGATGGATTCGATCTCATCAACTGTCAGGCGCCGGCCACGATCGAGAACTGTTGGGCGTTTTATAACGGCTACTTCACCAACTTCGCGAGTTCAGGCGGCGATGCGAACGGGTTCAAGTCCGGCGGCTATGGCGTATCGAGCAACACCTACACGATCCCCGTGCCCCGCCACGTCACAAAGTTTTGTCTCGCCGTGCGCAATCGCGCGAATGGCTTCTACGCCAACCACCACACCGGCGGGCTCGACTGGTTCAACAACACGGCACATTCGAACAACGTCAACTTCAACATGCTTTGCAACCTGGACGCATCCAGCACAAACAATGACGTGCCCGGCTTCGATCACGTGATGAAGAACAACCTCGGCTACAAGGCGCGTTCGGGAACGGAAGTCGCCAATCTGGGCGCCTCAAACGATGTCACGTTCAACTACTTCACACTGCCCGCCACCGTCGCGAACAACGACTTCGCCACGCTCAACGAGGCGCTGCTGACCTTGCCGCGCCAAACCAATGGCGACCTGCCCTACATCGCCTTCCTGCAAATGGTCGCGACCAACGAACTTGTGAATGCAGGCACGAACATCGGTCATGCCTACACGGGAAGTGCGCCGGACTTGGGCGCGTTCGAATATGGCAGCGAGCCGCCACCGACGCTGACCCTCTCAAACGTGGGCACCAACTTGATTTTCACCGGCTCCGGCGGATGGGCGGGCGGGCCATTGTTACTGATTGGCGCTACGAATGTGAACACACCGCCGTCACAGTGGTCGCTAGTCGCCACGAACGTATTTGATTTGGCGGGCAGCTATGTCGTGACGAATCCAATTACACCGACGATTCCACAACGCTTCTACCGCACCAAGCTGCCGTAGTTCTGGCGGAAGACGACGCGAGGCGTCTCCTGCCAAGTTTAAATCTTCACCTTGAATTGTTCGCCTCGTTTCACGGAAGCGCAGAAGCCAGCCATGAGTTGCGGGATCAACTCCAAGTCGGCCAAGCTCACCAGTTCCACGGGCGAGTGCATATAACGGTTCGGCAAACTGATCAACGCACTCGCGATACCGCCGCGCGTCCAGAAAATCACATCCGTATCCGTGCCGCTCGTTGCGCTCATCGCCTCGTGCTGCAGCGGAATCTTCTTCTTCGCTGCCACTTCTTCCAAACGCGCAACCACCTCAGGATGATTGCAACCGCCGTGCGTCAGCGCCGGACCTTTGCCGATGCGCACGTCGCCGTGTTGCGCCTTGCTCACGGTCGGATAATCCGTCGCGTGCGTCACGTCCACGACAAGCGCGATGTCCGGCTTGAGCGAATACGCGATCTGCCGCGCACCAAGCAGGCCGACTTCCTCCTGCACATTCGAAACGGCGCAAATCTCAGCGTTCAACTTCACCTTCGACTCCTTCAACAGTCGCAACGCCTCCACCACCGCGAACGTGCCGATGCGATTGTCGAACGCGCGCGCCACGGCGAGATCGCCGCGCAGCAACTCGAATTCATCGACCAGCGTCATCGGGTCGCCGATGCGCACGAGTTTCTCCGCTTCCTCGCGGCTCGACACGCCGATGTCCACGAAGATGTCATGGATCTTCGGCGGCTTGGGGTCGCCTTCTTGGCGGGTGAGATGCGGCGCCACATTGCCAACAACGCCGCGCACAGGACCACTGCGCGAATGGATCGTGACGCGCTGCGCCTTCATGATGGCCGCGTCGATGCCGCCAACACGCTTCACGTAGAGGTAGCCATTGTCTTCGATGTAATTCACCGCCATCGCGATTTCATCCGCGTGACCGGCGAGCATGATGCGCGGTCCCCCGCCTTTGTTCAGCACGGCGACGCAATTGCCGTAAGCATCCGAGAACGTCTCCTCCGCGAACTGCTTCGCGTAATCAAGCCACACACGTTGGCCGCGCGTTTCGTGGCCGACGGGACTGGGCGTGTTGACGAGCGTCTTGAGAAAGTCGAGTGATTGCGGTCGCATGCGCGGAGTTAAGCGGCAAAAAGTTCGGCCGCGAAAGGAAAAAGACGCGGGCACGAAGCGATGCCTCACGCCATCCGCGTGAGATCAATCCGGCAGAAACCGTAATCCACCACCCCCGGCTCCTTCCGGAACTCCGGCGCGATGGTGAAGAACACATAGCGCCGATCCTCCGTCGGTGCGACCGACAGCACACCCGCCGCGCGCATCGTGCGCAGATGTTTGCTCACGCCGTCGAACTCCCGGTTCAACACCGCCGCCACATCCACCGCCGTGCGTGTCTTCCCATCCGCCAGCATCCGAAAGATTGACCAACGCAATTCGCCGCCCAGCGCGAAAAAGAAATCCGCCCCGTTGATGGATGGAACCGACGCGTCAGGAACACTCGGAGTGGAAACAGGGATTGGGTCCGCCATGAGCGGGAAACTGCCCCGGACTTTTGACCGCCACAAGCAAATGCCCGAGGAATTTGTCGGTTCATACCCTAACGCCAGGTTCGATGGCAGAATTCAGGGACCGAAGACTGAATTCAGGGATTGGCCACTGAAAACAGTCATCGTCGGATGATTTTCTCCGACGAAGGGTAAAAATTAGCCATCGTCGGATGAATTCCTCCGACAAACGCTGAAATCAGCCGTCGGAGAATGAATTTTAGTCTCCGGACACTAAAAATCACTCTCCCGACCATGAAAATCAGCCTCCCGAGGGTAAAAATCAGTCTCCGGAGAGTAAGATTCAGCCTTCGGGAGGTGAAAAACAGCCTCGGGGGCCTGAAATTCTGTCGTAAGAAAGTAAAAATCAGTCTCCGGACAGGCAAAGTCAGTGATTGTCGGATGAAATTGTCGGATCATCGGCTAAAAACCAGCCGTTGGAGGATGAACTCACCGGGTCTGAGGTGAGCCTCGCCGCCGGAGACGGTAGGGCGCGCAGTCCCCTGCGCGCCGCGAACGGGGTGAGCCATCGAACCGCGCCACGACTTGCGAATGACGGCGGGCAGAGGACTGCCCGCCCTACCCAAGTTGCGGCGGTGGTCGGTCGCTCGGACGATAAACCCACACCCAATCTTCGGCGCGTTCGCATAGACCTTTGCGAACAGGATTCATCAGGATGTAACTCGTCTTCTCTTCCAACTCATCCCGGTTTCGCAGGCGGTGGTCGAAAAAGTCACGCTGCCATTCCGCAGGATGATTCATCGCGACGAACTTCTTCCAATTCGTGATGGCTGTTTTCATTCCGGGCTCACGCGGAAATGCGATGATGGCATGCAGATGGTCCGGCATGAGCAAGCCAAGGCGGCAATACCAGACAAGGTTGTCATGGTTGAACTTCATCGCCGACAGCACCGCATCGCCGGTGCCTGCGCGGCAAAGTTGATTCTTACCGGGCGGGACACATTTGATGGTGATGAAAAACCAACTGCCCTCGGCGACCCATTGCGGGACTTGATGCGGAAGCTTCTTCCGAACCGGCAAATCCATGCACGAAGTTTAGGCGCACGCCAGAACGCAGGAAACCCAAAAGGTAGGGCGCGCAGTCCCCTGCGCGCCGCGAACGGGGTGAGGCCCCTGCATCAAGTGAAACCTTCGGACGACTTCTTGCCTAACGACGACGGCGGTGAGGTGACTTCGCTTTTTCAGGCCAGGTAATTTGTTAGTCTGGGCGCAACGAAAGGACCAGACGATGAAAGGCAAGCGGTATACGACGGAAGACAAGATTCGGATCCTGCGGGAAGCGGA
>JBEGQI010000339.1:0-9984 GCA_041181065.1 Verrucomicrobiota bacterium | reverse complement strand
GCCGACAGGCCGAGCAGCACTGCTTGGGCGACCGTGCCGCGAATGGAAATGATGAACGCCGCCATCATCGTCTTGCTGTGGCCGGGCTCCAGACCGTGCAGTGCGCCGAGCAGGATCGCGGCGGGAATGAACAGCCAGCCCTGACCGTGGGCGAGGTAATCTTGGAATGAACTCACGCGAGGACTATACCCCTACCCCCTATACATGGGCAAGGATTGAACTTTCGGCACCGTAGGCTTAACCTGTGTGCCTCATGAAATCGCACTCTCATTCCCGCACCGAACGCGACGCCCAAAAACTCCGGGTGCGCCGCATCGTTGGCCAGATGAACGGCATCGAGCGGATGCTGGAGGAGGACCGCGACTGTTCGGAAATCCTCATGCAGTTGGTGTCCGCGCGCAAAGCCATCAAGTCACTGTCGGAGAATTTGATTCATTCCCACATGCGGCATTGCATTGAGCACGCCCATTCGCCGGCGGAAGGCCGCAAGCATTTGCAGGAGCTTTTGGTCGTGCTGGAGCGTTACGTCGAATGATTATTGCAGTTCCGTTGTGGCTGGCGGTTCGGGTAGGTGAATGGATGAGTCTTTGACCGTCTCTCGCTCGAACACCTTGTAGAGTGCCGGGAGCATGAACAGCGTCAGCAACGTGGAACTGATAAGTCCACCGATGACCACGGCGGCGAGTGGCTTTTGAATTTCACTGCCCGGCCCGGTGGCGAAGAGCATCGGCACCAAGCCGAGGGCCGCGACGCTGGCGGTGATGAGCACCGGTCGCAGCCGAAGAATTGCCCCCTTGATGACGGCGAGCTCGACGTTCATTCCCTCGCGCCGCAGTTCGTTGAAGTAACTGACCATCACGATGCCGTTGAGCACGGCCACGCCGAACAGCGCGATGAAACCGACGCTGGCGCTGACGCTCATGTTGAAGTGACCGAGGAGCAGCGCGAGGATGCCGCCAATCAGCGCGAAGGGAATATTCAGGATGATGAGCAGCGCCTGCTTCACGGAATTGAACGAGCCGAACAGTAGGAGGAAGATCGCCACGATGGTAATGGGCACCACAATGCTAAACCGCTTCATGGCGCGTTGCTGGTTCTCGAACTGTCCGCCCCAGGTGATGAAGTAGCCCGGCGGCAGTTTCACGTTGGCGTCAATCTTTGCCTGTGCTTCCTTCACGAAGCTGCCGATGTCACGGTCAGTGACGTTGCATTCGACAACAATGCGGCGTTGCGCCATCTCGCGGCTGATTTGCGCCGGGCCTTCGGTCACATAGACGTGCGCCAGTTGGCCGAGCGGAATCAACGCGCCCTGTGGTGAAGCGATGAGGATCTGGCGGATGGGCGAAACATCGCTCCGTGCCGACTCCGGGAAACGCACGGCGAGTCCGAAGACTTTCTGGCCTTCATACACCTTGGTGGCTTCCTTCCCGCCGATGGCCGTCTCGACGACTTCCTGAACGTCGGCGACGTTGATGCCGTAGCGGGCGATTTTGTCGCGATCAATCTCGATTTGCAGATACGCGAGGCCGCTGACTTTCTCGACGTTGATGTCCGCCGCGCCGGGCACTTTCCCGAGGATGCGGGCAATGGCATCGGCCTTGTCCTTCAACACATCAAGGTCGTCGCCGAAAAGCTTGATGCCGATGGAGGATTTCACGCCGCTGACCAGTTCATCCACGCGCAGCGCGATGGGCTGGGAAAAGCTCGCCGCCACGCCGGGCAGTTCGGCCATCGCGTCGCGCATTTTGTCCACGAGTTCGTCTTTCGTCTTGGCCGTGGTCCATTCTTCGCGCGGCTTGAGGGTGACGATGACGTCGCTGATTTCCACGCCCATCGGATCGGAAGCGATGTCGGCGCGGCCCGTCTTGGAAACCACGTCAATCACTTCGGGGAAACGCTTCAAGATGCGTTCGGCGCGGCCCTGCAATTCGAGCGATTGCGGAAGCGAGATGCTGGGGATGCGGAAGGTTTGCAGGCCGACACAACCCTCGTCCAGCGTTGGCAGGAACTCCGTGCCGATGCGCGGCACGAGCGCGAACGCGCCGGCGAGCGCCAGCACCGCCGGGAGGACGACGAGCCACGGGCGGCGCACGCAGGGTTTGAGCAGCGCGAGATAAGCCTGCTTCAACCAGCGGATGTGAAAAGGATCGTGTTCATGCGGCACCTGCTTGAGAAAGAACGTGCAGAGCATCGGCACGAGCGTCAGCGATAGGATCAGCGAGCCGAGCAGCGCGAAGGAGATCGTAAAGGCCAGCGGGCTGAACATCTTGCCTTCAAACCCTTCGAGGGTGAACAGCGGCAGGAACACCACGATGATGATGAAGATGCCGAAGACGATGGGGCGGCCAACTTCCTTCGCGGCGTAGAGGACGATTTCCGTTTTACTGGCGTGCGCGTGTTTCTTCGCATCCTCCGGTTTCTCGGTCAGATGGCGGTGGATGTTCTCCACCATCACCACCGCACCGTCCACCATCATGCCGATGCCGATGGCCAGACCGCCGAGGGACATAAGATTGGCGCTGATGCCATACCACTTCATCATGATGAACGCGAAGAGCGCCGCCAGCGGCAACACCAGCGTGACAATGATCGCGCTGCGGAAGTCGGCGAGCAGCACAATCAGGATGATGAGGACAAAAATGGAGCCTTCCATCAGGGCTTTCGTGACGGTGTGAATCGCCTTCTTCACCAGGTCGGTGCGGTCGTAGAACGGCACCAGTTCCACGCCCTTGGGCAGCGCCTTCTGGATGGCGGGCAGCTTTTCCTTTACGGCGTTGACGACATCGCGTCCGCTCGCGCCTTTGAGCATGAGGACGATTCCCGCCACGGCTTCACCTTCGCCGTTGGCCGTGACGGCGCCTTGCCGCAGTTCCGCGCCGATGACCACGTCCGCCACGTCCCGCACATAGATGGACGCGTGCTCGTGCGTCGCCACGATGATGTTTTCAATGTCCTTGGTGTCCTTCACCAGCCCCAGCCCGCGCACGATGTATTGCTCCGAGCCATGCTCGATGAAATTGCCGCTGGCGTTCGCGTTGTTCTTTTCCAGCGCTTCAAAGACCTGCTGCAACGTGATGCCGTAGGAGGTCAGCCGGTCGGGTTTGATGAGCACCTGATATTGTTTCACGAGACCGCCGAAGGAGTTCACGTCCGTCACGCCTGGCACAGTGCGCAGGATCGGGCGCACAATGTATTGCTGGATGGTGCGCAGTTCGGTGGCGTCGTATTTCTTGTCCTTGCTGACGAGCGTGTATTGAAAGATTTCGCCGAGGCCAGTGGTGATGGGGCCAAGCTGCACTTCAACACCCGCCGGGATTTTATCCTTTGCGCCTTGCAACCGCTCAAACACGAGCTGGCGGGCGAAGTAGTCGTCCACATGGTCCTCGAAGACCACCGTGATGGCGCTCAATCCGATTTTGGAAACCGAGCGCACTTCCGTGAGCTTCGGCAAGCCGGCGAGTTCGATTTCAATGGGTCGCGTGACGAGCTTTTCCATGTCGGGCGGCGACATGCCGCCCGCCGTGGCCAGCACCTGCACCTGCACATTAGTCACGTCGGGGAAGGCATCAATCGGGATTTGCCGGAGCGAGAGCCAGCCGAAGCCCGCGAGGATCAGCGTTGCCAGCAGGACGAGCAATCGCTGGCGGACGGAGAAGTTGAGGATGGGATTGATCATGGTGCTATTCCTCCCCCAACTGGCCCTTGAGCAATTCGGATTTCAGGATGAAACCGCCGATGGTGACGATGTTCTCGCCCGCCTTCACACCGTCGAGGATTTGCACACGGCCGGATTGCTCCAACCCCAGTTTCACCGTGCGCTTCTCAAATTTCTTGTCGTCGAGCGCGACGAAGACAATCTGGTTCTCCCCGTCGGTTTCGAGCGCGCTGTCCGGGATGAGCAGCACGTTGTCGAGAATCGTGGTGATGATCTCCACGTCGGCAAACATGCCGGGCTTCAACCGCCCGTCCGTGTTGTCCACCGCGATGCGGACCTCGACGGTGCGTGAACCGGCCTCGACCTGGTTGCCGATGAGCACGACCTTGCCCTGGAACTTCTCGTCGGGAAACGCGAGCGTCGTGAACGTCGCGTCCTGCTTGAGTTTCACCGCCGCGATGTCGCGCTCCTTCACTTCGGCAATCGCCCAGAGCTGGGTCGGGTCGCTGATGGTGTAGATGGCCTTGCTCTTGTCCACGAGTTCACCCGCGGTCGCGGTGCGCTCAATGATCACGCCGTCAATGGGCGCCTTGAGTTCTAGCGCCTTGCCCAGCAGTTCGGGCGATTCCACCAACGCCACCACGTCACCCGCTTTCACATGGTCGTTCAAATCGAAGTTGAGCTTGGTCAACCTGCCTTCGAGCGTGGGCGTGACTTTGGCGGTCTTGTTCAGGTTGGCGCTGACGCGGCCCGCCGCCTTGAGCGTCATGCCGAGGCTGCCCAACTGCGCCGCCTCGGTCTTGAGCGTGACATTCGCCAGGCTTTCCTTGGTGAGCGTGACGATGTTCTCGTCATGCTTCGCTTCGGCGGCCTCCGGTTTGGCGGCGGCGGTCTCTTCTTTCTTGGCGCACCCGGCGAGGGCAACGGCAAGCAACAGGCAAAGGGTCGGGTTCTTCATGGGAAATTTCATTTGGTTTCGTTGGCGGGTTGGGACAGTTGTTGGAGGGAAATGCCGAGGGCGGACTCCAGTTCCGCCCGGGCTTCAAACAGTTTTTGCTGCGTCTCGAAGTGGTCGGCCTGCGTGTCGAAATAGGTGCGCTGCGATTCGAGATAGAGCAGCAGCGGCGTGCGGCCTTCGGCGTAGCCTTGCGCGGCGGCATCGAGCGCGGCCTTGAGCTTGTCGCGGAGTGCGGGCGTGTAGAATGCGAGCGATTCCTTTGCCGCCGTGAGGTTCTGCGCCGCCGTGGTCACGTCGCGCAGGATCTCGCGCCGCAACTTCTCTAATTCAGCCAGCGCCTTGTCCTGTTCGGCGGTCGCGGTGGCGATCTCGCCTTTCTTCTTGTCCCAAAACGGCAGCGGCAGGCTGACGCCAACTCCCACAATCTGCTCGTCGCGGGTGTATTCCACGCTCGGGCCGATTTTGAAATCCGGCAGCCGCGACTTGCGGATGGCTTGCAGACTCAAGCCCGTGCGCTCCGCCTCGGCTTCTTGAATCTTCACGACCGGATTCCGTGCCAGTGCTTGTTCGAGCAGGGTGGATTGTGCGGGCACCATGATTGCGCCGTCGAGCGTGCCGGACAGATTCAACGGCTCGGTTGGCTTTCGGCCCATCAGCGCGTTTAACGTCACGCGGGCTGAATCGTGCTGGGCCTGCGCCTCGCGCAATGATTTTTGAGCGCCGACGACTTCCACCTCCGCCTTGGTCGCCTCGAACTCCGGCGCAAATCCGCCCTCGACCTTTTTCTTCGCCGCGTCCACGAACGATCTGGCGAGCGCCAGTCGTTGTTCGCGCAATGTGACGACTTCCCGCGAGGCCAGCACGGTGAAGTAGGCGCGGCGCACTTGAACGGCGAGCTGTTCACGGAAACCGTCGAGCGCCAGCCGGCGGATGGCGACACTCTTTTCCGCCACGGCACGGCGGAGGGCGCGTTTGCCGGGCCACTCAAAGGTTTGCTCCAGCCCGAAGTCACCGTGGAACTGCGTGGCCGAGGGATCGCGCACGGACTTGAAGCCGGGCGCAAACGAGATTTCCGGATTCTGCCACGTCTTCGCGGTCGTCAGTTCGCCCCGCGCCGACGCGATGTCCGCCGATAGCACGCGAATTTCCGGGTTGTCGGCCTGCGCCAGCCGGATGGCCGCGTCGAGCGTTAGCCCTTCGGGGGCGGATACAACTGGAGAATCCTGACCTTTTGCGGGCAGCGCCACGGCGTTGCCCAGCGCCACCGCCAGGAGGAGTGGCAAACTGCAAAAAATACTTCGCTTCATAATCAACTCAAACAGACTGACCAAACGGGAAAACGGAAACGGCACGGCGTGAAATCACGCTGCGTTGAGAGGGAAAGTCCCGGACGGGACTACTTAAGAAGCAAGGGACGGAGCACGGGCGAGAAGAGCCGTGCGGGAGAGGAAATGCCAGCGGGGAGACAAGTCAGGCGGTGCTGCCGTGAGGATGCCGCCGCTTACTTGGGCGGGCAGGCTGGCTACCGTGGGGATCTGGGGCACGAACAAAACTGGGAGCAGCTCGGGAGTCGGGATTGTCAGGCGAGCGTGCTCGGCTCGATATTGCGACTTCTCCAAAGCGCAGCAGGTGCTGCAGTCGTTTGCCGGCGCGTGACCGTCAGCGGCTTCCACGGAGCAGCGGAGGAATTCGAGGCCGGGGACGGATTCAAGCTGGCAATGCGCGGAGATGGGCAGCCAGAGAAAGGCTGCCAGGGCAAACACGATGGTTCGAAAACGCCGCACGCAGGGATAGATACCCGCCGGGCCGCAGATGTTCAAACTTATCTTGTGATGGACTCGACTGATGATGGGTGGAGTTGGGAGAAAATTTGGGGTTGTGCCAGTGGGTTCTCACGCCTCTCTGGTTATGCAGTGGCACCTGATTGCATGGGTTTCGGCGGTTGTAGCTGGAATCCCTGACACTTTCCTGGCATCTATCGCGGCAGAATCAGGAAACTATGCGCACGCGGAGCTATACCGGCTCCCACAGGGTCGCGGCTGGAGGAGACGTGCGTGTTTGGCGAGGGCAGGGGATAGGGGACGAATGTCCAGGCGGTGGTGGTGAGTTCGCCGAGGCCGGTTATTGAGCGTGAGGAGACGCGGGCCAAGACGGAGCTGGGAGCCGCGCAGAAGGATACCGCCCGTGAACTCGGCGCCAAGCTGGCGAGCCTGAAGGGAATTGTGTGGGTGGGCGTGGCCATGTTTGTGTTTGGCTTGGCGTCCATCTTCTATCCGCCGCTGAAGTTGCTCATCGGCAGTGTGACCACCAGCGCGGCGATTGCCGTCGGCGGTTTGGCGCTGATGGTGTTGCCGACGCTGATCGTGGGGAACGAGCTACTGATTTTGGGTGGCGTGGCGGTGGCTGTAGGTGGGTGGTTTCTTGCGCACCGGCACGGTCGCCTACAAGGCTTCGTGGACGCCAACAAGGATGGGGTGGACGATCGGTTGGAGGCGCTGAAACAGGGAGGTCTGTGAATGAAGGGGCAAGAAGTCATGAATAAGGATGCAACGCAGAAGAGCAGGCTTGCCTGCGCAGCGGAAGAACTGCGGTCACAAATGTCTGAGCGGGATGGGGCGCTGCCAGTTTGGGTCAGAGCACCGAAGCGCGGGCACGAGTTCTTCTCCGGGTGTTCGCGGCCAAAACTCTACGAATGGGCGGGCAAGAATTTCATTCGATCCGTCTCAATTCGTGAGCCGGGCCGGATAAAAGGCGTTCGACTTTTCCACCTGGCCAGCATTTTGGCGTTCATCGAGCAGTGTGAGAAAGAGGCGAAATCCGACGGAATGAACACCGGCAAACAACCCTAGATGTAGATGGATTTGTTGTTACTAGGTGTTGTTACTCGGGGTAAATTATTGCGAAAACCCTTTAAAATAAGGCTGGCGGAGAGGGGGGGATTCGAACCCCCGATACGGCTTTTGACCGTATACCGGTTTAGCAAACCAGCGCCTTCAGCCACTCGGCCACCTCTCCAGCCGCCGCAAGTGAACCGAAGCCTCCTATCCGGCTCAAGCCAATTTTCTTCTGTCACGCCGGATTCGTCAGCCGAAATTTGCCCGATTGCGCTGGAACAATGGTATCCACACGCTCGACGGGAATTGGGCCGCAACCAAGGAGTAATTGCAATTCACCGCAAACCGCGTGCAGATCCGGCTCGGGCTCGCGGGCCGATTCCAGAATGTAGCGCAGAGCAAAGCCCCCCTGCTCTGTCTGGCGAAGCTGATAATGCACAAGCCCCGTCACACCATTGAAAAGCGAATCCACATCCAACGTCGTCACGCGCTGGCCATCCGCCGACCGCAACGCGTCCTTGGCCCGGCCATGCACGTGATACACCGGGGCGCCTGGCTGTTCGACGCGTTCAACCAAATCGCCAATACGATAGCGAATCAATGGCATGCGATGATTGGACAGCGAGGTCACCACCAGAGCGCCGATGCCACGCCGGTCTCGCTCGATGATTTCCAGATACGCCGTCTCTGCACTGGGCAACATCTCGCCATTGGCCCCCTGCATGAGCAGATGCCCCGTTTCCGTGGAGCCATAAAGATTCAACACAGGCACGCCGAAAACGCGCTCGATGATCCGTCGATGCACAACGCTGACAAATTCATAACTGCAGAGGATAAACTTCAACGACGGGAAGCGGAGCCCGTTGCGCTCGCAATACAACGCGAACCATGCGCCATGCACCGGATCAAGATCCAGCAGCTGCGGCTCCCATTCCGCCACCTCCCGCGCCATCTGGCCAAGCTCCTGATCGGTGAGCAGGAACGGAATGCGGGCAAAGTTGGCGAACAACGTGCGTCCGAACGTCCGCTGGGCGCGGGTGGTCCACTTGGAAGGACACGCCTGTCCGTTACACACCGGCGTCGTCAGCGTGACGCGGCGAAAGTCCGGGTTTGCATCCAAAATCCTGGCCACCGCTGGATTCAACCGCAACGCCCGCTCCTCTTGGTCATCCCACCAGCCACGCGGCAACAGCACCGGCACACGCTCTTCGGTTGTGCCTGAGGTGTATTCGACCTCCACAGCTTCAGCCTCCTGCAAGGCATCCAGCGTTTCGCCGGCGTTGAGAAAGTTGTGCGGGAAATTCATCCGAAGATCCTGCTTGGTTACGAACGGCAGTTGGGCCAAATCCGCCGCCGTCTTGGCGTTCAATCCGCGCTGGCTATAAAGCGGTTTCGCCAACCATTGCGGCAATACCCGTTCGAGACGGTGACTCGAAGTTAAGACAGGAGTTTTTTCAGTTGGATCCAGCACGTTAAGCCTTCAAGAAAAATGTCGGGCCGAATCTCAGGGGATATCGGCCCGTTGTCAAAACGGCAAACAGCTTGCCGCACGATTTTCCTGTCCGCTAGAGTGGCGGCGCGCTCGGCTCCCGTAGCTCAAATGGATAGAGCGGCGGTTTCCTAAACCGTTGATCCCCGTTCAATTCGGGGCGGGAGCACCAAACCCCGCAAAATCGCCCCCGCCGCGCTCTTGCATCCGGGGCGTTCTCATGGAAAAGTGGCGCGCTTTTTCGGCAAACCAATTTTGAAAATGGCAACCCAGGAAACCCAGAATCCGACGGCGGTGCTCCAGCAGCTCGCCACGACCGCAACCGCGAATCAACCCGCGTGGCTCGCGCCCGTCCGCCAGGCCGGCGCCGACCAGTTCGCCAAGACCGGCTTCCCCACGCTCAAGGACGAGGACTGGCGTTTCACGAACGTCGCGCCGCTCGCGAAGCTGACATTCAAACCCGCCGCCGCCGGCAGCATCACCGCCGACACGGTGAAAGGTGTCACGTTCGGCTCGCTGAACGCGCATCGGCTGGTGTTCGTGAACGGCCAGTTCACGCCGAAGCTCTCGTCCATCGGCCAGTTGCCGGCGGGCGTCACGGTCAAGAATCTCAGTGCCGCGCTCGTGGAAAATTCCGCGCTCATCGAGAAGCATCTCGCCAAGCAGGCGACCGGCGAACACAGCAGTTTCACCGCGCTCAACAACGCCAGCTTCACCGACGGCGGCTTCGTCCACCTCGCGGCGGGCAAGGTTTTGGAAACGCCGGTGCATCTGCTGTTCATCTCAACGGCGACCGATTCCGGCGCGACGGCGCAGGCGCGCAACCTGTTCATCGCGGAGGATAATTCGCAAGGCACGGTGCTCGAAAGCTACGCCAGCACGGGCGACGGCGCGTATTTCACCAACGTCGTCACCGAAGTCGTCGCAGGCGACAACGCGGTGCTCGAGCATGTGAAATTTCAGGACGAAAGTCTGTCGGCGTATCACATCGCGGCGCTGCACGCGAAGCTGGGGCGCACGAGCAACTTCGTGTCGCACTCATTCGCGC
>JBEGQI010000338.1:0-13468 GCA_041181065.1 Verrucomicrobiota bacterium | reverse complement strand
TGCTGCGTTCGCCTGCGGATCTCACGATCTTGCGATCACCCTCCTGGTGGGATTTCCAGCATACCACTTACGTGTTGGCCGCGGTCACCACTGGCCTCCTGCTCACGATCGGGATTCTCACTCTGTTCGCGCGCCAGCGCTTGAAAGAACAGGAGCGCCAACGCGCGATGGCTGAGGCGGAGTTCGCCGCCATCTTGAACGAGCGTAATCGCGTGGCCCGCGAAATCCATGACACCCTGGCGCAGGGACTCACCGCGACGTCATTCCAGCTGCGCCTCGCCAAGAAGCATGCGTCGGAAGCCAGCGAGCCATTGAACCAGCACCTTGATGCTGCCCATGAACTCGTCCGGGGCAGCCTTGCCGAGGCGCGCAACTCCATTTGGAATATGCGTTCGCAAGTCTTGGAGACGGGGGATTTGGCCAGCGCGCTGAAAAACATTCTCGCGCAAATGGTCGAAGGTTCAGAACGCAAAACGGATTTCGTCGTGAAGGGACAGGCGCGCCGGTTTGCACCGGTGGTCGAGAACAACTTGTTGCGTGTGGGGCAGGAGGCCATCACCAATGCCGTCCGACATGCGAATGCAAAAAGGGTCAGCGTTGAGCTGGATTTCTCGGAGAAGCAGTTCCAGCTGATCGTGCGGGACGACGGTTGTGGCTTTTCCGTGTCGCACCCGCCCAAGAGCAGCGGCGGCTTCGGTCTCATCGGCATGCGCGAGCGGGCGGCGGAGATTCGCGGTGAACTCTCCATGAAAAGTGAGCCAGGCCAAGGCTCGGAAATCATCCTGACGGTTCCATTGCCGGGCTGACCCACTTACACCAAAGAGTAGATTACACTTCCCATGCCTGCCGCTAAGTTAAAGCCAATGAACAAACGCGCGCCGATGATTCGCGTGATGATTGTGGACGACCACCCGGCCGTCCGCAAAGGCATCGCCGCGCTTGTTGAAAGCGAACCTGACCTTCAGGTCGTTGGCCAAACCGGCGATGGCGCCGAGGCCGTGGACCTTTTCCGCAAGGTGAAACCCGACGTCGTGCTGATGGATTTACGTCTGCCTGGCATGGGCGGCGTGGAGGCGATCATGGCGATCCGGCAGGAGTTTCCCCAAGCGCGTATCATCGTGCTTACGACGTTTGATGCTGACGAAGACATTTATCGGGCGATCCAGTCCGGGGCCAAGTCTTACCTGCTCAAGGACACGTCCGACGATGAATTATCCGCGACGATCCGGGCGGTCCACGCGGGCGAAGAAAAGTTGCCCGCCCGCGTGGCCGAAATGCTGGCCAAGCGCAAACAGCGCGCCGAACTCACCTCGCGCGAGATGGATGTGCTCCAGCTTTTGATCAAAGGTCGCAGCAACAAAGAAATCGGCGCTGCGCTGGAAGTGACCGAGGACACGGTGAAGGCTCACTTCCGCAGCTTGTTCACTAAATTGAATGTGCGGGACCGGACCGAAGCGGCGATCAGTGCCATTCAGCATGGCATCGTTCACTTGGATGACCGCACCGGGGGCAGGTAGTGCAAGGATCTGGAGGAAGAAAGAAGATGGAGTTGATGAATTTGTTCCGCAGCGACCGATGTAACCGCAGCGCTGCCAATCTAAAGGCCGTGGCAATGTCTGCAATCGTGCTGGCGTGGCTGGCGGGCAATGTTATCGCGCAGTCAAACGTGACAGCGGAGCGGACATTCAGTCCTGGGGAACGCTGGTCGGATACGTCCGGGCAATTCATCAACGCGCACGGCGGGGGAATCTTATTCCATCAGGGCACATACTACTGGTATGGCGAACTGAAGGAGGGCACGACCTATCTGACGGCGGCCAACAAATCATGGGGCGGAACGCGCGTGGTCAATGGTGGTTTCTCCTGCTACTCCTCGACCAACCTTTACGATTGGAAGAACGAAGGCATCGCTCTGACGCCGTCGCAGCGTGAGCCCGAGAGTGACCTGCATTGCGAGAAGGTCAACGAACGCCCCAAGGTGATCTACAACGCGAAGACCAAACAGTTCGTCATGTGGTTCCATCAGGATGAACCTGACTATTCTGCGGCCCGATCTGGTGTTGCCGTGAGTGATACCGCGACTGGCCCCTTCAAATACATCGGCAGCTTTCGTCCCAATGCTGGTATCTGGCCGGTCAACGCAACGCCCCAAGACAAACGGCCCGGCAAGGAAAATAAATTAGCCCACGATTTTGCAGGCGGACAGATGGCGCGCGACATGACCTTGTTTGTCGACGACGATGGCAAGGCGTATCAGTTCTATTCCTCCGAGGGCAACCCAACCATGCATGTGTCGCTGCTCACGGATGATTACCTCAAACCTGCGGGCAAATACGCGCGCATCTTCATCGGTCGTTCCATGGAGGCCCCTGCGGTCTTCAAGCGAGGCGGCAAATATTACCTGATCGCCTCCGGTTGCACTGCTTGGGAGCCGAACGCCGCCCGCTCAGCGGTTGCGGACAATATTTTCGGACCGTGGACTGAATTGGGAAATCCTTGCCGTGGCATCGAGGCGGATAAAACGTTTCGCGGGCAAAGCACGTTTGTGCTGCCGGTGGCGGGCCGACCCGATAGCTACATCGCCATGTTTGACCGGTGGAAACAATGGGATCTGCGCGACTCACGCTATATCTGGCTGCCGATCCAATTCGAGCATGGCGCCCCAATCGTGGAATGGCAGGAACGTTGGAGTTTGAACCGCCGCCAGGAATCAACCGCTGCGCTCATGCCAAAGTGAGCGCATTTCGACGCACATCTATCTGCTGAATCAGGGCGCTATCCAAAGACAGTTCGGGAATCACGGTTTGATCCTGATCCAAATCGACAGAACCAGTCGCAGCGGCAGTCGCTAACTGACCAAGGTTGTTATTGCATCACAAAAGCAAGCTGACCTTGCCAGATGTGTTGTGCTGCCGATCTATTCCTGCGGATACACCAGCACGCGATCATGGACGACAATGATGAGGTCATTCCTGCCGTCGCCAGTGACGTCGGCGATGACCGCTTCGCGCGGTTCGGGGAGTTCGCTGCGTGTGCTCCGCAGGGAACGTTCCTCATACACGGGCCAACGATCCGCCGGGACCAAATGTTCAGTCTGATCGAAAACCACGAGATCCAGGTAATGCTTGCCGGTTTCGATGAACACCAGATCTTTGCGGCCATCGCGATTCAAGTCGCCGGCCACGACGTCGTGCAGGTAGCCGTCCTTGATGGGCGTTTCGTAGCTGTCGAGTTGCTTGAGCGCCCACTTTTCCCCGAACAATGGCTGCCACGCCACGAGGTTTGCGCTCATCAGGGCGATGCTGTTCGGCTTCGCTCCGCCCAGTGCGATGGGTTGCAGGGTGCCGACCATGGAGAAGGGCAGGGGGATGCTCTTCACGGTTTGCCACACGCCAGCGGCGTCGCGTTGGGACACGGTCAACGCCTTGCGTTCGGCGTCGAGCAGGAATAGCGCGGCTCTATCCGCGCCGGGAACCAATGCTGCCCCCGTGATGCGTGAGTTACTTGCGGCCCCGTTGATCTGGTCGCGCACGTGCAGTCCCCAGCCTGGTTGGTTGGTGGATCCGTCGCTGGTCGCCTCACGTTTCAACACGACTGCCCGCAGGAAATTTTTTTGTGCCAGTAACAACTCCGCTTTGCCGTCGCCATCGACATCCGCTGCTGCCAGCCACGGTTGCTCAAGCACGCCGCCGGGCGGGGCGA
This sequence comes from Verrucomicrobiota bacterium, assembly GCA_041181065.1. GTDB lineage: Bacteria > Verrucomicrobiota > Verrucomicrobiia > Limisphaerales > DSYF01 > DSYF01. Next base: position 9,766 of record JBEGQI010000338.1, on the reverse strand, counting down.
CATCGATTTCAGCGAAGGTTTTCCCCGGCAACTGGCGCAAGATTTTGACCTTCTCATACGGAATGAGCACCACAAGGTCGGCGAGCCCGTCCTGATCCACGTCGTGCCAGACCAGTGCGGAAGGGTTCGCTTTGAAACTGGCCAAAAGTTTTTGCGAGTGAGATGAGCCGTCGGCATTGCGGGTGACCAGCATGCGCGCTCCGTCCTTGTCCACGATGACCGCAAGCGTGGGTTTGAGGCCCGACTGCATAGAACCCACTGCCATCGCAAGCGGTTTGCCGTCGAGCGAGATCAAGGTCGGAAACGGCAGGCGGCCCTTTTCGTCCAGGCGCGTCACGCCCATTTGCTTTTCGTCCGGACTGAGCAGGAAGACTTCGGCCCGTTTGTCGTTATCCCAGTCGGCGGCGGCGATTTCGCTGATGCCCGCGAGCGCTGGGAATGAACGCGGTGGTGCCAGTGAGCCGTCAGCCTGTTGGGCATAGAGAGTGATCTGGCCGTTCTCTGGCTCGGCGACCAGCAGGTCGGTGAGGTCGTCACCGTTCAAATCTCCCCAAGCCATCCCGCGTCGCGAACGGTCTGTGTTGAGCAGCGGCAGGATTTGAAATTGTCCTTCACGAAAATCCTCAGTCATCGCGGCAGCGGGCGACTTGGTGAACTGCGAAACCTGCGCGCGGCCCGAGTTCAAAGCGATGGTCATGATCTGCGTCGTCGCGTTGGTGGTGAGTCTCTCGGCGGCGAACGAGCGGATGGCCGGGAAGTCGAAATAAGTCTCCGGGCCGAGATGTCCGGTCGCGCTTTGCAAGCGAACGCGGAACGGGCTGGCGTTCTCCCAATTCACCAAAAGCAGATCCAGACGACCATCGTTGTTCACGTCCACGGTCAGCGCCGCGCGTGCAGGTGCGGACAGTGGGATTTTTTCTGGTTCGACCAGGGCCCCGTCCGCTTTTTGAGCGAAGAAATAAATGTGCTTTTCGGCCAGCAGCAATAGGTCGGCCCGGCCATCGCCGTTCAGATCGCCATAGCTCAAAGCACCGTCAGAAAGGATGCCGTCCTCGATAGGCCAGCGTTTGGGGGCAGCCCAGCCGTTCGTGCCCTGATTGTATTGTATGATGAGTTCCTTGGGCTCGCCGTAGTAGGCGAGGTCGGGCCGCCCGTCTGAATTCAGATCGGCGACCACGAATGACGCGATGCGCTTTTCCGACGCGACGGACTCGATGCGAAAACGTGCGTCGGGCGGCAATTCATTGATCTCATGTTTGATCCCGGCGGGTGCCGTGGGACGATGAGTCACGCCGGTCTGGTTGAAGAGGATATCGATTTTCGAGCGCAGATTGTTGACGACGATAAGGTCCATCTTGCCATCGCCATTGATGTCGGCGGCGCGCAGGAATGAGATGTAATCATCGACCGGGTAGATTTCCTTGCCTGCGAATCCAAAGTCCGTCGGACTGCTGGGTGGGTTCGTCGCAGCATCCAAAAGACGGGCCGAGGCGAGGGTGACGGCAACCCATGGGAGCAGACGTTTCATAGTCGAATGACTGGAACTTGCCAGCCGCTCGCAGTGATGGCGAGCAAACTGTTACTCGCCGATGAAGTGAGCGGCCACGCGGCGTGTGTGCGGGTGTTGCCGATGCTCCCAGACGTAGATGCCCTGCCACGTGCCGAGCGCAAGCTGGCCCGCAGTCACGGGGAGGCTGAGATTGACCGGCGTGATGGCCGAGCGAACGTGCGCCGGCATGTCATCTGCGCCTTCGGCAGTGTGGATGAAGAGCCGATCGCCATCCGGGACCAGCCGCGCGAAGAATGCATCAAGATCGCGGCGCACATCCGGGTCGGCGTTCTCCTGGATCAGCAACGACGCCGACGTGTGGCGCAGATGCAACGTGACGAGGCCGGTGTGGAATTGGGCGCGGGCAACCCAGCTTTGCACCTCGCGGGTGAACTCATGCAAGCCGCGCCCACGCGTGCGGATCACGAACTCCTGCTGGGCCTGCCGCAGCATCAGCGGTTTGCCGTCTGCGTTTTCGCTTCGAACAGTTTTTCCAGCTCGGGATTCTTCGGATGGCCGGTGTCGAGCGCTTTCTGATAATGCCAGCGGGCGAGTTCGACTTGCGGCGGATTCTGTGTCGCGTAGATCACGGCAAGATTGTTGTGCGCGCTGCCGTAACCGGGCTCCAGCGCCAGCGCCTTGCGCAAGGCGCTTTCGGCGGCGGCGCGCTGGCCCTTGTGGCTCAATGTGACGCCGAGATAATTCTGCACCTCCGCGCTGTCGGGCGCGTATTGCGCGGCCAGGCTGAAGTAGTTGAGCGCTTCGTCGAATTTCTCGCGGCGGAAATTCAGGTAGCCGAGCATCTGGATCGAATAGGCGTCGTCGTTTGCGACCGCGAGCGCCGCGCGTAAATTCTTCTCCGCGTCCTCGTATTTGTTTTCCTCGATCTGGATCGCGGCCAGGTTGGCGAGGGTGTAAACGTTGCTCATGTCCCGGCGGAGCACCTGCTGATATTTTTCCTCGGCCATCTTGAAATCCCCGCGGGCGAAGGAACGCTGCGCTTCCAGGATCAGCGAGCTGGAGCCGGGCGGCGGTTTCGGGATGTTTGAACTCTTGCGGACTGCGGCGTCCGTGCTGGCGAGCGTGGGTGTGGTGCGCCGGAAGAGGGCGAGCTCGGTGGCGGAGTAGGGGATGGGTTTCGCTTCGTAAACGTCGATCTTCGCGCGCAGGGAGGAGAGTTGTTTCGCGAGGTCATCCGCCTTTTCACCGGCGCCCCTTTGGTTCTTGGCCAGTTCGGTGACGGCGGCATCGAGCTGCCTTTGCAACGAATCACGCTGGGACTCTAACTCGCGGATGCGCTTGGCGTCTTCGGGGCGTGGAGCCGCAGCGACGACCACGGGCTTGCTCGCGGCATCCTTCAACAATTGTTTTACGCGGTCTTCCAGCGCGCCCTTTTCCATGCGCAACAGATCCCGCTCGGACTGCAAGGCGGCGATCTGCGCTTCGGCGGCCGTGAGTCGGCGGGCGAGATCGTTGGTGATGGTGTTCACGCTGGGATTGTTCTGCAGATCCACCACCTGTTTTTTGAGCAGCGCGTTTTCTTCTCGCAACGCCTTCGTGGCAGCCACTTCGGTTTCCAAGGAGGAAATCCGGGTCAGCAGGCCGGTTTTTTCCTTGGCCAGTTGCTCGGCGACGAGGCGTTGATGCTCCAGCTTGCGGTTGGCCTCCTCGAGCTGCCGTTCGAGCGCCTTGCGCGAATTCGTGTCGCTCGGGCTGGTGTTGGTCTTGTCGAGGCGGTCCTGCAAATCGCCCTTCTCGCGGAGCAACGCGGCGGAGCGGGCGGATTCCGCAGCCAGCTGCTGCCGCATGTCCTCCATCTGCCTTCGCAATTCTGCCGCCATCTTTGACTCCGTGTTCGGGTCGGCCACTGTCGGGCGTGAGGCGAGCGTGGCCTTGAGCAATTCATTCTCCTTCGCCATTTCGCGCAGGCGTGCCTCGGCTTGCTCGACGGCTGCCGGGTCCACGTTCGCCGGCCGTGCGCTGAGCGCTTCACGCAACTTCGCCTGGAGCGCGGCGTTGTTCGCCTGCAAGGCCTGCACTTGGGATTGCAACACGTTCATCTGCGGCGACGCCTCGGTGCCGGCATCGGCACCAGTGACCGGCGCTGGTTTCGAAGTGATCGGCGTTGCGGGCGCGGGCGGCGGGCCGGTCAACGCCAGTTTCTTGGCGAGATATTCGAGGCGGAAGTTGACCACGTTGTTCTGCCACGTCGGGTAACTTTTTTGCAGCCGAACCAATCCCTCGCGCGCCTCGGTGTAACGCGCAGCGGCCTCCGCCAGCTTGCCGTCGGCCTGTGCGGTGTCGCCCTGCTGGATCTGGAAATAGATGCCGATGTATTGATCTTCCGGCCCGGCGGCGCGAACCATCAACCCGGAGAAAAGCAGCAGCGCGAACAGCGCGGCGAGGAAACGTTTCATGCGGCGATACTAGGTTGGTCAACTCGACTTGGCAACGATGCTGCGCAACCGGTTGTTCACCGTGAACGTTCACCACACTTGGAACAAGACCGGGCTTGAACTCGGAACGCACGCCGTGCTAGCGTCAAGCCCTAGAGAACGGCCATGAATGCGTCGCACCTGAACTCGCAAGTGCTGGTCCTCAACCGGCTATGGCAGGCAGTCAACGTCTGCACTGTCCGCCGCGCGCTCACGCTTCTCTTACAAGGCCACGCCGAAGTCGTGCTCAACCGCCCTGACGGCAGCTTTCAGACCTTCGACTTCAGCGAATGGCACAGCCTCTCGCAAACCGAGCCGCACCCCGAGAGCATTCACACCATTTCGTTCCGCATCCGCATCCCGCGCGTCATCCTCCTCGGCATCTTCGACCACATGCCGAAGAAGGAAGTGAAGTTCACGCGCCATAACATCTTCGAACGCGACAAGAACACCTGCCAGTATTGCGGCCACATCTTCGAGCGCAAAGACCTCAACCTTGACCACGTCATCCCGCGCGACCGTGGCGGGCCGACGACGTGGGAAAACATCGTGTGCTCCTGCATCCCCTGCAACACGCGCAAGAGCAACCGCACGCCGACCGAGGCGCACATGCACCTCATCCGCAAACCGAAGAAACCCAAGTGGCGGCCATTCGTGCAGATTAACCTGCACCTCCAGCAGCACGACAGTTGGAAACACTTCGTGGACTTGGCGTATTGGAACGTGGAGTTGGGTGAAGAGACGGCTTAGCTCCTTATGCTAACCAAGTGTCAGTGCAGGCACTGCGGACAAGAATTAGAATTTGAGGTTGAGGATCATCGCTACGGGCTTACGGCTGAGTGCCCTCACTGCCATCAACAGACGGAACTCAAACTTCGCAGGTGGAAGGGCTGGAACCCGATTCCAAACTTGAGTTCAGCTGGAGTTTCCGAATCCATGATTGGTCTCAGCTACTTGAGCGCCCTCCTCGTGCCATTCATTGGTTTCTTCATGGGAATCTACTTGGTTACCAAAAAGGAATCTGGGCACGGGTTAACCTGCATTGCCTTGAGCATTTTGGTGACTGCGGTCTGTGTGATTTTAATTATCAAAATGTGAACCTGGGGCGATAGGTTATACCTTGCTTGCGTCCCGTGCGCCGGCTCGCTGAGCTTGGGGCGGTCGGCGACGCAGGAGTATCCGGCGTGGAGCACCGTCCAACGACTATCAAAATGAAATATATTCTCACCTGCATTGTGGCTCTCCTTTTCGTGGGCGTTTGTCCGATGTCCAGTCTGGCGCAAAAGTCGATGCCCAGTGGTGGATATGCCGCAGCTTCTGTGACCAACAAAGAGGTGTGCACCGCGGCTGCTTTTGCGATCGAGGCACATCAAAAGGCGCTGCAAGAGACGAATATCACGAAAGGGGCAAAGCTTGAACTGGTCGCCATCCTCAAAGCCGAGCAACAGGTCGTCGCGGGTATGAATTACTGTCTCCAGCTCAAGGTGAAGTTGAACGGGAAGGAGAAAACGGCAGAAACCCTTGTTTGGTGGCAGCCATGGCGGAAACCAGATCCTTACAAGCTGACTTCATGGACTTGGAAGTGATCGGCTTGCTGAACCATGTCGCTGGCGCGAATGCGGGCGGCAACGTCAGTTGGCGATGCGAGCGTATTTGACCGGTCGTATCGCTTAGTTCTAACGTGAGGCCGCGATGCGCGTGCGAATTCTCCACAACGGCGACTTGCGAGAAGAAACTCAACAACCGTCACCGCATTGGACGGTTATCGTGCATGAAGATGGCAAGGTGATTGGCGAGGTGTTGATGCGTCAGTGGGGACAATTCTTGCCGAAAGAGTTTCAGGTTTCTGACCACGGGCGATTTTTTGACATTCCGCCGGAGTTGACTGCACAGCAGCATCTGACTTCGGCACACTGCAATGATCTTATCGTATCATTGGAACGCCGTGACGGACATAGAGATTGTGTTTTTCTGATGTCACAGTTGCCAGAAGGTTGTCGATTGCATGCGGCTTTGTCGGAGTTGTTGCAAAAGATTCAGGCGATGGTTGAGGCGGTGCCGTTTGAGAAAAGATAACGATGCTGTCTGGCTAAGGACTGCGGCGAATGGTCTTTCTTCCAGCCTTTGTTGCAGAGTCATTCGGGAATAAGCCATTGCTCGCGGCGGTATCATTGTCCCACGAAGGGGCGAAGGTAGCGAAGAGGGGCGTGTTCATTTTTTCTTCGTCCCCTTCGTGCCTTTCGCAGGAAAATTGGCTCTGGTCATTTCAAAAAACATCACCGCAGCAGGTGTCCATGCGTGTGGACAAGTGTGCGGATAATTTTTAACAACTTTTCGGCTCGCAAGTTTTTTGCCCCGGTTCATTGTGGGCGCGTGATTGATTCCATCGGAAATGAAGGTTCGGGCGGCGTGGATTTGAAGCGTGCGCGCCGGCGGAAGTTGCCGGCGATTGATCCGGCCAAGCTGGACCGGTTGCCGCCGCATGCCATCGAGGCGGAGCAGGGGGTGCTCGGGTGTTTGTTGTGGGCGCCGAATGATTGCATGAACGAGTGCATCATGAAGTTCAAGGGCGATGGCGAAATCTTCTACGATCTCCGGCATCAGACGATTTATGACACGATCCTCGCGATGTATGACAAACGTGAGGCGGTGGATTTGATCACGTTGCAGCAGCGGCTGAAGGATAACAACGTGCTGGATCAGGTCGGGGGCATTGCCTACTTGTCGTCGTTGCAGGATGCGGTGCCGTCGGCGGCGAACTTGAGTTACTACCTCGACATCGTGCTCGAGAAGTCGGTGTTGCGGAAAATGATCCGCACATGTTCGGACATCGTGGCGCGCGCTTACGAGAATGAGGGCGAAGTGGACACGCTCATGGATGAGGCGGAGCGGGACGTGTTGCGCATCGCGGAGTCGCGGGTGTCGAGCGCGACGCCGGGCATCAAGGAACTGGTCAAGAAGGCGATCACGACGATCGAGCAATTCCATGAGCGGCAGGGCGCGTTGACGGGAGTGGCGACGGGCTTTGCGGATTTGGACAAGATGACGAGCGGGTTGCACGGCGGTGAAATGATCGTCATCGCGGCGCGGCCCTCGATGGGCAAGACGTCGCTGGCGATGAACATCGCGGAGCATGTGTGTTTGCAGGACCGGCTGCCGGTGGGGGTGTTCAGTTTGGAAATGACCGCCGAGTCGCTGGTGTTGCGCATGCTGTGCTCGCACTCGCGGGTGAACCTGCGCAATGTGCGCGATGGTTTTCTGGCGGAACGGGACTTCCCGAAGTTGACCGGTGCGGCCGGCAAGATGGCGAGCGCGCCGCTGTTCATCGATGATTCGGCGGGGCTTTCGATCCTGCAATTGCGGGCGAAGGCGCGGCGTATGCACCAGCAGCATGGCATCAAGCTTTTGGTCATTGACTACCTGCAATTGCTTCACTCTACTGCGGCGCGAGCAAAGGAAAACCGGCAACAGGAAATCGCGGATATTTCCAGCGGCATCAAGGCGCTGGCGAAGGAATTAGATATCCCGGTCATCGTTCTGGCCCAGTTGAATCGCGAGTTGGAAAAGGACAAGAGCCGCAAACCGCGGTTGTCCGATTTGCGCGAGTCCGGCTCGATTGAACAGGATGCCGACCTGGTTGGTCTGCTATACAAGCCGAGCAGTGGAGAAGATGAAGACGGTGGCAACGCGGATCCGGATACCCGGCCGGTGAACCTCCTCATCGCCAAACAACGCAACGGTCCAACCGGTGATGTAAACCTGACGTTCCTGAACTCGATTACACGATTTGAAAGCGCCGCAAAAGTCAGTGATGAGGATGTGCCCGGTTGAGGCACGGTTGAGACATGGGTGGCGGCGTCTGGCCGCAGTTCTTCTTCTATTGGTGTTCGGAGGGGTGAACGTCTTTGCCCAAGGTTCGCTCACGATCTCCAAGATCGAGATCCGTCATGTCGGTCCGGCGACGGTGAGCGATGAACTCGTGCGCTCGAACCTGCGGATGAAGGAGGGCGATGCTTACATCCGGCTGAGCGTGGATGACGACGTCAAGAATCTCTACGGCACGGGGCTCTTCTACAATATCCGTGTGTCGGAATCGAATGCGGTCAACGGCGTTGAACTCACATACTTCGTCCAGGCGAACCCGCGGTTAACCGACATCAAGTTTTCCGGAAATACAAAATACGACAACGACAAGTTGTTGAAGAAGATCACCTCGCGGGTGGGCGAGCCGTTGAACGAGCGGAAGCTTTACACCGATTGCCAGGAGTTGCGTAAGATGTATGAGAAGGCGGGCTATCCCGGCACCACGGTCAGCAACTCGGTGAGCATCGAGGAGGCGGCGGGCCGAGGCACCGCGACGTTTGAAATCGTCGAGTCGAAGAAGGTGAAGATCAAGAAGGTGGAGTTTGTCGGGGCGCAGGCGTTTTCCCAGAAGAAGCTCCGCAAGGAGGTCAAGACGCGCAAGCATTGGATGTTCTCATGGCTAACCGGCAGTGGCGTTTACAAGATCGACCAGTTCGAGGAGGACAAAGAAAAACTCGCGCAGTTCTATCGTGAGAAGGGCTACATCGATTTTGAAATCAAGGACGTGAAACTGGAGCGCCCCACGCCGAAGACAATGGAGGTGAAAATTTTCATCTCGGAAGGCGTGCCTTACAAGGTTGGTTCCATTTCCTTCAAGGGAACCAAGCTGCTGCCCACGAATGCGGTGAGTCCCACGTTTGTGGCGCCGCCGCTGAAGAAGGCGGCTCCGGCGGACCGGCCTGAATTGATTGCGCAGCGGCAGTTGAATCGCGGTTTTGTTTTGAAAGAGGGTGGCACCTTCACGCCTGACGGATTGACCAAGGACACGCAGGCCGTTGAGGATTATTATGGCGCCAAGGGTTACATCGACGTGAAAGGCCAGAACTTGCGCGTCGCCAAAATTCCCAACACGGAAAAGGGGACGATGGACCTTCAATATAACATCGAGGAAGGACAGAAATCCTACATCGAAAAGATCGAGATCAAGGGTAACACGAAGACGAAGGACCGGGTCATCCGGCGCGAATTGGCGGTGGCACCGGGCGAAATATTCGACATGGTGCGGGTCAAGGTCAGCAAGGCCCGCCTTGAAGGGTTGCAGTATTTTGAAAAGGTAGATGCGCAGCCCGAACCGACGACGGTGCCCAACCGGAAAAACCTCGTCATCGGGGTGGAGGAAAAAAGCACCGGCAACATGCAGCTTGGTGCAGGGTTTAACTCCGTTGAGTCCATTGTTGGTTACATCGAGTTCACGCAAGGCAACTTTGACATTGCCAATCCGCCGTTGTTCACCGGCGCGGGGCAAAAATTCCGCGCCCGCATCCAGATCGGCACGGAGATGCAGAACTATACGCTGTCCTTTGTTGAGCCGTGGTTTCTGGATCGCAAGCTTTCACTCGGCGTCGATCTGTATCGCCGGGAGATGAACTACCAAAGCGTCGAGAATCTCTATGATGAACGCCGCACCGGCGCGAAGATCAGCCTGACCCGCGCCTTGGGCAGTGACTTCCTGATCGGCAGCCTGAGTTACACGCTGGAGCAGGTGGGGATCATCAATGTGGATAGCAACGCGCCGAGTTTCATCCAAGCGGAGGCCGGTGATGCGCTGTTGTCCAAGTTTGGAGCCTCGCTTGCGTTTGATACCCGCAACAACACGACGTTGCCGAATCACGGCCAGCGCACTGAGCTGTTCGGTGAATTCGTGACGATGGACAAGGAGTTCTACAAACTTGAACTCAAGACGGCGTGGTATTTCAAG
>JBEGQI010000337.1:0-4499 GCA_041181065.1 Verrucomicrobiota bacterium | reverse complement strand
TGCGGCACACCGAGCAGTCGTTGAACGACTCAGAGTTGTCATTGATGCGACAAGAGCAGTCATTGCAAAGGTCAGAGCAGTCGTTGCAAGGGTCGGAGGGATCATTGCAAGGGTCTGAGGGGTCAGCCGGGAGGCGGTCGGGCGGCAATCGGGACTCGGGTCCGTCAAGGCGGTGGAGGCAGGGTGGTTCGCGGCATCCAAGAGCGTGTCTGCCCCCTGCCGTCAAGCGCTTGCCGTGCCTGTGGGGTTGCGTTAGCGTGCGCGCGTTATGGATGAATCGAATCTCCCCCCCGCTTCGGGCGTGCCGCTGCCGCCCCCGCCGCCGCAGCCGCCGTTTGCCATTCCCAGCGCGCCGCCCCCGCCCCTTTCGCAGTCGGTCCGGCCGGTTGAACCCAAGTCAAAGAAGGGTCGCGGCTGGATGATCGCGGCGATCATCCTGTTCCTGATGTTGGGCTTCAGCGTGTTGATGAACTTCGGTCAGTTGGTCAGCGGGCTCGGTGACGTTTCCGGCGGTCAACATCACGGCGCGGGTCCGCGCCTGGAGGAAGTCACGGTGAAGGACAGCGATGGCGATGATAAAATCGCCGTCGTGCCCATCGAGGGGGTCATCACGAGCATGCGGATCGACGGAACGGGTTACAGCATGGTGGATGTGGTGAAGTCGCAGTTGAAGCGGGCCGAGAAAGACAAGCATGTGCAGGCGGTGTTGCTGAAGGTCGATTCTCCCGGCGGCGAAGTGCTGGCTTCAGATGACATCGCGAAGGCCATCCGCAAGTTCCAGACTGATTCCAGCAAGCCCGTCATCGTCAGCATGGGCAACCTGGCGGCCTCGGGTGGTTACTACGTTTCGGCGCCGTGCCGTTACATCGTCGCGAACGACCTCACGATCACGGGGAGCATCGGGGTCATCATGAGCGGGCTGAACTATCGGGGGTTGATGGACAAAGTGGGACTGCGCCCGCAGGTGTTCAAGAGCGGGAAGTTCAAGGACATGCTCAGCGGCTCGCGCGATCCGGACAAGATCCCGCAGGAGGAGCTCGACATGATGCAAAACATGATCAACGAGGTCTATGGGCGGTTCACCAACGTCGTCGCCACGGGCCGGGCCAACGCGCATAAGGCCAACAAGGATGACGGCAAGGCGCTGGCGGCGGATTGGGCGAACTTCGCGGATGGCCGCGTGCTCACCGGCAACCAAGCCCTCAATCTCGGGCTCGTGGATGAACTGGGGGACTTTGATGCGACGGTGGAAAAGGCAAAGGACATCGCGAACATCAGCTCGGCGAAGCTGGTGGAATATCGCCGCGTCTCCGATCTCTCGGAGTTGTTCAAGATGTTCGGCAAGACCGAAGCCAAGCCGCTCAAGGTGGACATCGGTATCGAGCTCCCCAAGCTCAAGGTCGGCCAGCCATACTTCCTGATGGATGGTTACGGCAACTGAGGCATGCACATGAAGGGCGTCACCGTCATCAATCATCCGCTCGTCCAGCACAACCTCACGCGTCTGCGTGAGCATCGGACTTCACCGATGGAGTTCCGGCGGGTGCTGAGCGAGATGGCGTCGCTGATGATCTATGAAGCGACCCGCTCCTTTGAAACGGAGCGCGTGTCCGTGCAAACGCCGCTCGCGAAGGCCAGCGGGGAATCGTTGAAGCGCGAAGTGTTGCTCGTGCCCGTGCTTCGCGCGGGCTTGGGGATGCTGGACGCGATCCTGCAACTCATCCCAAACGCCCGCGTCGGTTTCATCGGGCTCAAGCGCGAGGAAACGACGTTGCAGGCGCACTTCTACCACAAAAGTTTGCCGGAAGATCTGCGACCGTTCGAAGTGTTGCTCATCGATCCGATGCTAGCCACCGGCGGCAGCGCGCTGGCGGCCATCGACCTGCTGAAGCAGCACGGCGCGAAACGGCTCCGGCTCGTCAGTCTTATCGCGGGACCGGACGGGGTGCGGGCCGTGCGTAAGAAGCATCCCACGCTGCCCATCTTCACGGCTTCCGTGGACGCGAAAGTAAATGAGCGCGGCTACATCGTCCCTGGTCTCGGCGACGCGGGCGACCGGTTGTTCGGCGTTTGAGCTGAGCGACTCGCCGCTCAAATCACCTCGGTCTTGCCCGGCACCGGCAATTTGTAGAGGCCATTCGCATCGGGCAGCGACTTGGGCAGCGCATCCCACGAGAACTTCTCCGGCAACAAGTTGATCTCCGACGCGAGCGCCTCGTTCCAATCGATCATCTGCCCAGAGTAAGTCGCCATGCGGCCCATGATGGCGGTCATGGTGCTCTTTGCGCCGTTCTCCGCATCGTTCAAGGGCTTGTTGTTGCGGATGGCATCGAAAAGAACATCGTGCTCGATCTGTTGAGGGTCCTTCGACGGCTGGCGATATGACCAGTCGGATTCGCCGCGCGCCTTGATGACGAAGCTGTTGATGTCCGCGATGCCCTTGGTGCCGACGGCGTGCTCGGAGACTTTGTTCCAGCAACCCTTGATGTGCCGGCACTGGCTGGTGAGCCGCGCGCCGCTGGCGTATTCGAACTCAACGAAGTGGTGATCGAAGATCTCGCCGTAGTCGAGTCCCTTGCGCACTTCGCAACCGCCCTGCCCCTGCGCTCGCACCGGATAACCGCCCATCACCCAGTTGATGACGTCGATGTTATGGATGTGCTGCTCAAGGATGTGGTCGCCGCAGATCCATGTGAAGTAATACCAGTTGCGCATCTGGTATTCCATTTCGGTCAGCTTGCGGCCCGTTTTCTTTTCCAGATCCGCACGGCGATACAGCCAAGGCGTGCTGCCGTTCCAATAAGCCCGCGCCGCCACAACCTCGCCGATGGCGCCGTCGTGGATGCGCTTCACCGTTTCAATGTAGCCGGGCCAGTAATGTCGCTGGAGCCCCACGCAGACTTTCAGGTTCTTCTTCTTCGATTCTTCCGCTGCCGCCAAAATCTTGCGCACACCGGGCGCATCCGTGGCCACGGGCTTTTCCATGAAGACATGCTTGCCCTGCTTGATCGCTTCTTCGAAGTGGATTGGGCGAAAGCCGGGCGGTGTGGTCAACAACACCACATCCGCTTCCGCGATGGCCTGCTTGAAGCCATCGAAGCCGATAAACTGGCGCTCCTTCGGCACATCCACTTTGTCACCGTGCTTCTGCTGAAGGCTCTTGAGACTGCCTTCGAGCCGGTCATCGAACGCGTCCGCCATCGCCACGAGTTTGACGGGACCATCTGTGCTCAATGCCTGTGACGCCGCGACCGTGCCGCGTCCGCCGCAGCCGATGAGCGCAATCTTGAGCGTGTTGTTTTCCGCCGCGAACGCCGAACGCCCGATGAGCGTCGAGCCAAGGACCGAAGCGCCAGCGATGGCAGCGGAGGTGGTGCGGATGAAATCCCGCCGGGAGACGGCGGACTCGTTGGAGTGCTGAGAGTTTGGATTCATGATGAATGAATTCTGTGTTTGTGCCGTGATTCGATGCACAAGCTGCGGAATTCATTCACATTTGCCCACGAAAATTTTTTTAGAAATTTCCCAGCTACTCGCCGCGATACACACAACGCGCCGTGCACGTCTCCGCCACGACAATCTCCGTGAGCAACGGCAGCTTCGGCTTGAGTTGCTTCCAAATCCACGCGGCGACGACTTCGCTCGTCGGGTTTTCGAGCCCCTTGATCTCGTTGAGATAATAGTGGTCGAGCTTTTCCCAGATGGGCCGGAAGGCTTTACTGATATCCGCGTAATCCATCACCCAACCCAGCTTCGGGTCCGCTTCACCAGTGACGACGACCTCCACTTGAAAGCTGTGCCCGTGCAGCCGGCGGCACTTGTGACCGCGCGGCAACTTCGGCAGCAGATGCGCCGCTTCAAATTGAAAAGTCTTCCTCAATTCCAGTTTCATAAAATCACATCTCCAGATCCGTCCACGTCACCAAATCCGCCAGCGCCGGCCGGCCATCATGACGCCAGCCCAACGGCGGCTCCTGCATCCGGCCCAGCGGACACACGCGCGTCGCGCCCCAACGCGCCAGCTTCGTCGCCACTTCGCCCATCATGTGTTCCGGCACGGCGACGCCCACGGTCGACACCCTTTCCCGGATGGCATCCGCCCCATGCAGCGCCTCCTGCAGATTCGCCACCGGCTTCACGTAAACAAACCGGTTCAAGCACGAGAGCTGAAAGCGGGTGTCCGCCTCGAACACGACCGTCCATGCGGTCGAACCTTCGCTGCACCATTGCCGTGTCTCCGGCGAATGCGCCGCCCGCACTTCGTAAATGCCCCGCCGCGCCGCAATCCCCGCCGCCGACTCGGTTGAAATGTCGCCCCGCGGCTCCATCCGTTCGCGCTCGATCAATTCCGCGGCCAGCAACTCGGCAAACTTCTCGCCGTTCGCCTCGCCCCCCTGCTCCACGTAGATGACATGCGGCGAAAGACAGCCTAGTTGATTCCACGCCACCACGTCCGCTGCGGCGCGTTGGATGACGCGCGGCAGATGAAACCCGTTCAA
>JBEGQI010000336.1:0-8386 GCA_041181065.1 Verrucomicrobiota bacterium | reverse complement strand
AGGAATGTTGCCCCAACTGCCGGTCGTTGCCGTGCCGGTCGGCACAGTCGCACTGGTGTAAGCTGCGATCATTCCTGCGTTGAGCGTCGCGAAGGCGGTGCTGCTGCCAGTGCCGGTCGTGGCCCAAGCTCCGATGATGCCTGAGCCGGGCCCGCTGGCGTCGTTAGCCAAACCCGGCATCGAACTGGTGACGGCTCCCGCGCCGGGCAAGTTCAGCGTGGCGCCGCTGTTGCGCGTGAACGTGCCGGTGTTCAACGCCAACGTGCGTCCCGACGTCACATTCCACAATTCGTGATTCGCTGCGCCGAGCGCGAGGCCGGAACTCACCGTCAGGTTTTGATTCGCGGCGCTCATGTCGATGCCAGAAGCGCCGAGAGTCAGGGTGCTGCCAGCGGTGATGGTCACGGGGCCGGCTGGATTCGAAATGCTCAACCCGCTCCAGCTCGCGTCCGCGCCGAGCGCGACGGTGTTGGCGCTGGTGACGATGCTGTTCCACGCCGCGTAAGTGTTCGTGTTGGGAACCGTGCCACCCACCCAGCTGGAGCCGGAATTGAGCACGATGGAATTGTCGGCCTTGGCGATCGCGCTCGGAGCGATGACGGTGACGTTGAAGACTGTGTTCGCGGTCAACAAACCGTCGCTGACGGTGAGCGTGATCGTGGACGTGCCGCCTGCGTTCACAGTGGGCGTCAACGTGACGGTGCGGTTCGACCCGCTGCCGCCAAACACGATGTTGCCGACCGGAATCAGGTTCGTGTTGGACGACGCTGCAAGCAACGTGAGCGAATTAGCGGCGGTTTCCGGATCGCTCACGGTGAAGGCCAGTGGGCCGATGGCGACATTCTTGTTCCAAGTCTGGTTCGGGATGGGCGAGATGGTCGGCGGATCGTTGACGGCGTTCACGGTGAGGAGGAACGACGTGGTGGCAAAGAGCGTGCCGTCGCTGACGGATACCGTGATGGTGGCGACGCCGTTTTGATTCGTCGCGGGCGTCACAGTCACGGTGCGGTTGGAATCGCTGCCGCCGAACACGATGTTCGCTGCGGGCACGAGGCTGGGATTCGACGATGTGCCGCTGAGCACTAACGAACCCGCAGGCGTCTCGGCATCGCCGACGACCAATGGCAGTGCACTCGTGGCGTTGTCTTCGTTGATCGCCAGATTCGACAACGCCGAGACAGTCGGAGCGTTGTTGGTGGTGGAAGCGACCGCCAGCACGCCAGCCGTCTGGTTGAAGCTCCAAACTAACCCGGCATCCAGCGCGGGCAGATCAAGCGCAGCAAACGCGCCCGCAGTGCCGGCGGCGTCGAAAAGCTTGAAGCTGTCGCCTTCCACGAGCGTGCCGTTGAGATTCGTCACCGACAACGTGCCGCCCAACGTGAGCAATCCCGTCACACGCAGTTGGTCAAAATTGTTCGAGACGGCATCGCGGTCGATCTCCATTTGCGTGAAGCTGCCGGCCTGGAGATTCACGATGTTGCTGACGGTCAACGTGCCGATGCCGTCGCCCGGAGCGAGTTTGACCGACGTTGGAATCGTGACGGCGGGGAACACTGTTCCATGACCGCCAAGTGTCGCGCCGCTGCTAACCGTAAAGTTGCCGGCGGGTAAAGAGCCATTGACGATCAACGCGCCGCCGGAAAGCACGGTGCCATTGCCGTAAGTGTTGACGGCTTCGAGCGTGAGTGAACCCGAGCCCGACTTGGTGAGCGCCACGGGCGAACCGTTCGTGGAATTGATGATGGGCCCGACGAGGAGATGATTGCCCGGACCGGTGAAGTAATTCGTGCGGATGCCGGTGAGGTCGCCGACGTATTGATTCGTGGCCGTGAAGACGATGAGGCTGCCCGCGTCGGATTGCACCGTGAACGAATCGCCGCCCTGATAGAGTTGGAGATTGCCGTTGAGGATGTTGGTGCCCGCGAGGCTGCGGATGGTCGTGACGGCGTTGTTGCGATAGGTGGCAGAGATCGGAGCGTTGATGGTGACGCTGCCCTTGCCGCCGTCGATCTCGAGCGTCGAGTTGCCGCTGTTGTTGTTGCGGATGCTGATGAGCGACGCGTTGGCCAGCGCGCTCGGGCCAACGACGCGCGTGGTGCCGTCGCTGAGCGTGGTGCTGCCGGTGTCGATGTAGGTCGTGCCGGAGAGCGAATTGTCGCCACTGAGGATCAACGTGCCGGGGCCGCTCTTGGTGAAACCATTCGTGCCGGCGAGCGGCGTTGCGAGCGTGGCGGTGTTGGTGACGATGATGGACGGCGAAGCGGTGGAGCCCGTTTCGAGCGTGAGCTTGGCGCCAGTGAGGTTCGTGAGGGTCCACGCTTGTGCGCCCACGGCATCGCCGAACTTCAAGTTGCCGATGAACCGCGAACTGTTCAGCGTGACCGTGCGGTCGCTGGTGATGTTGGTGCTGCTGAAATCGGCGGTCTGCGCGACGCCCGACGCGACCACGCCGCCGCTCCAACGGATCGTTTCGCTCCAGTTGCCGTTCGCATCCGAAACCCAGATGCCACTGTTGTTCGCGACAACGACATTGATGGACAGGATGGCAAAACCGCTTTGCCCGGCGGTGTCCGTGACGCGAACCGTGATGAGGTTCGTGCCGCCGTCGGCGCTGGTGGGCGTGCCGCTGAGCGTGCCATCGCTGGCGACGTTCAACCACGCGGGGCCAACTGCCTTGCTGTAAGCGATGACGTCGCCATCAATGTCCGTTGCCGTCCCAGCGATGGAATCCGAGTAAGCCACCGCATTCGTGGCGGTGCTGCGCGCGAGGAGATTCGTGGTGAACTGCGGCGGCGTGTTGGTCACCAAGGCTGCGATCTGCGCGGCGGACAGCGAGTAATCCGTGATGAGCACGTCATCCATCATGCCCTTGAAATTCGGATCCGAAATGAACTGGCTCTTCCCGAGGAAATTGTAGCGCGGGCTGAAGCTGGCAGGTGTCGCGGTGAAGCCCGAACCGGAAGCGACTTCGGCACCGTTCACATAAAGACGCACGGTGCCGCCGTTGTGCGTCACGGCGACGTGTTGCCAGCTGCCGGAGGTGAGTGCCGGCCCGGTGACGGATTGTTCGCTGCCGCCGTTCGCGATGCCGAACTTCATGCCGCTGCCGCTGTTCGGCGTGAGGAACATGTAGTGCGTGGTGCTGTTGCCGAAGTCGAAGATGCGTTGCCAGTTCGCGCCGCCGTTCCAATAGATCCAACCGGCAAAGGTGAACCCGGAATTGTTCGCGACATTCGGCGGCAACGTGACGACTGTGTTCGTGCCGTCGAACACGATGGCCTGTCCGTTGTGACCGTTGGTGAAGGCGGGTGAGCCGGACGTGATGCCGTTGTTGCCGTAGCCGGAACCGTCGAGGGTGTTCGTGTCGAACCGGAGCTGCGTGAAGCTGCGCGAGCCGTTGTCTTGCAACGCCTGCACATAACCGATGGGCGATGAGTTATCGCGATACGTCGTGCCCGCCGCCGTCAACGAGCCGTCGTCCCATTCGAGACGACGCACGTCCTCGACCCAGTTGTAAGGCGCGTAACGCTCGACGAACGGCGTCTTGTCCAACATGTCGATCATCGCGGCGATGGCCGCTTGCTGTTGCGCGTAGCTCGGGTCGCCGCAGCCGGTCCAACTCGCGCCGTTGTTCCATTCCGTGACCCAGAGCGGGCGCTTCACCTGGTCGTAGGTGGCCTTGAGGAAATTATACAACTGGCTCGCGGCACCAGCGGCATCGCCCGGACTGACGCACCAGTAATAATGCACCGCCACAAAATCCACGCGCAGGTCGGCGGCGTCCGCCTGCGACATGAACGGGTAAAGCCAACTGCTGCGTCCGCCATCCGAGGTCACGGGTGAACCCACGCGCAAACCGGTGCCGAGCAGGTCCGGCCACGAATAGATGGCATCGCCGATGGCCATGTTGGCCTGGTCGGCCTTGTCGGGCTCGTTGTAGCCGAGGACGGTGTTTGCGGCGCGCGCCTTCCAATCCTGCGAGAGGCTTGGCCACCAGCGGCTTTGCCGGATGGGAACGTATTCGCGGTCGCGCGCGGAATTTTGGTTGAGGTTCCAGTTGTATTTCCACTGCACGTTAAGCGGGCCTTCGATGTCGCCGCCGATGCCCTTCTTGCTGACCCAGCGCCACGGCGTCACATAGACAAAGCGGATGCTGTCATCCAGCGCATCGGGCAACACGCTCACCTCCATGTCGCCGTCCTGCGCGACGTAGCATTTGCTGATGCCCGTGCCGTTGACGGTCTGCGCCATCGTGGCCATGTAACCGCGCTTGAGCCGGAACGAACTGATGTTCGCGTTCATCACGCCGAGACCGGTGCCTTTGTAATAGTTGTATTGGCTCAACGCCATCGCTGTGCCGGTGAAGTGCGGCCCGCTGTAAACGGTGAGCGGTTGGAAGGTGGACGAATGCGGGATGACCACCGCGCCCATCGCGTATTGAACGATTCTGCAATTGCTGTCGGCCACGGCAGTGGCGCCATTGATGCGGACTTGCGTGAGGTAGGTGGAAACGACCACCGACGGTTTGATGCCCGGCAAAACCAGCCATGCGTCGGCACTGGTGAGGTTGATGATGCAACCGGTCAGCGGCGTGCCGGAAGACGTGATTCGCAGTTCGCATTTCCCACTGAGGGTCGCGGTGGTGTTGGTCAGTGCAACGTAGGTTTGAACACCGTTTGTGAGGGTGAGCTGAGCGGAAGCGGTCAGGGTGAGGAGCAACAGCGACCCAAACAAAAGGCGGAAACGCATCGAGACATTGGACATGCCGAAACAATACCTGATGGCAGCCAGTTTGGCACCTACCGGAAAGTGTAATACGCTGCCGTCGGCCTCCCCCTCACGGGGAGCGGATTCGGAAGAAAATGGCGGGGGCACTTGGGTTGATAGGGATGCTCAGACCGGTCAACGCAGCGCTGCCGGGCACGTCAAACCATTGCCCCGTCAGAGCATTCGTTCGCGTCTGCAAAACCCAGCCGGCGTGATCCGCAGGCCAGGTGAGGTTCAACTGTCCGCCCGCAGCGGCAGCGGTCAGGTTGGTTGCGTTGGCAGCCGTGACCAGCGCATACCCAACCCCGTCATACCACGTGCGATTATTCACCGTGGTATTCGGCGCGTAGTCATCGATGTAAACCGGGATGCTTCCCGAACCATTCGCCACCGTCTGCCCCAGTGCGGCCTGATACAGTAACCGACCGGATTCAGAATTTGTCGTGGGCGCCACGGCAAATCCGTTGGTCGAGGAAATCAATGTGGCGGCGGTGGAACTAACACTCATCAAGCTGGAACCAGTGGTGCCGTAAAGTGTGAGGTCGCCAACGGTGTTCGTCAGCCCGGCGCGCAGAAGCCATTGCTCGGTCGTGCTGCTCGCGGCCTTCGACCAAAAGTAAGCGAAGACTTTGTAGCTCGCGCCGGGAATCAGGTTGGTGATGGTCGTCACGAGCCGGGGTGCATTCTCGCCGCTCACTTCACCGCCAGACTCAAAGATGTTTCCACTGGAACCATTGGTGGTGCGCTCCTCCCAATTATTGTCGAAACCAGTCGTCCCATTCAGCGGCGGTGAAAACACACCGCCGTTGGTCAATGTCGTGTTGCCACTTGCGCCGGAGGTCGCATTGACGAAATAAACCGGCCCCACGGACGGCAGCGGAGTTGAAACCACGTTGGAGGCGGCTTGCGAGATCACCAACGTGATGGCGCTGCCGCCTGCGAAATTGGCCGTGGCCACGCGCGCCCAGCCGTTGTGGTTCGAGTAGTCGGTGGTGCCAACGCTCACGTTTTGCGAGCCCGGCGCCGTGAAGGTCGTCGCTGTGCCACCTTGCGAAACGGCCATGGCATTGCTGCTGACGTTGATGGTGCTGATGGTTTTCCCATCGTTGTATAGCACCGGCCACACATAACGCAGCGCCCCGCTGTAGCCGGACACTTGCGTCGTCAACTGCACGCCGCTGGGTGTAACGATGTAATGCTCCGTGATGCTGGTCGCATTGGGCAAACTGCCGGCATACGTGATGTCGAAGACGACTTGTGTGGTGGATTGCGAAATGGGCGTCAACGTCACGGTCGTCAGTTCGGTGGCCATCTCGCCCAACGTGCGCCAAGTGGTGCCGTCGGTATCGAGCCACGAAACGCCCACGCCGGTGATCAGCGGAGCGGGATTGGGTGAATTGTAGGAGGCGCTCGTCAGCAAGCTGTCGCTGGGCCCGAGCTGCGGCGACACGCCTTTCTGGTGCACGCGGATCAAGCCGGTTGCGTCGTAGGCGTTGTCGGCCTTGGACTCGATCTCAACGTAGGTTCCGCCAGCGTTCGCAAAGATTTTATGCGCGCGCGTCGGGGTGTCGATGCGGTCGAGTTGGAAAACAAAACCACCCGTGTCCGCGGGTGCCGGGCCTTCGACCACGTCCTCGCTGGTCGCGGCGTATTCGAAGGCGGTCGCGAGCATCATCATTGGGAGGTTGTTGTATTGCGAATGATACGAGTAGCTCTCGTAGGCGAAGCGCGAACTCGGGTCCACCCAGTTCTTGATGATCTGCATCTCGCCCGTCGGACGGACCCAACGTGTCATGGAGGAGAACGCCAGATGCGCGGCACGTTTGTAGGCGGCAGCCATCAGCGTGTTGCTCGCCGCCTTTGCTTTGCCCGCGTAGATCTCATACAAAAGACATTGCTCGGCTTCGTTCCACTGATGATGCGCCGAGCGTCCGCCGGCGGGCAATTCTCCCCACGGCGATTGCATGAACAGGCTGGTGATCACCGCCCGGTCCACGGCCTTCCTCACCTGCGTGCTGTAAGGGCCGGCGTAACCTTGCTCCAACGCGTCGCACCAGAAGATGCGCGGGAAGATGTCGTAACACATCGGCCCTTCGAGATACATGCCGTAGGGCGTGAGCATGTGACGACCTTGCGCCGCCCAGACTTCCGTGACGTAAGGATTGTTGGTCGCGCGGATGCCCATCATCTGCAACAACGCGTCGCCGCTCGAAGAAATTACCGTCCAATTCAAGGTGCCCGGTGCGTAGTCGTAAACGACATACGGATCATAATCGAGATTGGTCCGCCACGTTGCTGCGCGCGTCGGGTCCACCAACGGGGAGAGCAAACGCAGCGCGTGGGCGAGCATGGCCGGATAAAAATCGTCATGACCGTCGGCGCCTTGGTTGTTGTGCAGTCGCAACGACGCCCAATCCATCGCCTTGGCCGCTGGCTCCAACAGATCGCTGCGGTTCGCATAGACCACCAAAGCAGCGGCGGCATTGGCAAATGCCGGCGTCGAGTATTGTGTTTCGGCGTTGCGGTAAGGGTCAATGATGGCGCCGCTGGAATTTTGCTTCGTCTTCCAGAAATCGATCTCGCTCGTGATCAGCGTCAGGTAATTGGAGCGCGTCAGCCCGGTCGGCGTGAAACCAACCGCGCCGGTTCCATTGAAGCGATTGAGCAAATTCGTCGTGGGGTCGGTGTTGAAGATCGATTCATCCCAGTCGTTGTAGGGAACGCTTTCAACGACCGGCGCGATGTCGGTGTTCGTCGGTGCGAGCGTCAACGCATTCAATGCCCAGTTCGGAGTCGGTGAACCGAAGGTGATTTCGAGGTTGCCGCTGGCATCGGCGTTGACCGACGTCGAGAGCTGGAGAAACTGGTAGGTGTGCGGCGAGATAGTTGGCAAGGTTCCGGTGCCGGGAACGCTCACCGTAATGACGTGATCCCCAAAGCTGGCATCGCCGCAAAGGACCTTCATCAAATACTTCCCGCTCGGCGCGAGACCAGAGACGCGAAACGTGGCACTGCTGACCGTGGTGAAGATGAAATCGCGCCGTAATAGGCCGGGCTCGCCGCGATCACGCAGATTCAAACCGTTCGTGGATAGCCAACCGTAATAACCCGCCGGCCCCGGATACGTCGTCACGTTGTCCACCGCCACATAGCCCGGCTCGGTGCCCGCCGCCCCGAAGTCGAACTGGTAATTCGCCGCAGTGACGTTCACAACCAGCAGCAAGAGAACCGCGCACCAGTTTAAGCGTGTTATTTTCATTCGAGTGAACTGGGGTATGGTAACCGATGCGCGGGGAGTTGTCCTTTACTCGAAAGAGTAAAAAGAAAGAGGAGTCGCCCTTCAGCGACTCTCCCCCCCTTTCGAGCACCGAGCTGACCCAAATTACGGCGAGCGCAGGCGGAAGAAAACCGTCGGCTGCGCCTTGTCCAGCGGGATGTTGGTGCTCATGGTCGAGTCACTGCCAGCCAGATCAAACCAGTTCGTGAACAATCCCGCGCTCAGGCCATTCGTCTGCGCTTGCAGTCTCCAGCCGATGTGGTCGGCGGGCCACGAGAGCGACAGGCTGTTGCCGATGATTGTGGCGTTCAGATTGGTCGGATTTGTGGCTATGACCTGAGC
>JBEGQI010000335.1:0-17748 GCA_041181065.1 Verrucomicrobiota bacterium | reverse complement strand
TGCTCGGGATGAAGGCGATGCAGGTGTCGGGCTTGAATCTGACGGTGCCGCACAAGTTGCTGGCGATGGACATGGTGGATGCCTTGGATGAGTCGGCAAGGACCTGGGGCGCGGTGAACACGATCCGCTTCGAGGGGCGTGACCGGACGGGGAAATGGATGCCGTTGCATCAATTCACGGATGTGCTGCCGGAGAAGGTGCGTTCCCAGGGTTTCAACACGGATGCGGACGCGATCGTGCGTGATATTCGGGAGTCGCTCGGGGTTGAACTGAAGGGTGCTCGGGTGTTGTTGCTGGGCGTGGGTGGGGCAGGGCACACGGCGGCATTGAAGCTGGCGGCGGAGGGCGTGGGTGAATTGTATCTGGTGAATCGCACGGAGTCGAAGGCGGCTTCGGTGGCGGCGGAGATCCGGCGGCGGAATCTGCACGCGCGTGTGCAACTGGGTTACCCGCGCGGTGACATCGATCTGGCGATCAACGCGACGTCGCTCGGGCTGGCGGCGAATGATCCTTTGCCGTGGGATTCGAAACAGTTTTCGCTGCGGCAGGCGCACCACGTGTATGACCTGATTTATCGTCCGGCCGAAACGGCATTCTTGCAGACCGCCAGGGCAGGGGGCAGTCGCACGGCGAATGGTTTGGGGATGTTGCTGTATCAAGGTGCGGCGGCGTTCGAAATCTGGACCGGGCAACGCGCCCCGGTGGAAGTGATGCGGCGCGCGTTGGAGGCGAATGTCTATGGGGCTTAAGGCGATCTTCGATCCGGCCAACTGGTCGGGTATTCCATTTCACTTCTGGTCGGCGGTGTTGTTCTGGCTGGGCTGCATGGTGGGGAGTTTTCTCAACGTGTGCATCCATCGCATGCCGCTCGGCTTGAGCGTGGTGAGCCCGCCGTCGCATTGTCCGAAGTGCAAATACTCGATCCCGTGGTATCTGAATGTGCCGCTGTTGACGTGGCTGATGTTGAAGGGTCGATGCAAGAATTGCCGCGAGCCGATTTCCATCCGCTACTTTTTGGTCGAGCTGTTGACGGGGGTAATGTTCTTCGAGGTGTGGATCCGGTTTGGCGGCCTGTCACCGGCTGTGCCGCATTCGCCGACAGTGGCGCTGGTGTATTGCCTGTTTCTCGCGGGGTTGATCGCCGCGACGTTCATTGATTTCGAGCATTTCATCATTCCGGATGAAATCACGATCGGCGGAATGGTTGTGGGTTGCCTGCTTTCGGTGGTGGTGCCGCAATTGCACGGCGCGCCCGGCGAGGTGTCGGTCCTGGTCGCTATCAAACGGAGCTTGATTGGCATGGGCGTGGGTGCCGGGACCATTTACGCGATCTTGCGGGCGGGGAAACTCATGTTCGGGCGCGAGAAGGTGGTGCTGCCGGCTGAAACGCGGATTGTGTTCGGCGAATCGTCGATCGCGCTGCCAGACAAGGAGATTGCCTACGAGGATTTATTCTATCGCAAGAGCGACGTGATCGTGATGCAGGCGCGCACGGTGGAGATCGTGGACCGTGGGTTTTGGAACGTCGAGGTGCGGTTGAGCCCGGACCGGCTGCTTATCGGCGGGGAAGAATTCAATCCTGAGGAGGTGAAGCACATGGAGGCCGTGAGCGCTGAAATCGTGCTGCCCCGCGAGGCGATGGGATTCGGAGACGTGAAGTTCATGGGCGCCATCGGGGCGTTCCTCGGCTGGCAGGCGACGCTTTTCTCGCTCATGCTCAGTTCGATGATCGGGGCTGCCGTGGGCTTGGCGTTGATCGTGATGCGCCGGCGGGAGTGGTCTTCGCGGCTGCCTTACGGACCATACATCGCGCTGGCGGCGGTCCTCTGGCTGTTCGGCGGGAAAGCGATCTGGGAAGCGATATTTGCGGTGCGTTGAGACGCTTAAACTTTCTGGGGTCTGATCGCCGGAGCTTTGGCAGAAACTTTCGTCACGGGCGTGATTGTTGTGGTGGAGGCCTCAAACAGTTCGTGTTGCGACTCTGGATTCAGGCGCAGCGGGCGGTAGGTCTGCATCACCTCGTCGAGATGGTTGAGCAGCAGCGCGTGCTGTCCGGGGCCGATTCGCTTGGCTTGTTCCAGCAGAGACTCGATGACCTCGATCAACTCGCTGTTCATGTCATCGACCAGGGAAGCCATCTCCACGATGGCGGCGGCGCGGCTCATATGGGGACGCACATAATCCACCAATTCTTCGGCAAGCTGGCTGGCTTTATCAGAGGGGCGGCTCATGACTGGTTCGTTGCATTTACTCCTGTTTAATGCGGGGAGAATGCGCTTCATGCGCCCACAGTCAATTCAATATTCTGCCCCAATGGCGGGCTTGGGCGGGGCAAGGATTCGGCATTGCATTACCTCGCTGAATTGTGGCGAGCTATCCGAAGACGACATGAGTGAGACCATTTCAGTTTCCGGTTTGAGCAATGCGGAGTTCCTTGAACATTATGCTGCGCCAGGACGCATCGGTCTTTCCGGTGGGACAACCTTGATTGACAAGGCGATATGCCGGGCTGAGCGGCATCTGGACGCGCACCATCGCTGGGGCGTTTGGTCGCACGCTTTTATTTTTCAGGGGCGGCGGGTGGATGGACATCAGTGGGTGATCGAGTCCGACTTGCAAATCCAGCGTAAGCACATCCAGCTTGGGGTGCAGGAGAACCGGGTGGCCAAGTATCACGATGAGCAGTTGTATTCTTCTCTGGCCGTGCTCGATTTGGGACTGACTCCTGCACAAACGGATGAACTATTGCGGGAGGCGCTCGAATTGGTCGCGAGCCGCGAGCGTTATTCGTTGCGTGAACTCATCGGGACGTTGCTTGCGTTGAAGCACTCTGAACTTCGGGGGCGAGAAAACATGCTGGCGCGCGACCGGTCGGTCTTTTGTTCTGCCTTTGTCCGCCATGTCTTCGGCAGGATTGATCTTAACTTGGCGCCGGGGGTGGATTTGAAAAATACGACGCCGGAGGACATCGCCAACACCGTCGTTCCGCATACGGCTTATGTATTAAAACGCGAAGTGGCCCGTAGCCGGTTGGACGAGATGGGCCGCCGGGTAAAGTTGCGCGTTAAAGCTCGCATCCGGCAAGTGAAACGGCGAATTGCGTAGGAGAACTGGTGAGAGGATGACCCGCCTGCGGTCAGGCGTTTTCTTCGGCGGTTTGAGCCTCGGCTTCGGCTTCTGCTTTCTGTTCCGCCTCGATTTCGAGCATCGCGTAATGCACGCCAAGGTTGTGCTGCGCGGTTTTGTCGCCTTGCTTGGCTGCGCGAATGAACCAGCGCACAGCCTCGCGATTGTTTTGTTCGACGCCGCGTCCGGTCTGGTAGCAAAGGCCAAGATTGCACTGGGCGGGAGCACATTCCTGTTCCGCTGACATTTGATACCAGCGGACGGCTTCCGTGAAATCCTGCGGCACGACCTGGCCGGTCTCGTGGTAAACACCGACGTTGAACTGTGCCTGCGGTTCACCTTGGTCGGCTGCGGTTTGAAACCATTTGAACGCCTCGGCAAAGTTCTGCGTCACGCCCTGGCCAGTCTCATAAAGCACGCCGAGGTTGTATTGTGCTGCGGGGTCACCTTGTTCCGCCGCTTCTCGATACCACTTGGCCGCTTCACCGAATTCCTGGGGAACACCCAAGCCGGCCTGGTAGCAATAGCCCAGATAACATTGAGCGACAGGATCGTTCTGGTCGGCGGCGCGGCGATACCATTTCACGGCCTCGTTTGGATCAGGTGCCACGCCTTGGCCGGTTTGGAAGCAGACGCCGAGGTAACATTGTGCGTGTGGGTCGCCTTCGGTTGCTGCGGCGTGCACTTCTTCGAGCGTATTCCAGGTTCGGCGGTTTCTGCTCACCCCCACAGAGTAGTTTTGGTTGTGGCGATTTCAAGGGGAATACTAGGCGGGAAGGAATGAGTTCCTTCTTGGTTCGTTGGGGGCAATTTTTGCTGGTGTTATCGAACAGCAAAACAGCTTTCTTTCCTTGTTTCCGAGCGCTCTAACCGGTTTCCTTAGCCTGCGTTTCGACGGTGAATCCGTTGAGCTCTAATTCAAACTCTGAACTTGTAAACCAAATGGCCTACACCACCTGCACCGTTCCCGCTGGCGGGAAAATCTCCATCCAAAACGGCAAGCTCACCGTTCCCGACCAACCCATCATCCCGTTCATCCGCGGCGACGGCACGGGTCCGGATATCTGGGCCGCCAGCGTGCGCGTGATGGATGCGGCGGTTGCGAAAGCTTACGGTGGCAAGAAGAAGATCGCGTGGATGGAAGTGTTCGCCGGCGAGGCGGCCAAGAACAAGTTCGACAACTGGTTGCCCGATGACACCGTCGAAGCCTTCAAAGAATTTCTCGTCGGCATCAAAGGCCCGCTCACCACGCCCACCGGCGGCGGCATCCGCTCGCTCAACGTCGCGCTCCGCCAGATGCTCGATCTCTACGTCTGCCTGCGTCCCGTGCAATGGTTCACCGGCGTGCCTTCTCCCGTGAAGCATCCCGAGAAGGTCAACATGGTTATCTTCCGCGAGAACACCGAGGACATTTACGCGGGCATCGATTTCGAAGCGGGCAAGGAAATGGCGCTCAAGACCATTGAGTTTCTCAAGACGAATTTCCCGAAGGAATATAAGAAGATCCGTTTCGGCGAAACGCCCGAGGTCGTCGGCATCGGCATCAAGCCCGTTTCTAAGACCGGCACGCAGCGCCTCGTGCGCTCGGCCATCGAATACGCCATCGCGCAGAAGAAGACATCCGTGACGTTCGTCCACAAGGGCAACATCATGAAATACACCGAAGGCGCGTTCATGCAATGGGGCTATCAGCTCGCGCGCGAAGAATACGGCGCGGAACTCATTGACGGCGGCCCGTGGTGCAAGATTCCTGAAGGCAAACGCGGCGCGGGCATCGTCTTCAAGGACAGCATCGCCGACATCACGCTCCAGCAAGTGCTCACGCGTCCGAGCGAATTTGAAGTCATCGCCACGCTCAATCTCAACGGCGATTATCTTTCCGACGCCCTCGCCGCGCAGGTCGGCGGCATCGGCATCGCGCCCGGCGGCAACATCAACAACGTTTCCGGCCACGCGATCTTCGAAGCCACGCACGGCACCGCGCCGAAGTACGCGAACAAGGACCAGGTCAACCCCGGCTCCGTGATTCTCTCCGGCGAAATGATGTTCCGCTACATGGGCTGGAATGAAGCCGCCGACCTCATCATCAAAGGTCTCAACGGCGCGATCGGTTCCAAGAAGGTCACCTACGATTTCGCCCGCCTCATGGAAGGCGCGACGGAGATCAAATGCTCGGCCTTCGGCGACAACATCATCGCCCGCATGTAAGTCGTAGCCGCCGAGGTGACGAGGCGGATTAGTTTCAATGCCGGACGTGCGAAAGTGCGTCCGGCATTTTGCTTGGGCTGTTCAACGGTGCTGATTCGCGGCGAAGATTCCGAAGAGGATGCCCGCCACGATCAACCCGCCCATCACTGCGAAGAAGATCTTCCAGAAGCTCTTGGGATATTGGCCGGCAATCGCGCCGGTGTAGCCGTTGATGACGACCTGAAAGTTCTTCGCGCCGTAGTGATAGTTCAGCAGCCAGATGGGCACGAGGATGTGCTTGAACGTCTGGCCGGCGTAATCGCAATCCACGCTCAAGCCGCGATACGTGTCGCCGGGGACTTCGCGCCCACACTTCGCATGCATCTCAGACTCAATCTGTTCGCGCGATTGTTGCGCGGCGGCGAGCAGGTCGATCTGGTAACGCTCCACGACCCAGCCGGAGAGGAAGCCCGGATTGTAGGGCGTCAGCTCCTTCGTCGGGAACGGTTCAACCTTTCGCAACAGATCCATCTGCACGCCACGCGAGGCCGGGACGAGTTCGTCGTCGAAGAAATGATTCACGGAGCCGGCGCTCGGCACCCAACGCGTGTGCTGGACCTGCCGCGTCTGCGTTTTCCCGTTCGCATCGGTGTAAGTCTCGGTGACGTAGTAGTGATAGCCGCTCTCCGCTGTCCAATCGGCGTGGACCTGCGCGTCGAACGTCCAGTAGGGGATATAGACGCCCTTCACGGTGTCGGTGAGCGCGGAGCCTTTGAGCTTGTTCGGCGCGAACCAGCGGTTGCCATACCACTCGCGGATGGCGTCGCGCACCTGCGATTCGCTCAGCAGCATCGGCAGTAAACTTTCCGGCCGGAACGCTTCCTTGATCTCCTCGTAAGGCACTAGCGCGGAGGAACCACAGAAATCACAACGCTGCCCCACACGCGTCGGATCGAACACCGAGATGGCCTGGCAACTCTGGCATTTGACGGAAACCTTCTTCGCCTGCCAGCCGCGTGACGCGTCCGGAATCCCGCGCAACGCCACGACAAGATCATGCTCCTTGATGACGTCGTCACCACCGGGAACTTGCTCCAGCTTGCCGGGTGCGGTGGTGCCGCAGAACGGGCAGACGAGCGATTGCTTGGCCGGATTCCACTGCGCCTCGCCCCCGCAGGACGGGCAGGAGAATTTCTTTTGCGCCGTGGCTTGGCTCAGGATGGGCGGTTGGTCAGGCATCTGTTTTCACCTCTTAACTACTGATGCGATCTCATCACGCACCTGTTCGGCAACATCAATCTCATCAAGGTCAACACTCTTGTAACTCCTCTGACCAGTGACAACTTCAAGTCGACAGCCCTTGCGGCGATAATAGTGAATGTGCGCCGGTTTCAGGTTGGAGGATTCGACAATCAAATGAGGCCGAGGCCAAAAAAAGATTAGTTCGATGCGGTCTAAACCCACCGCGACTGCATGAAAGCGAAGGAACATAGACCTAAAAAGGAACCAAAATACCGCAGTTGCACACACCGTTGTGAAAAGAGTCGCTGCATAGGTTGAAGCCCTGCGGTAGGGCGTGCGCGGAAAATGAAACACTGCAAGTATATGCACCACGCAAGTCCAGATACACGCCACAAGGAAAATAGCGCAAACCGTGAACGTAAAATAAATGATCCAGTGCTGCGTATCGTCTAGAATCTTGGTCTCCATGTTTGCGAGTAAGCACTAGTCGCCATGATGCTTAACCTTGCGTGACGCTAACTCTTCAAAAACTCATCCAACGCTGCCTTGGTCACACGCCACGTCGAACCGATCTTCTTGCCCTTGAGTTCGCCCTTTTCGAGCGTGGAAAGCACGTCGGCTTCGCTCACGCCAAGCACACGTGCGACTTCGGTGGGGCCAAGCAGTTCAGGAATTCCGCTGATGACTGGCGGCACGCCTGCGGTTGGAGCCGCGGCTGGCGTGGTCTGACCCGCGCCCATGGCGGCCATCATCTGCTGGCCCATCGCGAGGCCGGCGCCGAGTTGAGCGGCGGTGTTCGCCATGCCGCCGCCTTCGCCGCCTTTGCCCATCGCTTCGGCCATCTGGAATTTCACGTAGTCGTTCAGGTTGCCGATCGCTTGCATGCTGGAGCGCTTGTCGATGGCTTGTTCGACTTCCGGCGGCACGGATACGTTCTCGACGATGAAGCTGCCGAGTTCGATGCCATATTTCGCCACGATGGCGGGATTGATGGTGGGCAACAGCGCCTCGCCGAGTTCCTGATAGCGCGCGGCGACGTCGAGCACGGGCACCTTCGCCGAGGCGAGTGCGTCGGTGAACAGGCTGACGATGCGCGAACGCATGGTGTCGGCGAATTCATCGAGGCGGAAATTGTCGTCGGTGCCGGCGACTTCCTTGAGGAACGTTTTCACGTCCACAACCTTGAAATCAAACGTGCCGTAAGCGCGGGCGCGGACGATGCCGAAATCGGGATCGCGCAGCATGATGGGGTTCGCGGTGCCCCACTTGTTGCCGGTGAAGAGGCGCGTGTTGACGTAATAGATGTCCGCCTTGAAGGGCGATTCGAGGCCGTATTTCCAGCCCTTGAGCGTGGAGAGGATCGGGATGTTGTCGGTGACGAGCGTGTGCTTGCCGGGGCCGAAGGTGTCGCCGAACTGGCCAAGGTAGATGAACTGCGCCGTCTGGCTCTCGCGGACGATGAGCTGCGCGCCGCGCTTGATCTCCTTGTCTTCATCCGGGAAGCGCCAGGAGATGGTGTCGCGCGAGTCGTCCTGCCACTGGATGATTTCCAGGAATTGCGTTTTGAGATAATCCATCAGGCCCATAATCGTTTTCCTTTGTGTGATTTGTTTAACAACTGGCTGAATCAACCGCGAATCGCCGCGGCGCGAAAGAATAAAATCACGGCGAGTTTGTAGGTAGGGACATCGCGCCGCGATGTCCCCGTCGCCGAGCGCAGCGTCAGGCGACGGAACCATAGGCCGCGTCGAACATACGCCCGATGGCGCCACCTGACGCTGCGCTCGGTGGCGCGGACGGTGCAGCGCGCGGTCCCTACCAGAAGACCGGCGCTCCTACGGCTTCACTTCACTCACCGGCGTCAACGTCACCGGGCCGAGCAGACCGGCATCGGCGAGCGGCCAGTTGGAGGCGTCGAACTTCTTGTAGTTGAGGTTGACGAAGTTGATGTCGTGAAAGTTTTGCCACTTCACGCCGCGCCGATCGAGATCGCGGATGCGATTGGCGCTGGTGCTGGTGACTTCCACTTTGAGCAGGTTGTCCTTCGCCTTAAGATTATCCACCACCACGCGGAACGGCGGCGTGAACAGCGTGCCGTAGTCCTTGCCATTCAAACGCACCCGCGCGCTCTGGCAAACTTTGCCGAGGTCGAGCTGCGTTTGTAGTCCCGCCTTCAGGCGGTCCCCATTCGCGTCAAACTTGAGCGCGTAAACCGCCGTGCCCGCAAAGCTTGCCGCGTTCGTGTCGCCCAACTCGGTCCACGAAGCCAGGCGCTCGGTGTCAAAAGAAGCGGGCAACTCAGGCCCGCCGCTCAAAAACTTCACCTGCCATTGGCCGCCCAACACAACGCTATCACCCGCCGCCTGCCAATCTTGTAGCCGCCGAGGTGAGGAGGCGGATTCCTTCACCTCTTGCGAATCAAACGTGCGCAAAATCACCGACGCGCCCGCCGACAGATTCAGTTTCACTTCCGTCTGATTTGCGGCGCTTTGCCGCGACGCTGCTACGCTGGTTTTGCCAGTCATCGGATCCATGATGGTAACCGACTTCGCTTGCGTCGCCAGCGGCACCCAGCCATCCACAACTTTGTCGCCACGATTGGCTATAAAGTAATACCGACCGTCAGACATCGCACGGCGAATGAACGAAAGTCCGTGGCCACCCAATTGCTCTCCGGTTATGCGAGCTTGAGCATACCACTTGAGCGACGATGACTCATGGGTCATGACCAGCCCCTTGCCAACATTGGCGACTGAAACATTCTGATGCGATCTCCATAATTCGATTTTGGAGCTGAGGTCTTTGAATTCGGCGCGCTGCCGTCCTAAATCACCCAAACCAGCAACGTCAGCAGGCAGTCTATTTTCAAAAACCACCGTCGCCCCGGCTTCCGCTAATGCGAGTAACTGCTTGAAAGTTGCCAGTGGAATGCATTTGGACTCTGGCACGACGATGAGCTGGTATTTGCCGCCAGGCATCCGGATTTTTCCGTCCGCGACTTTTGCAGCTTTTAACTGTGCGTCCGAGACGTAGTCGAACGTGTAGCCATTATCCCACAGTTCCTTCGCCGTCTTGCCAATCGGCTGGTCCTCGAACCAGTCGCGCGCGTGGACGGTCAGGTTGCGCGTCGTGCCTTCGGCGTTGCTCCAGAAATCGTGGATGGGCCAGTAGAGCAGGATGTCGTTGTCCGGCTGGCCCGCTTGCAGCACGGACTGGCAACGCGCCGCGTAGGCGTTCAGCGCCGCCACGTCGTGCCAGACGGCGTTGCGCGGGTTCATCTCGTAGCTGGCGTAGAACACCCAGCCCGGCCACGGAGCTTCGTCGGGCGAATAGCAGGTGCCGTGGTAGAACACGTGGTTCACGCCCGAGAGGAACAGGTCGTCGAGCAGAAACTTCATGTCGGCCAGCGTCTCGGTGAAATGTTCCGTGAGCCACGTGCCCGTCTCCGCCCCGACGAGTGGCTTGCCGCTCACATGCGCGGCGCTGGAGGCGAACTTCGAGATGAGGATGTTACGGTCGAGGTGGAACATCTCGGTCTCCGGGATGTCGGCGGCGGCGTAGAGGTCGAGCCAGTTGCCGGGCGCGCCGTGCGCTTCGTTGCGGGTGATGAAGCCGCGGTCGTGCGCCCATTGGTTCCAACGCGCGGTGTTCTCCACCAGCAGATCGGAGATGGTCTCGCGGTAATCGCACTTCACGCGCGCGGCACGGTCGGCAGGTTTACCGGTGATGAACGCATCGAGATGATCCTGCAAACGGTAGCCACGACGTTTCTCGAATTCCGCCAGCAACTCCGGCGACCAGTCCATCTTGTATTCGTAAGAGTCGTGATATTGCGCGCGAGGCTTCGCGCCTTTGTAGTTGGCAAACGCGCTGTCCATCCAGCCGAGGTAATCTTCCATCGCTTTGGGCGAGGCGAGATTTAGCATCCAACCTTCGCCACCCGGCGCGGCGCGTTTCACCTTCTGGCCGGAGGGCTTTTGCGAGACAGCGTAAACGGTCCACTTACCTTCGGGCGCGGTCCAATCCACTGAGCTGTCGGCGGAAATCTTGTTGAGCAAATCCACTTTCTTGCCGTCAGGCCCAAACGCCATCAACGCTTGTGTCTTCGAGCGATTTACCTTGGCCGTGAGCCTCTGGCCGCCCGCGACCTGCCACTCGCTGCTCACGAGCACTGCGTTTGCCTCGTCATCCGTGACCTTTGGCCCGCCGAAACACCAGCCGCTGCCGGTGGTCATATCCACTTCCATGCCGCGGCGTTTTGCTTCCTTCACCGTGAAATCTAGCATCTCCATCCACTTCGGACTGAGGTAAGGGATGTAATTCGACTCCCAGCCTTTCGCCCCGTAAATGGGGATGATGTGCACGCCGCCCATGCCGGCAGCCTGATAGCGCGCGAGTTCCTTGGCGATGTTGTTCGTGTCCACCGCGCTGCCCATCCACCACCAATACGCATGCGGCTTGGCCTGTGTGGTGATGGCCGGCCACGCGAGCGGATCATCCTTTGCAAGCATCGAACTTGGAATGATGAGCGAGAAGATCGCTCCAATGAGGATCGGATGCGTGGCGCGCAACGAAGATTTCATGGACACAGTGTGGAACTAAATCCACCGGCGAACAACTGCGAGTTGGGGTGGGGGATGTCGCCAAAATGGGCGATGGAAAAAAGGCGGACCATTGCTGGTCCGCCTTTGCGAAACTGAATTGTGCTCGACTTAGTGGCGATTGCCGCCACGGTCACCGCCACCTTCGCGGCGCGGGCCGCGGTCTTCACGACGCGGGCCACGGTCACCACCGCGATGCTCGCGACGTTCACCGCTGCTGCCGCGTTCGCGGTGTTCCGGACGGGCCGGGGCTTCGCCTTCGGGAGCGCCAGCGGGCGCGCCTTCACCGGCGGGCTGCCCTTCAGCGGGAGCCGCACCGGCTTCCCCGCCGCCCATCGCCGCGTCGCGCTCGGCCATCGCGGCCTTGCGGGAGAGGCGAATCTTGCCCTTCTCGTCGATCTCGAGGCATTTCACCCAGATCTCGTCGCCCATCTTGACGATGTCTTCGACCTGCTTGACGCGGAAGTTCGCAAGTTCGCTGATGTGGCAAAGGCCGTCTTTTCCTGGCATGAATTCAACGAAGGCGCCGAATTCTTTGATCGTGACGACCTTGCCGCGGTAGATCTTGCCGATCTCGGGCTTGGCGCTGATGGCCTCGATCGAGGAGCGGGCGATCTCCATGCCTTCGCCGGAAACGGAGTAGATGTTGACCGTGCCGTCGTCTTCGATGTTGATCTCGCAACCGGATTCTTCGACGAGGCGTTTGATGTTCTTGCCACCAGGTCCGATGAGCGCGCCGATCTTCTCGGGGTCGATTTGGAGCGTGACGATGCGCGGGGCATACTTGCTCATCTCAGTGCGCGGGGCGGCGAGCGTCTTCGCCATCTCGGCGAGGATGTGCAGGCGCGCGACGCGGGTGCGTTCGATGGTCTCGGTCATGATCTCGAGGGGCAGGCCCTTGAGCTTGAGGTCGAGTTGGAAGCCGGTGATGCCCTTCTCGGTGCCGGCGATCTTGCAATCCATGTCGCCGAAATGATCCTCGGAGCCGAGGATGTCCGTCAGCAACTTGTAACGCGCGATCTTGCCGTCGGCGCCGTGTTCAGTGCAGATGCCGCAGCTGATGCCAGCGACGGGGCGGATCATCGGGACGCCGGCATCCATGAGGGCCAACGTGCCACCGCAAACGCTCGCCATCGAGGTGGAACCGTTCGATTCCATGATCTCGCTGGTGATGCGGATGGCGTAGGGATATTCCTTCAACGGGAGCATCGGTTCGATGCTGCGTTCGGCAAGCGCGCCGTGACCGATCTCGCGACGGCCGGGACCGCTGATGCGGCCGGTTTCGCCGACGGAGAAGTTCGGGAAGTTGTAGTGGAGGATGAATTTCTTCTCGTTCTCGCCGCCGGTGTAGCTGTCGAACTCCTGCGCGTCCTCGTTGGTGCCGAGGGTCGCGAGGGTCATCGCCTGCGTTTCACCGCGGGTGAAAATGGCCGAGCCGTGCGCGCGGGGCAGCACGCCGACTTCCGACCAGATGGGGCGAACGTCTTCGAAGCCGCGGCCGTCGAGGCGCTTGCCGGCGTCGAGCATGAGGCTGCGAACCGCTTCCTTCTGGATGTAATACTGCGCGTCCTTGATGACGAATTCGGTGACCTTCTCGGCGCCGAACTTCGCGACGAGCTGCTTGCCGACGTCTTCGAAGATGGCGTTGACCGCCGCTTCACGCGCCAGCTTGCCCTGCGTGAGCAACGCGGGAACGATGCGGTCGCCCGCGAGCTTCTTGGCTTCGGTGAGGATTTCCTCGGGCACGATGTTCAACACGATCTTGCGCTTGGCCTTGCCCACCTTCGCGGCGAGTTCCTTCTGCGCGGCGATCTGCGGCTGGATGGCGTTCTGCGCCCAAGCCAACGCGGCGTTGAAGTCAGCTTCGGAAATTTCCTTGGCCGCGCCTTCGAACATCACGAGTTCCTTTTCGCTGCCGACGTAAACGAGGTCGAGATCGCTCTCGGCCTGTTCAGCATGCGTGGGGTTCGCGACGAACTGGCCATTGATACGACCGACGCGCACCGCGCCGAGCGGACCCGCCCACGGAATGTCGGAGACCATCAACGCAGCGGACGCGCCGATGATGCTGAGAATGTCAGGATCGTTCTCGCCGTCCGCGCTGAGCAGAACGGTCTGGACCTGGACTTCGTTATACCAGCCCTTCGGGAAGAGCGGGCGGATCGGACGATCCGTGAGACGACACGTGAGGATTTCCTTCTCCGTGGGACGACCTTCACGCTTGAAATAACCGCCGGGGAAACGGCCCGCCGCAGCGGCCTTTTCGCGGTAGTCCACCGTGAGGGGGAAGAAATCTTGGCCGGGCTTGGCCTTGGTGGCGCCGACGGCGGCGACGATGACGATCGTCTCGCCCATTTGCACTGTGACTGAACCGTCCGCCTGCTTGGCGATCTTGCCGGATTCAATAATGACCTGCTTGTCACCCAACGGGGCGACTACCTTCTCTACTTTCATTTTTTCCTTTCGCCCGCCACCCCCCGAGGAACTTCAGTGAACCCCGAAAAAATCGAGGCTGAATGAAATTTCCCAGGGGCGACGGGTCAATTATTCGCGACCCTTGGTAAACGAAAACAGGGCCGGTCGCGATGACGGCCCTGCAAATTCGTGCTGGGAGACATGCCTGAACATGCAGGAGCCTCCGTTCATTTCTTAGTGGCGAAGCTTGAGCTTCTTGGTGACCGCCTTGTAGCGGGCCACATCCTTCGTCTGCAGATAATTCAGCAGACGGCGGCGCTGACCGACCATGATCAACAGGCCACGGCGTGAGCTGTGGTCCTTCTTGTTGGTCTGCAGGTGCTCCGTGAGATGATTGATGCGCTGCGTGAGCAACGCGATTTGCACGTCGGCCGAGCCGGTGTCTTTGTCGTGCGTCTTGAATTCTGAAATGGTCTTCGCCTTCGCTTCCATACTTCGGTCTAACTTTCGTTTCTTAAAGAGCGCGCAGGATAGATTTTTGCTGCCAAGTGTAAAGACATTAAATCCGGCCTTTGGGTTGCCTGTGGCACGATTAAAAAT
The DNA here is from genome assembly GCA_041181065.1 of Verrucomicrobiota bacterium. Taxonomy (GTDB): domain Bacteria; phylum Verrucomicrobiota; class Verrucomicrobiia; order Limisphaerales; family DSYF01; genus DSYF01. The sequence continues at coordinate 3,577 of JBEGQI010000335.1, read as the reverse complement.
AAACCGGGCCAATCCGCCAGAGGGTGGCGAAATGGCCCGGGGAATTTCGAATGGTTCCGTGGGTTAAAATATTTCACCGGCTCGAACCACCTGTCGGCGAAGTGAGTTTCAATGATCACGCAGCGGCAACTTTCCGCTGCGGCTTACATGGAGTCAGACGTGCTCCTCCAAGTTTTGTTCAAAGAATCTCCAGATAAATATTGCCCCTCGTTTGCCAGGGCGGTGACCAGCGCTTGAATTGGATGTAGGTGGTCTTTCTATTTGGCTCCGGTCTCGACGTGTTTTTGCCGGATGCTTGCGTCAAAATTTAAAACCATCCATTCCAACTGAGGGCCACGAAAATTCAGGCCCGCAGCTTCTCCCACTTCAGATTGGTGTAGGTAAGCGTTGCTGTTGGGGAAATTTGCGGGGTCCTCATCTTCGCTGTGGATGCCAGCACGGAAGAGGAAGGCGTTTGCTTCGGCCAGCAATTGATCCTGGGCGATCATGTCACCGCGACGGTGGAGGCGGCTAAGGCGCAGGAGCGGGTGTTCCATGCGGTGAATCAAACCTTGGTTCCACTCATAGACACAGGCATCGGTGAGTGCGCGGAGCGTCAGGTCATCATAATGACGAAACGCTTTTGGCAGGGCTTCGCAGAATTCACAGAGGCAGGTGTCAATGCTGGCGGCCGTCATGGCCATGTAACCTGCTCGGAAAGCTCGGATGGCCGCTTCGCAATAGACTTGCTCCATTTCCGCCGGGTCAATGTGCGTCCACTGACGTTCAGCAAGTCGAGTAAATGCTGCACGAAGCCACTCGGCGGTGGGGGGCGCATCACCGACAGCCATTTGCAAGGCGGACAAACTTTGTCGTCCTTTATGCAAGACGTGATCGCACAAAATTTCATCCGCGACTTCCGGATGGGCGCGGCCGAGCTCCCAGCCGGCCCTGAAGCCCAGTTCCAGCCAGACGGGCAGATTTGCCCGCGTGCGGGGAAATTTCAACACGGATGCCAGGCGAATGAATGGGAAAAAATGTTTTAGTCCGCGAAATTCCACTGGCGCTTTCATCCTATTAACGAAGGCTCGGCAGAGGCCGCAATGTGTGCGGCAATAGTCATCATGGCTCCCGAAATCATATGCGCGCAGGAACTCGGAGGTCAGGTGCGTGGTGTGAAGCGAAGCTTCTCCAGCGCTGACTTGGTTCAGGAACTCGGGTTTTAACGTTGCCACGCTGTCATCATCATACTGCGCCAGCTCCAGCGAAATCAGGCGGGCTCCTATTCTTGCCCCGGAATGTTCCCGGATATATTGCCGGGGTTCACGGAATGGGGGAGACCTTTGCAAGTTTGCTTCGCGTCTCGATTGCGGACATGCATGCACCAACTTCACGCAGGCAGCTGTGAGCGAGGTTGAATCACCCACGTGAACGCGATGCCGGTAGTGTTTTGTCGATGGCAATCGTTGAACGATTCTTGGGCAGGCTTTCAGATTCGCCAGAATCCACTCCTGATTCGCGCTGGCACGCAAGCTGCATGACGTGCACTTCATTGTTGGTTTAGAGAAAGTTGAAAACATGAATAACAGCACCGCGCACAACGAGGAAAGCCCCGCGCGCGAAACAAATTTCAAGTCGTTTGCCGCCACTCTTTGGCAACGCCTGAAGAGCAAACGCATTTCATATTTCACATTGCCGCTCATCGTCATGGCGACGTTGACCGAGTTTGTCATCCTCGCCACTGGCTGGAAGTATCAACAAGTCGTCTGCCTGCCGAATGGCATGGGGGTGACGTTCTTTGGCATCGGGCCGATTGGTGCGACGATTCTTGCGGTTGAGTTGCTCAAGTTGCCGCTCGCCGTTTGGACGGCCTCCCGCACAGGTTGGCAGAAGGGCTTCATGGTTGCGTTCGGCCTGCCATTGATCTGCGTCCTGACGTTTCAACTCGTCAAGGACATGGCGGTTTATGAAATGGGAGTGGCGATGACGCCCGCGAGCCAATACCTCGAAAAGGCGTCGGCTGAAGAAATCAAAATTGCCCAGTTGAATGGCGAGCTGAAAGCCATCGAGCAAAAGAAGGCAGACCGCGATCGCAAGTTGGCTGAGCTCGCGGAAAAGAAGGCCAAGACCAAGGCCGAGATCGAGGAGTCGCTCAAGCGGAATCAGGAATCTCGTCAGGACGCGATCACTTTGACCGATTATCAACGCAAGGAGTTGTCCGAGGTCGAGGCGCGTCAGGCTGCAATCATCAAGCAGTTCGACGCCGACACCGACCAACTCACCAAGTCGCTCGCCGATTTACGTGCTCGTCGGGAGAAGGAACTGTCTCGGGCCACCGAATGGAACGCGGAGGAGGCGCGCATCGAGAACGAATACAAGCAGAAGATGGCGCTCTACACGAACATCAAGTCAGCCTACGACAAGGCCAAGTCCGAGTATGAGAACGCAAATGTCTTCAAGCGCCAGTTGATGAAGGAACCGGTCAGCCCTGGGGTTCCGCCCGAACGCGAGGTCAACAAGCTGCTTAAACCGACGGTGATCGCGGAACTCGACACGCAGATCAAGGCCAAGGAAGCTGAATTGGCTTCCGTGAACACGCGCCGTCGTGACCGCGTCGCTCAAGTCAGCGATGATGCCCGTCGTTTGCGCGAGGAATTTGACCGACGCTCGACCACGAAACGTGATGCGAGCGACCAGAAACGTGATGAGTTGACCGCTTCACTTGCTGCCATGACGCAGCAGTGGGCGGCGGAGCAGAAGGGCATCGAACAGGACTATGAGTCCGCGGCTCAAAAGACGGATTCCATCCGTGAAGAGGCGGATGCCGCCCGTAAGCGTGCTAATGGTTTTTATGAGGCGCGTGAGTCCGCCATCAAGAACACCCAGGTTCACCGTATTGCGACCACCGTTGAGATCGTGCGCGGGCTGATCTTCGGACAGCGTCCGGTTTCTGTCACCGCCAGTGCGAAGGAGCGCGGCGACCTTTACACGGACCAGATCAGCATGGTGCGTGTCTGGGTCTATCCAGCGCTCGCCTTTATCGTGGCGTTCCTCCCGACGTTGATGGTCGAGATTGGGTTTTCCACCTTGTTCCATCCTGAGAAGACACGCCCGCCGCATCGCCTCGGATTTTTGGGGCGCGGCTTGCACTGGCTCTACAAACGCGCTGGTCGGGTCAAGATTCTCCGGGCCGAGCGACTCGCTCGTGAAGCCACCGCGGCCATCACGACGCGCGACCGTGCCCTAGCTGCCGAAAAGGCCGCAGCTGCGCACGCTTTGGCGGCCAAGGACGGCGAATTGCAGGCAGCCAACCAAGCGCTGGCTGATGCTGGAGCCAAACACGCAGACGCACTGAAACGTCTCGAGTCTGAATGGGTGGAAAAGCTCGCTGATACGACCGACTCCCTGAATCGCGCCTTGGCCGAGAAGGATGCTTTGCGCGACTTGCAGAAGTCCGAAGTCGAGCGCCTGGTCCAGTTGCGACAGAACGCCTGGTCTGAGCGCGTTTCCCAACTCACACAAGAAATCGATGCCTTGCGCAGCGCGGCTGAGAACGAGCGGGTCGCTTTGCGGCAGGAACAGCAAAAGCGTCTGGCGG
>JBEGQI010000334.1:0-3387 GCA_041181065.1 Verrucomicrobiota bacterium | reverse complement strand
CCCAGCCCGTTGGTGATGCTGGCCGTGACGTAGTTGGAGGGGTTGGAGGATGGATACCAGACGCTGGCGACGGCTGTTATCGTGCTGCCGTTGGTGGCCACCTGTGAGAGCGTGTAGGTGTTCGTATCGTCGGGAACATTGAAGGCTATGGAATACGGCCCAACCAGCGCCTTGTAGCCGCCAGCGTGCAGCGTTGCCGTCACCTGGCCGTTGCGCGGCTGATACTTTTGGGCGGGCAGCGTGTAAACATTTGAGCCGCCAAACACGGGATTGCTGGTGTTGGTGATGGTGACCTGGCTGTTGAGGCTCGCGCCCGCGAAGTCGCGCAGGTTGATCTCAACCGTAGCAGCCGATGCCGTCAACGCGGCGAACAGGAAAAAGAGATGGCGCATCAATTATCGCGATGCGTCAACGATTACTCCAAAACCACCGCTCCATCCGGCACATTGCCCGCCGTAACGGTCAGGTCCGTCGTTGTCCCGGCGTTGGCCGTATAGGCCGCGCCTCGCACCAGCACCGGCAGGTAAGCGTTCGACCCCTCAGCCAGACAGCACTTCACATACACCACCCGCGCCCCGGCTGGCAGGATTTCCAACGTGGTGCCCATCGCTGTGCGGGACACACGATAGCCGACACCGGGCTTGATCTCCGAAGCGAGGCACGCCCGAAGCAGCTTCCTGCACCAAGCCGCTATGGGATTGCTGGTGTCTGGTTCGGTTGGCCAAATCATGCGGTGTTGTAAAGCAGCGTTGCCCACAGCCCCCACTCAAACTCCTGCTGGAGCTGGATGCGGGCATCCACGGCGTCGGTGATGGTCGGGTAATGCTTGAGCCACCCATAACGGAACGACAGGCCGTTGTAGGTCACGGTGGATGAGTTCGGCAGGTTATTGGAAATGCTGGCCGGGATAGCCTCAGATGAGCGGAGCGAGGCCGTGGTGTAGATGGCCTCGACATTGGTCAGACTGTTGCCCAGCACATATCCGCTGGAAACGCTCTGTGTCTTTCGCAGCACCGGCTGGCTGACGGTGAACGATTTCACGCCGTTCTTCATCAACACGTATAGGCTTTGTGCGTTGCCGCCGCCTCCGTCCCATGCGTCTGTGTCAAAAGCCTTTTTGCCCTCCAGATAGTCGCGCAGCTTTTTGATATCCGCGTCCGCGATGCCCAGGTCTGAGGTGACGGAAGAATCAAGGATGTCTTTCTCCACCCGGTTCGCCGTCAGCTCCCATGTATCCACCACGCTCAACTGCGGCTGCGGATTGTTGTTGCCGTCAGTCTGTGAGTCCGTTCGGCCCTTCACCTCCCACACACCTCCGCCAATCTGTCGAACATCCACGGACGTGTAGGCGCCGGAGTTGACCAACTCGATGCGCTTGGCTTCAACCTGCGCCTGCGTGCCCGTCCACGGAATCACGGTGAAGTGCCCGCTCTTCCGGTCCCATCCGCGCTCGATTGAGCCTTGAACGATTGAGGTTAAGGAAACTTGGTTCATATCATCACGCCGGGAATCCTGTCGCGCCGGTTCCGGGCTTCATCTTGCCGTCGATTGAACGCAGCACACTCAACTGATCGCGGGCAACGCGCAGAGCTTGGTCCGCGATCACGTCGCGCATGGATGCGCCCAGAAAATTACCCACGGAGACAAGTGAATCGGAGGCGGTTTTTTTTGCTGATTGTTTGGGCGGTTTTACCAGCTCGCCAAAATCTGGCGCCGCCAGCTCCCATCTTTGACGGTTCTTCTTTCTGTTTTCGGCTGCAACAACGCTTTCGTTTCGCTCAAGCGCATCTTTGGCTGCGGCCTCTGCGGCTGCCGCATCGGCGGCAGCCATCGCCCTGGGCATTGCCCCGCTAAACCCGCCAGTGAATGTCTCCTTTAGAAGCGCACTAACCCACGCCAACGAAACGCGCAGCCCGGTGATTGCTTTGTTTACAATTTCAAGAGCGGAAACAATCAGTGGTGCCGCGCCTATTTTCAGCCGCAGCGAGAATGCTTCAAACCTGTCGCCGAGATCCTCAAGCGCGTCGATCACTTGTTCCTGAATGACCGGAAGGTCGTTTTCAAACTGGGTCGCAACGGCCTCGGTCAACGCCCGAGCAGACTTGCCACCAACCTCAAACAGCGCCTGCTGCCCTTCGGTGGTCATTCCGTCTCGAAAGGAGCGGACCACGGAATCGACAAACTCCTGAGTGGAAAGATTTTTGATTTTGTCCTGCCCTATGCCCATCGACTGGAACGCCACCGCTGCCTTCCCCTTCGGGTCTTGCACGGCCTCCAGCCGGGACTTGTTCAAGTTGAAGATGAAGCTGGACAGATCGTCCACATCGGCGCCGGCCAGCTTGGCGCCGTTGCTCATCTTCTGAAGCCATTCGACATTGACGCCAAGCTGAGTCGCTGAATCGCGCAACCTGCTGGCAAGGTCGATAACGCTTTTGCTGAACATGCTGACCGCCCCTATGGAAAACGCAGCCGCCAGCCTTGTCCCAACAGAGGCAACGGCGCCCCGTGCGAAACCGACAACCGCGCCCTGTGCGCGGTTCATCACAGCAAAGAACTTGCTGCCGTCCATCGCCAGTTCGCCTTGAACTCTAAAGGCCAAGCGCGTTCCTTTCCTCTTGGGTCATAAGCCTGACCGCGCCCTCGTTCTCCGCGTGCTTGAAGAAGTCAGCCAGAGCCTTGGACAGCGGGATGTTGTGGGCCTCTTCGGAACTGTAGCCACACTTGGAAACCAACACATGCAGGACGCTTTGCGACCAGTGGCCGCCCGCGCCATTCTGGCTTTGATTGGAATTGGTTTCCCAGTAAGCTGGAGACTTGCTGTGCGCTTCGATGTATTGCGCGAACAACCTTGCCTTTTCAACGAAGTTAAACATGCCGATTTGACGGCCAAACTTCGCCATGTCGATTTCTGCCGGGGTGGGCGTCTTTTTGCAGAACCAGGCAACAACACGCCGCCACCCGCGATGCTTGTCGTTGTTGAGCCATTGCCAGAACTGATCCTTGGCCGGGTCAGGGTGGCTGTCCATCGAGCAAACCGCCACGCCCAAGAGCAAATCCCCAAGCGTGGCGGGCTTGACTTCATCGCCCACGAAGGCGCAGCCGAGGCGATACAGCTTGACGTAATGGCCGAGCGAGAAAGGCTTCAGGTTGACGCCCAGCACCTGCCAAGGCTCAGGATAAGCCGCATCGAAGTAGTTGCTGGTCGTCGCCATTGCATCGCGTTACGGCACGGAGTTCTGGAGGTAACGGCTGATGGAAATGCGGGCCATCAGCGCGGCGGTGTTGGAGCGGCTGAATGTCACGCCGTCCACGATGAAGGTCGCGTTGAACGGTGAAATCAGCGCGTCGGTCAGCGAGATGGTGACGCCCGCGGACGGATACGAGGTG
>JBEGQI010000333.1:0-3522 GCA_041181065.1 Verrucomicrobiota bacterium | reverse complement strand
TTGTATTCCACCTTCGCGCAAGAAGTGATGACGGCGTTGCTTCGGCTGATCACGACACCGTTGTTCACAAAGCCGGGCGGCAGTGTTCCGTTCCACGTCAGGAGATCCAGCACGCCGTTGTTGGTGAAGCCGCCGTTGAACGAGAGCTGCGCATTGCCAACGAGACGCAACGTGCCGTTGACCGTCACACTGCCCGTGCCCGCGATGTTGCCAGCGAAGACCGCGACCGGATCGTTGCTGCTGATGATCAGCGCGGTGTTCGTCAAAAGAATCTGCGTGTTCGCCGCGCCCGCGAGCGAAGTCAGCGCCTGCGAACCCGCGCCGGAAACAAACGCCGCGCCCGGCCCGGTGAGTTGCAACGCCGTGCCGGCAGGCAGAATTCCCGGCCCGACGCCTGTCAGGGAAACCGCGTCAATGATCGTGTCCGAGTCCGCGCCGTTCTGAAGCCCCTGAAATACCAGACTGTGATTTCCGGCGGGCAGGGTGATCGCGGGACTTTGGAAGAGGTTGAAATCGCTGCCCTGGCCGATTTGCCCCGGCGACAAGTTGAGAATTGTTTTGTTGTCCACGGTGATCGTCAGGCCGCAAGACACATACCCCGGACGATTTGCCGCCTGAAACGAGAGCACGTAAGCCCCCGCGACAGGAACGTTGAGCGTGCGACTCATGCTGCCGGCATTTTGGATGAAGGCAGCTTGAATTCCTTCGGGCGCGCTGTTCACCCACGGAGAACCATTGCGCGCTGTGCCGCTGGACGAATTAAAAGTCCATCCAGTGTTCGTGGGATTGTAACTATATCCACCAGCAGCGTAGACGGGACTTTCAAATCCGTTGTTGGTGATGGTCACTGCCCCCGTTGTTCCGGGATCCAGTTTCAAAGCGCCGCCGCCCACGGTTACCGGGCCACTCAAACTCGGTGCGCCGCCCGCCAGGCTCAAGGTGCCCGCGCCCAGTTTGGTCAGACCAGCTGAGTTGTCGGAACTCAGCGGTGTGGCGAAGAGAACATTGTTGCCGCCGGTATCAATGGTTATGGGCGATTGACAGTGATGAATCCGCGCGGAAATATCGTCGGTGTTTCCAGCGAGATACGCGAGCGTGCCGCTTTGGAAAACAATGTTGCCTCCGTTGCCCAGCCCGCCGCTCGCAAAGCTCAAGTTGCCGCCTTGAAGAACCGTGCTGCCGGTGTAGGCGGTCGGCAAATTCAAAACCAAATTGCCGTCGCCGGTTTTTTGCAATCCGGCCGAGCCGGCGATTGTCAGTTGGCCGCCGCTGCCATTTTGATTAAACGTGGCCGTGATGCCGTTGGTTACATTGATGCGTCCGGTAGCCAGAGTCATCACGGGCGAATTCTTGGGATAGATGTCGTAGTTCTTCCCGGCGAAGGACTGGTCGCCCACTGACCAATTGCTCTGGCAATAAACACTCGCGGCACCGGCGCTGGAAAAATTTAAATTGTCGCCACTACGGAAGCGCGTCGTTACGGGCGCGCCGCCGGTGAAATTGTCCACCGCCGTGGACCAGAGGCCAGTGCCTGAGCCGAGCGTTCCGTCGTTGCCATTCCAGGCGACGTTCACAGGCGCGAGGGCGATAACCGTGTCATTCGCATCCCAACTGTCTCCCGCCGACAATGTCAGAGTAATCGAGCTGTCGACGTTGCGAACGAGCGTCACCGGATGTCCATTGGCCAGCAGTGAGGCAGAGGCATAGCCCCGGCCATCTGCCGGAGCGGGAAGTGTGATCGTGTTGGTGGCTGGCGCGGTCAGCACATGGACGAATTCGGTGCCGTCATCCGGCGAGCGCGTGGCGACGATGCCATTGGCAAGACTGTTGATGGTGGCGTTGGCCGGCGTGATCCACGACTGACTCGGCAAGGTGTTGCAGATGGAGCGGCGGATCGGTTGGATGTAAGCGCCGACCTGCTTCATGATGGGAAGCACACCGGTCTCCCAACCACCGCCCGGATAGGGACCAGCAGCCCAATTAACTCCGCCGCCGGTATTGGAATTGACGCCGGCGCGCAGCACCGTCATGCGGAACATTGCGGTCGCATTATATGGAACGACCCAAGTGCCAACCGACTGCGACGCCCAGAAAATGCTGCCGATGACCATGGACATCGGATTCGCGCTGGCGGCCCAGCCATTGGCGTCTGATCCCGGATCGTAAGCACCGCCGTAATGCCCGCCATAAATTTCCTGGTCGCCAACGTCGCAACTGTAGAGGTTGCCGTAGTTGTTCTGGATCATGATCAAGTCCGGGTTGCGGCTTTTGATCGTCTGCCGCAAACGCGGATAGTCCACGACCGAGTAGCTGTTCGCGGATGCGCTTCCTTCATCCAGATAAAGTCCGTCAATGCGACTGCCATAGCGGTTCACCAGGTCACCGTAGATGTCGTTCATGAAATCGTTCCACTTCTGGCGATTGAAAAGATTCCAGTCCGGGTCTGCACCGCTGCCCGGCCCGCCCCAGCCGGTGGCGACTTGATCGGGCTGGCTCAAGTCATGTCCGTCGCGAGGATGCGTGTAGAGAAGAACCCGGATTCCCTTTGCCTTCACCGCATCAATAATGTCGCCGAGCAGATCACGATGCGAAGTGTGGTTGGTCAGCCAGTTGTTCATGGCGGCGCTCGGCCACAGACAATTGATGTTGGCGTGCCAGGCGGTGAAGATGACGTATTCAACCTGCATTTGGGCGAGGTCATCGGCAAATCCCTGGGCGTCGAAACGATTGGCCAGATCATCCAGTCCGGCTGGGCGACTGCCATCGGCGTTGACCGTCACGGTGTAGGCGCTGCCGCCCCAAACGTAGTGAACGAAGAAGCCGTATTTCATCCGGCGAAAATTGGCGAGGCCGTCGTTCGGCGAACCGGCCAGCGCATTGGTGGCCAATGTCGGAATAATCAACTGTCCCGCGCCGGTGAAAAATGCCGGTTGCGTGGCGGCGCTATAAACGCCCGATGGCTGGGTCACGCCATTCAACCGCAGGCCGCCCAATACGATGCTACCCGTGAAGTTCAGATTCATGATTGCGCCGTTGGTGATATCAACCAGACCGAAGGTTGGCAGCGACGACGAATTGGCGAGTGACAGCACACCGCCTTGAACGCGAGTCGTCCCGACATAACTATTCGTTCCAGAGAGCGTCAGCGTCCCCTGCCCTGACTTCGTCAATCCGCCGCTGCCGTTGGCCAGCAGATTGACGCCGATACCGATGTTATAGCCATCCGTGCTGAAAACGGCACCGCCGTTCCATACGTAGGTATTTTGATTACCACCGTAAAGCGTGATGAAATTATTTGTGCTCACGGTCGGATGCACCACCGTGCCGTTGAAGTTCAACCAGGAATTGTTGCCGTTGCCAAATTCCCGGTCCGCCACCTTGATGAACGGCGTGTAAAGCGCGCCGCCGTTCAAATCCAACTGGAATGTCGCCACAGTATTCACCGAGCCATCCACGCCATTGGTCGCCGTCACCGTGCCGCCGTTGATCACGAAGTCCGCCCAGTCCGCGCTGGCGGCACTG
>JBEGQI010000332.1:0-20275 GCA_041181065.1 Verrucomicrobiota bacterium | reverse complement strand
AACTCGGCCTCACCGCCGGCGGTTATCGGCTTGTGTTGAACAACGGCCGCGACGCCGGTCAAGAAGTGCCGCACCTGCATTTCCATCTACTCGCCGGACGCAAGCTCGCCTGGCCACCCGGCTAAGTTCACCGCTGTTGCGCCATGTTCAAAGGAACCAACGTCGTCTTCCTCTGCATCTTCGGCCTCTTCTGGAGCGGCATCACCGGGTCGTTCGATGTCATCATTGCGAACGGCTACTATCACCAAATCCGCGCGCAGAGTTTTGTCACCACTTCCGGAACGGTCACGCACAGCGAAGTGACCCAGCACCGTGGGAACAAAGGTGGCACCACCTACGGCACGAAGATCGAATACACTTACGAAGTCAATGGCCAGCGGTTCGAGGGCAAAACGTTTCGCTACGGCGGGTTTTCCTCCTCGTCCGATTCGGCCAGCGCCTACGTCGCGGTGCAGGAGCGCCCCGTGGGTGCGACCACCACGGTCCACTATGACCCGAAGAATCCCTCGGACTCCGCGCTCTCCATCGAGCTTCGCGGCAGCGACCTGTTCATGCCGCTCTTCCTGATGCCGTTCAACTTGGTCATGCTCGGCATTTGGTCCGTGCCGGTGAACTGGCTTTGGCGAAAGATTCGTCCCGGCGATCCGGCTAGCGCCCAAAGCTTCCAACAAGAACGCCGGCTCCACATCCGTTTACCCCGTTACTCACCTGTGGTCTCGGGCGCCGCGACGGTCGGCGGCGCTTCGTTCGCGAGCATCTTTCTGGTGATGATTCCCACCGGCGGCAGCCCGGGCGCCCGCTTGATGTTGCTCGTCTGGGCGCTGGTGTTGGGAGCGGGGATGGGCGTCGGCTTGTGGCAATGGAGCAAACAACGGCGCGGCCTCACTGATCTTGTCCTCGATCCGGACGCGCAAACCGTGCGGCTGCCGGCAACGTTTGGCCGCAAGGAAGTCCAGACATTGCCCGCGACTGACATCACCGATGTGAACGTCGAGACCATCGAACGGCGCGGCAGCAAAGGCGGCACCACCTACAGTTATGCTGTCACTCTGAAACGCCGCGGTAGCCATGGCGAGAAGCTCACCGATTGGTCCGATCAGGAGCGCGCCAACCAGTTCGCTGCCTGGCTGGGCGAAAAACTCTCCGCCTTGGAACCCGCCGCACCCCCGCGCAAGACCAAGTAACCACCCGCCGCTTGAGACTGCCCCAAGCCCGTTCACAGCCACCCGCCAGAAATAACACTTGCCAACAAAGCCTTTATGTCTGATATTTCTGTCGTGACAGACATTGCGGTAATTAATAACTGACAACGAAAGGCACATTATGACACTCACCGTATGGACCCATCTGGTTTACCTCGCCATCAGCGTTGCCCTGACCGTCTGGGTGGCACGCACACTGCACCGGAACGGCCGCATCTTCCTTGTGGATTGCTTCCGGGGGAACACTGAGTTGGCGGACAGCGTCAACCACCTCCTTGTGGTCGGCTTCTATCTCATCAATGTCGGCTACGTGACGCTGGCATTGAAATACGGGGTGGCTGCGGACGACGCCCAGCAAGCGCTCGAAAGCTTGAGCACCAAGGTCGGGCTCGTGCTGCTCGTGCTCGGCTGCATGCACTTCTTCAATCTGTTCGTCTTCACCCGCATGCGGAGGCGCGGTTTGAATCCAGTGCTGCCGCCGCATTTGCCGCGGATCGCCTGAGTCCGAATACAAAAACGGGGCGATGCTTCAACATCGCCCCGTTCTGCTTTGGTAGAGCCTATCGTTTAGATCGCCGCTGCGATGGCGTCGCCCATCTGCAAGGTGCCGACCTTCTTCGCACCCGTTTCGCTCGCGCTGAAGATGTCGCCCGTGCGGTTGCCGGCGTTGATCGCCTTGCCCACCGCCGCTTCGATGGCGGCTGCCGCGTCATTCAAGGCAAAGCTATGCCGCAGCATCAACGCGGTGGAGAGGATTTGCGCGATGGGGTTCGCGAGGTTCTTGCCCGCGATGTCCGGCGCGGTGCCACCGGCAGGTTCGTAGAAACCGAACGTCTTCTCGCCGCTCGTCGAGCCGAGGCTCGCGCTGGGCAACATGCCGAGCGAGCCCGCCAACGCCGCCGCTTCATCGCTGAGGATGTCGCCGAACATGTTTTCGCACAGCATCACGTCGAACTGCGTCGGGCGCAGCATGAGTTGCATCGCGCCGTTGTCCACGAACATGTGTTCCAACGTCACGTCCGGATATTCCTTGCCGATGCGGCTCACGACGTCGCGCCAGAGCACGCCATTCTCGAGCACGTTCGCCTTGTCGATGCTGGTCACCTTCTTGCGCCGCAACTGCGCCGCACGGAACGACACATGCGCGATGCGCTCGATCTCCGGCGTCGTGTAAACCATCGTGTCGATGGCGCGATGGCCGCCGTCAATCGCCTCGGTCTTCTTCGGCTGGCCGAAATACATGCCGCCCGTCAGTTCGCGCACCACGAGGATATCGATGCCTTCGCCCTGCCGCTCGGGACGGAGCGGACACGCGTGGGCCAGCGCCTTGGGCAATTGCACCGGACGCAGGTTCGCGAACAGGCCGAACTCCTTGCGAATGCGCAGCAGCGCCGCGCGCTCGGGACGTTCTTCCTTGGGGATCGTCGGATCGCGATCCGGCAGACCGACCGAGCCGAAGAGAATTGAATCCGACTTCTTGCACAACGCGAGTGTCGCGTCGGGCAGCGCCTTGCCTGCGGCGTCGATGCCCGCCCAGCCGACGGGCGCTTCGGTGATGTTCAGCGTGAAGCCGAATTTCTTTTCCGTGGCGCGCAAGACCTTGATGGCCTCGCGCATCACTTCGGGTCCGATGCCGTCGCCGGCCAGCGCTGCGATATTGAATGTCTTCATGCGATGATTTTCCGAATCAGGGACGCGCAGCTTAGGTAACGGGCGCATCGTGGCAAATGGTTTTTTGAGCGCTCTTGCCCTTGGTTGGACACTATTCCAACATCGTATGAGCTTCACATGCGCCTCAAACGAAAGTGGCTAATCTGGACTGGTCTTGCAGCGGTGCTGTTCGCGCTCGCGGGCGTCGCGTGCTGGCACTTCTATTTCTCCCACCCCACAGGCAACGGCCCAGCAGGTCCAAGCATATCAAGCGAACCATTTAGCAAACCTTGGACATCCCGTCCCGTTCTGCTCGTAGGCATCGGCGACAGCGTGACCGCTGGGTTCGGCGCTCGCAAGGGTTTCTCCTACTTCGATCGGCTGGTAAAAAACCCAGCGGAGGAATGGCCAGAAGTTCAAGGGCTAAACCTCAGCCAAGTATTTCCGAACTTCTCGTTTACAAATCTCGCAGTCTCCGGCAGCACATCGCTAGAACACGAGTCGCGACAAATCCCACGCCTGCCGCACGGCTACACCAACACATTGGGCATCGTGGTAATGACGACTGGAGGAAATGATCTCATCCATAGCTATGGTCGTCTGCCACCAAAAGAAGGTGCCATGTATGGCGCAACTTGGGAGCAGGCTCAACCGTGGATCACTAATTACGAAGCAAGAATGGAGCGCACCCTTGACGAAATCACCCGTGCCTTCCCAGGCGGTTGTCACATCTTCCTAGCAAACATCTACGATCCAACCGACGGAACGGGCGACGCCCGCAGCGTTGGCCTGCCGCTCTGGCCAGATGCCGTCCGCATCCATGCCGCCTACAATGAAGTCATTCGGAAGTGTGCCACCAAGTGCCAGCATGTGCACTTGGTGGACTTGCATGGGCCTTTCCTCGGTCACGGCCTGACAAGCACGCAATTCTGGCAACCGCACTATCGCAGCAACGATCCCCACTACTGGTATTTTTTGAATCTCGAAGACCCAAACGAACGCGGCTACGACGCCATTCGCCGAATCTTCCTAAGCGAAATAGTCAAGGTCCACGAACAGCTTCGCTGAGTTGTGCTCAACCCAGCAGTTCGTCCACCTTTGCACTGATTGCTTCGATGCCCTGACGGACGAGCGATTCGCCCACAAGGATCGCGCCGGCGCCGCAACGGCTGAGTCGGGCCACGTCGTTGCGCGTGTGAATACCGCTCTCGGCGACGAGTAGGGTTTTGAATCTGGTGGCCGGGGGCTGGGAGGGGAAAAGTTTCGCCGCGATGTGCTCGGTGTTTGCGAGGTCCACCTTGAAGGATTTCAGGTTGCGGTTGTTCACGCCGATGAGCGGCGCGCCGATGGCTTGCGCGCGGACGAGTTCGGCTTCGTCGTGGACTTCGACGAGCACGGTCAAACCTGCTTCGGTGGCGAGGTCATGGAACTTCCTCAGCCGCGCGTCATCAAGAATGGCGACGATGAGCAGGATGGCGTCCGCGCCCCATTCGGCAGCTTCGAGGATCTGGCGTTCGTCGATGATGAAATCCTTCCGTAGCAACGGCAGCTTCACGGCGGCGCGGATGTCGCGGAGATATTCGAGGTCGCCCTGGAAAAACTTCTCGTCAGTCAGCACCGAGAGGCACGTCGCGCCCGCCTGCTCGTATTCAATGGCGATGCGGACGGGGTCGAAGTCCTTGCAAATGATTCCGGCGGACGGCGAGGCCTTCTTCACCTCGGCGATGAGCGCGACTTTGCCGCGGCGCGGCGTGCGCAGGGCGGCGAGGAAGTCGCGGCGCTCGGCGTGTTCGAGCATCGCATCGCGAATGTCGCCCGCAGCGATGAGGCGCGCGGGAAGTTCAGCGACTTCGCGCTGCTTCTGTTCAACGATTGTTTCTAAGATGTTGGCCACAGAGTCACAGAGAACACAGAGTTAAAGGACAAACCGCTTGATGCCGTCTTTGATCAAGCGCGCGTTGAAGTTCAACAGCAACCCGCGTTTCAGCCCGGTGATTTTGAGATAGGTCAGCAATTGCGCTTCGAAAACGGCATCCAGCCTGTCCACGCTTTTTACCTCAACGATTACCGACCGCTCCACCACCAAGTCCAACCGGTATTCGCCCGCCGGCCGATTCTTGTATGTTACCGGGATGACGAGCTGACGTTGGAATGTAAGCCCGGCCAATTCAAATTCAATTCCGAGCGCGGATTCATAAGTGGATTCCAATAATCCCGGCCCCAGCGTCCGGTGAACTTCGATTGCGCAGCCGATGATCTTCTCAGTGGGCGCGTCGCGTTCTTCCGGAAATTCTAGACTCATTCTCGGTGCTCTCTGTGCCTCTGTGGCAAATCATTCTTCTTCATCCTTCAAGCCCTGCATGCGCTTGAGCGGGCAGCCGGCGCGGAGCCAGGCGTTCACATACATGTCGAGCGCGCCGTCCATCACGGCTTGAACATCACTCGTCTGGGCGCCGGTGCGCAAGTCCTTCACCATGCGGTAGGGCTGGAAAACATAGCTGCGGATCTGGTTGCCCCACGAGATGCTGCCTTTGTCGCCGTAGAATCGGTCCATCTCGCTTTTCGCGGCGTCGAGCTTCATCGCGTAGAGTTTGGAGATGAGCATCGCCATCGCAGTGGCTTCGTTCTGCGCCTGGCTGCGTTGTGCCTGCGATGCGGCGACGAGACCGGTGGGGATGTGCGTGAGGCGGACGGCGGTTTCAACCTTATTCACGTTCTGACCGCCTTTGCCGCCGGAGCGATAAGTGTCCCGCTGGATCTCGCTCTTCGGGATGACGATGTCGCTCTCCTGGAGGTCGCTGATTTCCGCAATGACGTCCACGCTCGAGAAGCTGGTGTGGCGGCGTTTATTCGCATCGAACGGCGAAATGCGGACGAGGCGATGCACGCCGCGCTCGGCCTTCGCGAAGCCGTAGGCGTATTCGCCTTCGACGCGGAAGGTGACGCTCTTCAGCCCGGCAGAATCGCCGGCAAGAGCATCGGTGATCTCCCATTTCCAGCCGCGCGAATCGAACCAGCGGCCATACATGCGCGAGAGCATCTCGGCCCAGTCCTGCGCCTCGGTGCCGCCCGCGCCGGCGTTGACGGTGAAGATGCAGTTGTTCTTGTCGAGCTTGCCGTTGAGGAACGTGCGCAGCTCGAAGGCGTCGATGTCGGCGAGGAATTTGTTCGTGTCCGCGTCCAGCTCGGCCTGCAACTTCATTTGCGCCTCCGGCGGCTCGGCCTCGGCGAGTTCGAGCATGACCTGCAGATCTTCGAGCTGTTTGCCGAAGCGGGTGAGCGGATCAATCTTGCCGCGGATGTCGTTGGATTCGTTGATGACCTTCTGGGCGGCCTCCTGATTGTTCCAGAACGTGGCGCCCGCCATCTGGGCTTCCAACTCCGCAAACCGTTGGTTCAATTTGGGGACGTCAAAGAAACCTCCGCAGATGCTTGAGCTTCTGGTCGGCGGTCGCGATACGGGGCGTGATGATCTCGAACATGGGCGCGAAAATTAGTGGAACGGGCGGCGCGGTGCAAACGGGGAATTCTCCCGCGAATCAACGGGAGAAATGTTCCGCCATCGCCACGGCCTTGAGCATCGCTTTGCTCTTGTTGACCGTTTCCTGGAATTCTGATTCGGGCACGGAATCGTTGACCCAGCCGCCGCCGGCCTGCACGTAGGCTTTGCCGTCCTTGATGAGCGCGGTGCGGATGGTGATGCAGCAATCGAGATTGCCGCAGAAGCTGTAATAGCCGACGCAGCCGCCGTAAGGGCCGCGCGCGGTGCCTTCAAGCTCGGAGATGATCTGCATTGCGCGGATCTTCGGCGCGCCGCTGAGCGTGCCCGCCGGGAACGTGGCGCGCATCAGGTCATAGGGCGTCTTGTCAGCGGCGAGTTTGCCGACGACATGCGAGACGATGTGCATGACGTGGCTGTAGCGCTCGATGATCATCAGGTCCTTCACCTGCACGGAACCGTAGTCGCAGACGCGGCCCAAGTCGTTGCGCGCGAGATCGACCAACATGACGTGTTCGGCGCGTTCCTTGGGATCGGCGAGCAGTTCCGTGGCGTTCGCAGCGTCTTGCTCAGGCGTCTTGCCGCGCGGGCGGGTGCCAGCTATCGGCCGGATGGCGGCGCTGCCGTTCTCGGATTGGACGTGGATTTCCGGCGAAGCCCCGACGAGCGAGAAGCCTTCCAGTTCCAGCAGGAACATATAGGGGGACGGATTGATGGTGCGCGCGGCGCGATAGATGTCGAGCGGTGACGCGGTCACGGGCGTGGAGAAGCGTTGCGAGCCGACGACTTGGATGATGTCGCCACCGGTGATGTAGCGCTTCGACGCGACGACGTTCTCTACGAACTTCTCCTTCGTGACGTTCGATTCGAACGGCATGAACGGCGCATCGCCCGGCACGACGACGGGATGTTGTTCGGTGGGTTGCTCGAGCAATGAAAGCAGGCGACCCAGCTCGTCACAGGCGTCCTCGTAGGCTTCCTGCGGATTGCGCCCGTCCACGGAGGCATTGACGACCACGGTGATGGTCTGGCTGACGCGATCGAAGACGAGCACTTCGTCCGCGATGAGGAAATACATGACCGGCGTTCCAAGGTCGTCCTTCGGCGGGCGTGGGACGATGGGCTCGACGTCGTGGATGAATTCGTAACCGATGAAACCGACCGCGCCACCAGTGAAGCCCGGCACACCGGGATAGGTGACGGGCTTGAATTTCTTCATCAGGCGCTCGATGACCACGAGTCCGTCACGAACGATGGCGGGATCGCCATCGACGGCGTTCGGGCTGACGGTGAATCGCTCAGTGGCCTTGCCGTTCTCGATGACCTCCACGGTGCCGCCCGTCTGGCGGATGATGGACCGCGGGTTGCAGCCGACGAATGAAAAGCGCCCGACGGTGTCGCCACCCTCGATGGATTCGAGCAGAAAGGATTCGCCCTGGCCGCGCAATTTGCGGTAGGCGGAGAGCGGTGTTTCAAAATCGGCAAGGATCCGGCACGTGACAGGGATAAGGTTCCCCTGCTGTGCCAGGCTCGTGAATTCTTCCAGCTTCGGCGAAAACATGATTCAAACCGCCGCAAACCGGCGTGGTCGCAGCGATGCCTGTTAAGTTAGGCACAAGCGGCACGGAGTAAACTGCAAAGCGCGACTGAACGCGTCACCGCTTCAGCAGTTGAGCAAGACTCGCAGCGAGTTCGGTGACACCCTTGGGCTTGAGCAATACTTTGTCAGCTCCCGCTACGGTCCCGCGCTGTGGGGCATTGGGGTTTCCTGAAAGGAATATCACTGGCAAGTCGCGCGTAAAGCGGTCGGCTTTCAAGCGACGACAGATTTCAAACCCATCCATCCCCGGCACATCGCCGTCCAGCACCGCCGCCGCCAACGACAGGTTTTGCGCCAAGCATAATCCCTCCAATCCGTTCGCTGACCAGAGAACCCGATATCCCGCTTGTTCCAAAAGCATTTGAATCACCTCGGCCACACCGAGATGGTCTTCAACCACCAGCACCGTTGGGCGTGAAATCACGTCTGGCTCCTCGGGCAGGATCACCTGCAGGCGGCGTTCGCCGCGCAAGTCTGTTTCAAGAATGGCTTTGACCTGCTGCAACTTTGGCTCGCCGACCAACGGCTTGGTCCAAAACTTGATCTGGTGACACACCGCGTTTCCGGAGGTTGTCCGGACGGACGGAATCAGACCAAACAAGGCGCCGCGCAAGGACCAGACCAAATCCGGGAAGGCCTCACGTTCAGGGCCATGGTCATCGAGCCGGGCAGGCAGGACGGCCCGAGCACAGTGCGGTGACAAGGTCACCGGCGGAAGTCCGACACGGCGACAAACTTCGCCAAATCTGAGCAATCGCTCAGAAAAGTGATTATCCGCAGGTTTGCGGGCCGACGAAACAGCCACCGACCCAGCGTCCTCAACCAGACTCTCCAGTTTTTCCATTTGTCTCCAGTTGTAATGGACTGTCGCACTCCACACACCGACAACATGTCGGCGCCCCAAGCCGCACGCGCGGCTTTTGCTGCCAAACAGCCAGTCAGCGCGAAGATTATCAAATAGGGGTGACCCTGCATATACCCACTTCTGGGTATTGGCCGGAGGACACGGATTGGGACGGATTAGGGCGGGATGAGCTTCTGACGGATGGCGTAGCGCACCAAATCAGCTGAGCTGTGCGCTTGGATCTTGTTGAGGATATTCTTGCGGTGGGTCTCGACGGTGTTGGTGGTGATGCCGAGGGCATCAGCCGTCTGTTTGTTGGTTCTGCCTTCGGCAAGCATCTGAACGATCTGCCTTTCACGTGGCGACAAACGGAAATGAAATTTCTGTGGCCCAGCCTCCGTCTCGTCTGGCTCCGTCACCGGAGCCGCGCCATTGATCTTGGGTGTCAGAAAAGACCGTCCTGAAACCAACGCAGCCACAGCCTTGGGCAGCAATTCCGCCGCATCGCTCTTGAGGAGGATTCCCCCCGCGCCCGCTTCCAGCACCTCTTCCGCCAGCGCCTCAGAATCATGCATCGTGAGAATCAGAACTTTCGTCTTGGGGGATTCGACTTTGATCAGACGCAGGGCATCAAGCCCATTCAACTCGGGCATGGTGACATCCAGCACGGCGATGTCCGGCTTGAGCCGGCGAGCGAGTTCGACGGCGCTCCGGCCGTTGTCCGCCTCGCCGCAAAGATCCCACGAGCGTTGCGCGGCGATGACGCTTTTGACGCCCTGACGAACCATGCTGTGATCGTCGGCAATGATGAAACGAAGTTTTTTCATCGGATCTCGGTCGATGTTTCTTCAGGGACCTCGGCATTGCCAGCGAGTTCTTCGATAAGCGGTGCCGATGCCAACACGGTGACTCCTTCAGAATCCGATTCGACATTCAACATCCCCCCGACGAGCGCCAGGCGCTCTTGCATGGCGGCGATGCCGACTCCGGAGCTACGGAGGGATGGCACATCCGCAGCGAAGCCCTTGCCGAAGTCCTGAACTTCCACGCGGACCTCAGCAAAATCGCGCGCCAAGCGGATGGTGATTTCCTTGCTGCCAGAATGGCGAACCGCGTTGGCCACACTTTCCTGCACCACACGAAAGAGCGTCAACTCGATGTTGCGCGGTAAACGGCCTTGAAATTCCGCGGCGTGAACGAGGACCCGGACGCCAGTGCGCCGCGATACCCCCTTGGCAAAATCCTTCAGCGCGCCAATGAGTCCGAATTCCTCCAATACCGGCGGATGCAATATGTAGGCCAACGTCCGGATCTCGGACAACGCCTGATCCAGCAAGCGCCGGCTCTCCGCAACCAGATGGGCGTCGGGCTTCCCAGTGTCGCTCCCCCAAAGCGAGGTGAGGGTCAATTTCAACGCCGCGAGATGCTGCGTCGTGGTGTCATGCAATTCGCGGGCGATGCGGCGCCGCTCCTCCTCCTCGGCGTTCAGCAACTTGGCGATCAATTTCTGATGCTCGGCCTCAGTGCGCTTCCGTTCAGAGATATCCTGCATGATGCCCGCCAAGACCGCTGGCCGGCCATCCTCGCCGCAACGCACCTGCCCGTGATGCGCAACCCAGCGTGGCTGGCCGTCGGGTGTCACCATCCGATACTCCGCAAGAAACGTCGAACGGTTTTCCACAGAGTGCTGCAAGGCAGCGCGGACAGTGACGACATCATCCGGATAAACCCGTTCCAGAAACGTCCCCAGATTGGGTGCAGCCGCAGCGCCGCCGAAGACTTTGGTTTCGTAGTCAGACCAAGAGACGGCATCCGTGATCAGGTTCCACTGCCAAACACCCATGTGTGATGCGGCCAGCGCAAGCTTCAATCGCTCTTCACTGTCACTCAATTCATGATTGCGACGTTCAATTTCTGAAAGCATCTGGTTGAAGGCCATGACCAAAAAGCCGACCTCATCCTTGGCTGGATTTTCGACCCGAACGCTGTAATCGCGATGCGTGGTGATGTGCTGCGCCGCCCTAGCGAGGCGGGCGATCGGATCAGACACCAACCGCTGGAGGCGGGTTGCGATCAGGAGGATGAGCCCCAAAATCACGACGAAGCAGGCCAAAGAGATCAACAAGAAGGTGCGCGACCGGGCCACCTGTTGTTTCAAGTTGGCGCACACGATGATGGTGCCGACGGTCTCACCACGCAGCGAGACATGACGTTTGACAAATAGACGGTCGGGGGTGAATTGCTCGTCCACCCCGGGAGCCATCGAGGGGATTTCCGCAATGGAAACCCGATTCGTGCCCGCTGCTGCCACCAATGCCCCATCGCCACTGTAGAAGCACGCCATGTCGATCTCACTGCGATTGCAGACGACGTTCAACGCATCCCGAAGCGTGTCCCGCGCATCTGACGAAAGCGAAAAGAAAGCGACCGCAGAGGCATTGTTGTCCGCCGTGATTTCGGCCACGGTCTCAACTTGCGCCAGGAGGTTGGCGCGGGAACTGGCACGGTCGTAAAACTGAAAGGCGAGCGTCCCAAGAACCAGCACCACCGAACTCGTGCCGAGAATTACGAGCGTCAATTTCCATTTGATCTGCTGGGTAACGGAGAAGGACATCGCATCAACGCAGCTTGACGGGCGGTGCATTCGTCTGGCTGGCAGCAGGCAAACGCAGGTTTCGATCCAGTCGTATCAATTGCGAACTGAGCCGAAGCCCGGCGCGCTGGGCCGTTTCAAGATTGATACGAAAGTTGAAATTCTTGTCCGCACGGACAAGCTCGATGACGCCCCATTCGACAAAACCCTGACTGTCACTCACCGTCAAAATCGGCCGGCCAGACAGGATCGGCATGATGGTATCGAGATTTCGTCGCTCGGTATCACTGATGAAGAGGACGTGGCAATTAGTTGCTTCTTTAGCGGATTCATATCGGGCAATCACAATCGGGTGGCCATCAATGGCCCGGCCGGTCAAACCGCCTTCGAGTGCTCCAGCGACAGAATCCTTGCCCAGCACCCCGATGACGAATGGCGCATTGGTGCGTGTAAAGGCGTTGGTTGGCCAATAAACAAGCTTGGCAAAGTTGTAGAGGAACGCAGCCTTGATCTGGGGCTCGCGGGCGCGCAACTCCTGCGCGTTCAACTCGCCCGCCACAAGCAGCAAGAGCAGGCACGAAAGCAGGCAAGCCACCCATCTGGCCGGATATGCCCGCACCGCTGCACCGCGATATGGTAAGTGCGGTTTCAGAAGCGGTATGACAACTTGGCGAACACGCTACGCTGGACTTCACGCTGTGGCGTGATGACCTGTGTCGAAGCATATTCGGGATGGCTCGGGTCGAGTAAATTGAGGCCGACGATCGATAGCTCCAAGTTCTTGTTCACCCGCCAAGCAAGGCGCACGTCAAGGGCCGTGTAGGCAGAAATTGCGGACTGCTCCAACCGGTCCACGAAACGCAGGCCGGCATCAAGCTGCACGCTGGAGGAAAGCTCCATCTGCGATTGAAGACTGATCTGGTGGCGTGGGGCATTACCTTCCAGCAAATGGATGGTGTTCGTGTCGGCGCCGCCCGAGGCAAGCTGAAGGTCCAATCCAAAGAAGGTGTAGGCAGCCCGTATCCGCCACCAATCAGGAGCCGCTTCCCAATCTGCGGCCACTTCAACACCCCACGATTGGCCTTTGAGCTGGTTGGCTGAGTAGAGTGAAAGCAGCGGGGTGGGAGAACCGGGCGGCGGCGGGCCCGATTCCAAGCTCCGAAGGTCGTCATAGCTGTTATAAAATGACGCGATATCAATAGAAAGATTGGTGGACAGAGCTGCGCGGTAACCCAATTCGTATGCAATCAGGCTTTCCGATTCTCCGCTGCGATTTCCCCAAATCGACATGGTGGACCCGGGCGGGTAATCCGGCGGCGGCAGGCTCTGGTTGATACGCACGTCATCCTCTGCCCGTGAAGGTGTGCGCACCGCGCGCGCAATGCTGGCCCAGACGGTCTGACGTTCACTCGGCGTCCACGCCAACCGGACTCCGGGCTGAACCTCAAAGCCCGTAAAATCGTTATGCTCCAGTTTCGAACCGAGCGTCAGGCGCAGTCGTTTGTCAACGAGGGCGATTTCATCCTGTGCGAAGGCGCTGAACAGATTCAAGGTCCGCTCCCGCGGCACGAAGCTGTAGGCAAAATCCCCATCGATCCTGTCCGTGGTCACCCGATAGCCGAGTCCGACCACGATGGCGTTACGGCCAACCGGTGAGAATTGCTGTTGCAGATCAAGGTCGAAAGTGTCGCGCTTCTCCCGCGGTAGATTGCTCTCCCGATCGGTGTGGTCGAAATAAGTCTGGGCGGTGAATTCGGATTCGTTGTGGAAGCGGTGCGTCCACCGGCCCAACAGATTGGCGCCCAAGACTTGTTCCGAATCATTCAGCGAATCGAAGTAAGGAGCTGCAGCAATCGAACGTGTGTAGGACCAGTCTTGGTGACCGTTGAAAAAGTCGCCTTGCAAGGTGAACGAATCCGAACCAATGGTGCCGGAATCCATACGGAATCCGGTCCGGAACATGGACCATTGATCACCTCCGGAACTGCCATCAGAAAAAGCCGTGTCGTCGTGCTCGTCATATTTCACATAGAACCGGTAATAGGCGTCCTGGCCAATCTTGCCGCCATACCGGGCGCTGGTAAAAAAGGGTTCCTCGTTGCCTCCGCCCCCCGTCACCAACGAGCCCAACGTATCCCTGGCCGACTTTGAGGTGATATTGATGACGCCATTCACCGCATTGGCCCCCCAAAGCGTTCCGCCCGGACCGCGAATGATCTCAATGCGGTCCAAGTCTTCGAGCATCAGATCGGTTGTGTCCCAGTAAACCCCGGCACTTAAGGGGGTGTAAACGCTCCGTCCATCCATCAACACCAGCAGTTTGGTGGCGTATTCATTGTTGAAGCCGCGCGAACTGACCGCCCAGGTGTGGGAATTGACCTGCGCAACATCCAAGCCCGGCACATAACGCAGGGAGTCCACCAAAAGGCGGGAACCGGTGCGCTGCACCTCTTCACCGGTCATCAAATAAATTGCGGACGCCGCGCCCCCCAGCGTCTCTGGGTGTTTGGATACGGAGCTAATTTCCGCATCCAGCAAACGCTCCAAAGGCTCGTCGAGGATGTTGGTGGAACCGGTTGCGGCGGCACTTTTCGACGTCTCTGCCCAGGCAAATACAACAAAAGCCGCCAGCAGGCCGATACGGATGTAAGACGTTGCGAGCATAGTCTCTAAGTTTTAACCGTGTGCGCAAAAAGGATGACGTGTCTGCTTCTTCACCAACACGGGGCCAAATTGCAGAATCAGGAGCAGCATCAAAGCCTTGAAAGTGGTGGCGGTCGTCAAATAACCAAGCAGTTCGCTCAATGGAATGCCGCACCCCTGATAGGAAATAAAAAAGGGAAAGGTATTCGCCTGGTTGTAAATCCAATCTCGATTCAGGCAACAGTGGAAAAATTCCCAGCAAAACATGAACGCCCCGCCCATGCCGACAGCCCAAATCCAAAAGGCCGGAGTTTGCGTGTAGTTCCGGTATTTCCGGCTGATCGCAAATCCTGCAATGGTGATGGCGTAACCCACGCCGGCCAGCCAATAGAGATAATCAGTGCAATTGGGATTGGGATACTTGAAATAAATCGCGATGAACGCTCCAACCACCAAGGTAATTACCACGGGAAAGACAAGCTTCAGCTTGGGTTGCCGCTCTTCGAACCAGTGGTCCGGGAGCAAGTGCGTGTAGAGCGAAAAGATCGTTATTTGAAACAGGCAGAACAGAGGGTAGAAAAGGTATTCCATCGCAGGCATGTCATTTCCCAACCACAGATGCCGCGTCCACGCCTTCCATCCCTCGCCATGTTCGGTAATCCACAGGGCGTAACCATCGTGCGGCCGATAATACCAAGAGCCAGACTGAACGGCCTTGTTCTGCGCCCAAATGCTAACGGGCACAAAACTGGACATTACCAGCGCAGTCATCTGCCAAGTGAACCGCACCGAGTAATAGGGCCATGAAAAAATCACCCCACCCAGCATGTAAACCAACGCTGCCCCTTCGTAAGTGTAGCCGCGTCGATACAACACCACTCCCGCAGCCACGCTCAATCCAGTAAGAAGCAAGTTCAATGGCGTGGTCAGCGAGAACCAGCTGGTCGGCCAGAGTGGGGTGTTAATTTTTCTTAGCATGGGTGAACTTCTTCGCCGTCCGCGCCACAACGCCGGGTTGTCGCACAAGCAGTTCCTCTTCGTGTTGCCGCCCCTTCATCCCCTTCTTGCGCGTCAGGATTCGGGTCGGCTCATGCAGACCGACCCACCGTTCCTCCTTCTTGTAGGTGTTGCCGTTTTCGTCGATGACATAAATGATATCGTAGAAAGCCAGCGTCGCCCACAGGTAGAGATAATAAAATAACGGCACCACTCCCACAATCCAGAGGAACTCGCAGACCGGGATCTTGTGCCCAGTAAACCAGCCGAAAATCGGCACGCGGATCATGAACAGGTCGCGCCCCTCGGGAAAGGTCCATACATACAGGATGTCCGCAATCCATTCGAACAACAGGCCCAAAACAAGAAACAAAGTCGCCGAGACAAAGAAGAAAAATTTCCACGTCGCAAATTTCAGAATGACGCGATAGCGCACCGCCAGCACAACCAACAACACGTAATATGGAGCCAAAGCGGTGGCGTAGGACCACCTGCCAAAGAGGTCGATGTGAAATGGAGAAGTGCCCGGCATTGAAATATCGCCCCCCGCCGAAGCCAGCGCCGGGAACACGCAGAATCCAAAGATGCTGACCAGACAGGTCAAAAATAAAAATCGCTTACTCATTAGCTTCCTTGCGACCATGGATACGGACCCAAAGGTCTTCGCAGTCTGGCTAAAGTGTAAAGCCTAAAAACAAAGTCGAAAAATCAGACTCAAACGAAACGAAAACCGCACATTAGAGCAGAATCCCCAAACACACGGCAATACCCACTTCTGGGTATTGTCGACTTTTTAGAAAAGTGTATTCTGTTTCAGAATTTTCCAATTTCCGTCATAAAAAAATGACGGCACTGCCAGGGAGTATGTAGGTGGGTGCGAGACAAGTTCTCGTGTGTGAGGAATGAATCGGCCCTTGGTTGACAAGGGCCGATTTATTTTTATCTGCTCAAGAAATCAAAAGCCCATGAGCAGAGAAAACTGGCGGAGAGGGGGGGGATTCGCGGCAACACCTTCGACAATTGCAACTATGGCGTCTGGGGCAGGGCGTGCATTGATGTGAAATCCGGCATCGCGGACGAGTTCAAACCCACTTCGCGCTACAACCGCAACATCACGATTGAGGATAATCTTTTCCGCGTGTTCAGTCCGTTGCCGTTGCTCTGCGTCTATTCCGTGGACGGACTGACGTTTCGGAACAATCGTCTGGAGCGCACGCAGGATTATCCGGCGGGCACGGGTAAGCCAGAGCCGATGTTCGACATCACCCATTCCGACAATGTCAAAGTCGAGCCGCCCACGGTCGTGACTTCCCGGCAGGCGGACTCCAGGAAAAAATTGCAGATGGCCGAGCAGGCGACGAATTGACAGACTGGACGCGGGATGAAGTTTACCTACAAGTCCTGTTTGCGCTGTTTGCTGTTCGCCGGGGGCTTGCTGGCGTCCGCCAAAGCAAACGGTGACAGCGGCCCGCCGCCGGAATCCAAAACGCAGTTGACCGCGCCGTCCTTTGACTTGCGTGACTTCGTCACCAGCGAACTCGCGGCCGGAAAGCAGAAAATTGTCATCCCGCCCGGACGCCATCACTTGCAGCCGGCGAACGGCAGTCACCTGCGATTTCAGGGACTGCAAAATGTGGTGATCATCGCGACCAACGTGGAACTGGTTTGCGGCGCGACGGTGCAGGCAATTGGTTTCGACCGCTGCACCAACGTCACCTTGAAAGGGCTGACCATTGACTACGATCCGCTGCCGTTCACGCAGGGAAAAATTGTGGCGCTCGGGCCGGAGAAGCGCTGGATGGAGTTCGAGTTGTTCGACGGTTATCCGGATGGCGGATTGGAGGAGCGGATTGAAATTTTTGACCCCGCCACCCGCGAACTCCGGCGGGCGAGTTATTACGGTTGGCGTGACTTCGAACGCACGGGGCCACGCCGTTACCGGGTTTCCAAGGCGACGAATTATCGCTACCGCCCGCAGATGGACACCGAGCAGGTCGGCGATTTGCTGGTCGCCAACAACAGCACACCGGAGCGCGGCGGGCCGCACGCCGTTCTGCTGACCGAATGTTCCAACCTGACGTTGCAGGACGTGACGCTCTACGCGTCGCCCACTTTTGGCTTTTTGGAAGTGGGCTGCACCGGCTCTACCTATCGCCGCTGTCGCATTGACCGCCGCGCCCCCTCAGATGACCCGGTGTCGCGCGCCTCGGCCCGCCTGCGCTCTCTCAACGCCGACGCCTTCCACAGCAAGAACGCCGTGAAAGGCCCGGCCATCATCGAATGTTTCGCGCACTGGCAGGGTGACGACTGCGTGAACATCAATGGTCGTTACTATTATGTGGCCGGCAGTCAGGAGCGCACGTTGCGGATTGTAGCCTTCGATGAGCCGGTGATTGTTCCGGGCGACCCCGTCGAGTTTTTGCCCTACGAGGGAGGGCTGCTCCCGCCGGCCAAAACGTTGAGTCTCACGCCAGTCACGGAATCGTTGAGTGCGGCGGAGCAGGCTTTATTTAAGAAGATCAATCTCGTCGAGAATACCCGTCGGCGATTCGAGCGGGATGCCAAGGTTTTTTCCCTCGTGTTGGATCGCGAAGTTCAATTGCCGCCCGGCTCGGCGGTCTGCGCTGCGTCGCGGCTAGGCAATGGTTTTCTCATCAAGGACTGCGACTTTGGCGACAACCGCTCGCGCGGTATTCTCATCAAGGCCAGTCAGGGTGAAGTGACGGGGAATCGCGTCGCCAGATCCCGCATGGCCGGCGTTCTCATCTCGCCGGAGTTTCACTGGATGGAAGCCGGCTGTTCCAGCGACGTCACCGTGAAAAATAACACCTTCGCAGGAATCGGTCAGACGCCAATTCGGATTCTCGCCAACGGTGGCAACGGCCAGCCGCTTCCCGCCGGTGCGCATCGCAATCTCGCCGTGCTCGACAACCGATTTGAAGATTGTCCGTGGCCGCTCATCGAAGCGAGCTCGGTCGCGGGGCTGACGGTTGCGGGCAATGTCTGGCCCAAGACGCCGCCGCCCGGGAAAAGCGCGGCCAAGCCAGGCCAAACTAACCGATCCCGTGCTGCTGGCGAATTGTGAAGCAGCAGCGGTTCGCCACTGATCGTCCGCATCGAGCTCGTTTACCCGTGAATAAAATGATTAAAACCAAAATATCCAAGGCGGTCGCTGCGGGATTACTGTTTCCGTTGGCGGCCATTGCACTCCATGCCGCCGATGTGTCATCCGCATCCGACAAGCCCAACATCATCGTCATCCTCGCGGATGACATCGGCTATGGCGACCTTTCTTGTTACGGGGCGAAGCTGGTCCAAACACCGAACTTGGATCGATTGGCGGGGGAGGGACGCCGCTTCACTGATGCACACGCGCCAGCCGCCACTTGCACCCCGTCGCGCCGTGCGTTGCTCACCGGCCGTTATTCCTGGCGCCAGCCGGAAGGCTCGCACATCGCGCCCGGCGACGAGGCCATCACCATCAAGCCGGGCACGTTCACGCTGCCGGGCATGCTCAAGCAGGCGGGTTACAAAACCGGCATTGTTGGCAAATGGCATTTGGGCCTGGGCAACGAAGGGGGGCCGGACTGGAACAGCGACATCAAGCCAAGTCCCTTGGATCTCGGCTTTGACTACTCCTTCATCATGGCCGCCACCGGCGATCGTGTGCCAACCGTTTTCATTGAGAATCGCCGTGTCGTCGGGTTGGATCCAGCGGACCCGATCAAGGTCAGTTACCAGCGCAAGGTTGGCGATGAGCCGACGGGCGCGGAAGATCCGGAACTGCTCACGCTCAAGAGCACGCACGGCCATGACATGACCATCGTCAACGGCATC
Organism: Verrucomicrobiota bacterium; assembly: GCA_041181065.1. Lineage (GTDB taxonomy): Bacteria > Verrucomicrobiota > Verrucomicrobiia > Limisphaerales > DSYF01 > DSYF01. The sequence continues at coordinate 1,411 of JBEGQI010000332.1, read as the reverse complement.
GGGCGTATTGGCTGGATGTCCGGCGGTAAGAGCGCGCTCTGGAAGGACGAGGATCTCGCCGACACGTTCACGAAGAAAGCGGTCGAGTTTGTTGAGCGTGAAAAGGACAAACCGTTTTTTCTCTATGTTGCCACGCATAATATTCACGTGCCTCGCGTGCCGAATCCACGTCACCACGGCAAAAGCCAATGCGGCACGCGCGGCGACGCCATCGTGGAGCTCGACGAAGCTGTGGGCACAATGCTGGCCACGCTGGACAGGCTCAAGCTGACCGACAAAACCCTGGTGATTTTCAGCAGTGACAACGGCGGCATCATGGATGACGGCTACGAGGACGTCGGCAACTTTGAGCATCCGTGCAACGGGTCTTTGCGCGGCTACAAGGGCAGTCTGTTTGAGGGCGGCCATCGCGTGCCCATGATTGCGCGCTGGCCAGGACGAATCCCCGCCGGGACCAGTTGCGATGAGTTGGTCACGTTGTTGGATTTCACGGCGTCATTCGCTGCACTCACCGGACAGACAATTCCGCCGGGTGCGTCCATTGACAGTTGCAATGTTCTGCCCGCTTTGCTGGGACAGCCACATGCCAAGCCGGGCCGCGAAACGTTTGTGGCCCATGTGGGCGGGGTGGCGGGCAAGGTTCCTCTCGCCATCCGGCGGGGCCAATGGAAATTGATTACCGAAGGCGGGGCGCGTCCCAGCTTCAAAGACGCGAACAAGTCCAACCAGACACCTCTACCTGCGGAGGCCCGCAAACCGTTTCTCGTGAATCTCGCCACCGACCTCAGCGAATCCACGAACGTCGCCGCGGCTAACCCGGAACGCATTCTCGAATTGAAACGACTGCTGGAGGAAATCATCGCGCAAGGTCGCAGCCCGGCCACCAAGCCGTAAGCTGCCGCCGGGCCGCCGGACGAGGAGAACGGCGATCAAGTAAAAAGCCCGCTGAGTCGCACACTGGGAAACAACAGCGTTCGCCTGCGAGTGAGACCCTCGAAGCAGTTTGCACATGAAAGAAAAGCGCCCCACCAAGACAATGAATTTATCCGACCTCCGCCAACACCTCGTTCTTGTTGCAAGTCTGGTCGCGTCCGGCATGACGTTGCAGGCGGCCGAATTGCAGTTGGCCAGCGTCTTCACGGACCACATGGTTTTGCAACGCGATGCCGCCGTGCCCATCTGGGGCTGGGCGACGCCGGGCGAGCACGTGGTTGTCGAATTTGCCGGTCAGACCAAGTCGGCCCAGGCGGATGCGTCGGGCAATTGGCAGGTGAAACTGGATCCTTTGGCCGTGAGCGCCAAGCCGCAGGAGCTGTTCGTGCGCCAAAAAGCCGGCGGGCAGAAACGAGTCATATCGGATGTATTGGTCGGCGATGTATGGTTGTGCTCCGGGCAATCGAACATGGAAATT
>JBEGQI010000331.1:0-6275 GCA_041181065.1 Verrucomicrobiota bacterium | reverse complement strand
TAGCACCAATGCCACCTTGGATTATGCGACAGACGGTGCGGACTTTACCAATGCGATTACCGCAGGCAGCGGCGTGGTGTTCACCTTGGCTTCAGACGTCAAGACCGGTAGCGCGGGCATCAACCACAACATCGGCACGGTATCCATCGGTTCTGGCGCCCCAGCACTGCAGATGAACATCACCAGAGGTCCCAATGTTTCCAGCGGCAACCCGCGCATCACCACCAGCACTCTGACGTTGAGCGGCGGCAGCGGTGGCACGACCATCATCAACCCCACCACGGCGGACATCACCATCCCCAGCATCACCTCGGTGAGCAGCAGCAAGACGCTCCAGCTTGACGGCACCAGCACGGGCAACCAGATCACGGGGGTAATCGGAAACGGGGCGAATCTTGTTTCACTCGTCAAGTCCGGCGCCAGCACTTGGACGCTTTCCGGCGCGAACACCTACACCGGCAACACCACCGTCAGCAACGGCTCGCTCGCCCTCACCGGCAGCGGCGCCATTCTCTCCACGAACATCACCGTCGTCAGCGGCGGCACGCTCGACGTCTCGGGCGTCAGCTTCACGTTGGGCGCGTTTCAGACTCTCAGCGGCAACGGCACAATCAACGGCAACGTGACCACCACCGCCGGCTCTCAGTTGCTTCCCGGCGGCGCGGCGTCCGTCGGCAAACTTACCATCAACAACACGCTCACGCTCGTGGGCGGCGAGACAGTCAAGTTCGACTTCGCCAGCGGCACCAACGACTCCGTCGCGGTCGGCACACTAACGCCTACCGGAACCACCACCATCAATCTCGCGAGCCTGCCGCCCGGCGGTCTCACGAGCGGCACCTACACTCTGTTCACCGCCAACACCCTCAACGGCTCGGCGGCTAACTTCACTGTCTCGGGTGCGCCGTCGCCCTCCCGCCAGACGTTCACCGTCACTTACGACACCGCAAGTTCGCCGAAGCGCGTATTGCTGACCGTCGCCGGTTCCGCGGCCAACTTGCTCTGGACGGGCGTTGCCCCCGCGTGGGATATCAACACCTCCTTCAACTGGACCAATACGTTGGCTGGCACGAATGACATCTTCCTCGACGGCGATAACGTGAGCTTCACCGATCTCGGTCTCGCCACTTCGCCGGTCTTGAACGTGACGGCGTCGCCTTCCTCAGCCACCTTCAACTCCACGGGTAGCTACACGCTCTCGGGCACCGGCAAGATCAGCGGCGCGGGTTCGTTGACCCACTCCGGTTCCGGCACCACGACGATTCTCACGACGAACAACTACACCGGCGTCTCCGCTCTCAACGCAGGCACTGTGGTTGTGGACAGCCTTCCCAATGGCGGCGTGGCCGGTCCGCTCGGCGCTTCACCCTCCGCTTCGGCCAATCTATCCTTCAACGGTGGTGCGCTGCGATTCACCGGCGCTTCCTCCAGCACGGACCGTGGTGCGACACTGAATGCGGGCGGTGCAACCGTCGATGTTTCGAGCGGTGCTTCAGTGGTCACGGTGAGCGGCACGGTGGTCGGCGCCGGCGGCATCACCAAGGTCGGCAACGGCACTCTCACATTGAGCGGTGTCAACACCTACAGCGGTCCGACGGCGGTCAGTGTGGGTGTGCTCAGCAATGCCAGCGCGACGGCTATCGGCGACTTGAGCGCGGTCAGTTTAGCTGATTCAGCCACGGTAGCTTTAAACCTCGGAGCGACCGAAGGCATCGGTTCACTCGCAGGTGGCGGCGTCAACGGCGGTAACGTGAATCTCGGCGCCAACCGCCTCTACATCGGCGCCAACAACGCGAGCACCACCTACGGCGGTATCATTACCGGCACGGGCGGCATCAACAAGGTCGGCACTGGAGCGTTGACCTTGAACACCGCGCATACCTTCACCGGTAACGTCTTCGGTAACCGCGGCACGCTAGTGCTCGATAATGGCGCGAGCTTGAACCTGACAACTTGGGTCAGCATTGGCCAGGACACGAACGACAACGCCACGCTGACCATGCAAGGCAACAGCACGTTGACCACGACGTCCGACCTCAACGCCGGTGACCTTGGCGCCTCCGTTGGCACAATCAACGTTCAGGACAATGCCACAGTTACTGCAAACGGTCTCTTCGTCGGTTCAGCCAATGCGGCGGGTTCAACCGCGAGCGGCACGATCAACCAGACTGGCGGATCCGTCACGGAGCAGAATACCGGCGTCGGTTTCTTCAGCATTGGTGGCCGCGGTCCTTCAGCAAGTGGCGTGGGTGTTTACAACATCAGCGGCGGGACGTTGACGGCTGCGGCGGGCATCCGCGTTGGCAGCCAGGGCACGGGCACGCTGAATGTCAGCGGCACTGCAACTGTGAATGCAAACGGCGGCTTCAACACGGCGCGTCTCACGGGTTCGACCGGCACGGCCAACTTCAACGGCGGCACGGTGAACACGCTTAACTTCGCCTCCAGCACCGGCGTGAATGCCACGAACAACTTCAACGGTTCCACAGTAAAGCCGACCGTTGCCAGCACCACCTGGCTGCAAGGACTCACACGGGCCAACATTCGCAATGGCGGCCTCATCCTCGATGACAACAGCTTGAACCTGACGATCAATCAGGCCCTCCTGCACAGCGACATCACGGGTGACGCGGCTACGGACGGTGGCTTGAATAAGAGCGGTGGCGGCACCCTGACGTTGACTGCGGCCAATACCTACACCGGCCCCACCGTGATCAACGGCGGCACGCTCGTGCTTACGGGTTCGCTCGGCACAGGCGCGGTGACCAACGTGTCCGGCGCCACCCTCACTGGCAACGGCATTATTAAAGGTCCGACCGATGTGCAAGGCACCATCAACCCCGGCAATCCGAACGGCGTGTTGACCATCAGCAACAGCCTGTCATTCGAGACCGGCGCAACGGCGAACTTTACGTTTGCGCCAGGCACCAACACGACCATCACCGCGACCGGTGCTTTGAACGTGAACGGTGCAACCTCCGTTACGCTCGACTTCAACAACGCGGTTCCGCCCGTCGGATATACCACGCTTATCCGCTATGGCACCACCGCATCGGGTGTTGCGAACCTCACCGTCACCACCAGCAACCCGCGTTATACTTTCGGTCTGACTAATGACACGGCAGCCAAGGCGGTGAAACTAGTCGTCACGGGCGTGCCCCACGCGCTCACCTGGCTCGGCGACGGCGTCAACAATTACTGGGACAATGTCGGCAGCTATTCCAACTGGCTCAGTGGAGCAAGCCTCGATTACTTCTACGATGGCGACAACGTCACCTTCAGCACCGGTTCGAATACACCCGCGATCAATCTGTTGAACGACATGACCGCCGGATCCGTGACCGTCAACGCGACGAAGGATTTTGAATTCGCAGGCACCGGCCCCCTCGGAGCGAGCAGCGGTTTGACTAAGAGTGGCTCCGGCACGCTGATCCTCTCGGTCAGCAACACTTACGCTGGCCCCGCTGTCATCAATGCAGGCTCGGTTCAAGTCGGCAACGGCTCCACTACCGGCACGCTGTCAGCTTCGGCGGTGACCAACAACAGCGCGCTCGTCTTCAATCATTCTGACACGGTTGGGATGAACTCGGAGATCACCGGCAGCGGCAGCCTCTCGCAGATCAGCGCGGGTGGCGTGCAATTGGGTGGCAGCAACAGCTACACCGGCCTGACGCTCGTGACAAACGGCTTCGTCTTCCCGCGCAACCCGCTCGCGTTCGGCTCCACGGCGACGGGCACGGTGGCCACGAACGCCGGTCAAATCTACATCGATCAGAATATCGACGTCGCAGCGGAACCGTTGACGCTCGGTGGCGCGGCGCTCCGCAAAGGTGGCGGCGGTGTTTCAGCCCTTGGCGGCGGCATCACGCTCGTGGCCAACTCGATCTTCAATGTCGATGGCGGCGCGACACTCAACCTCACGAATGCTGCGGGCGTTTCCGGCAGCGGCAACAGTCTTGAATTGACCGGCCCCGGCAACGGTTCGACGGCCGGCCCGACTTCGCTCGGCACCGGTGGCATTACCAAGACCGGTTCGGGCACGTGGACGCTGGGAGCGAATAACAACTACACCGGTCTTACGACACTCAGCGCGGGCACGCTTCGCATCGTGGACACCACGGTCGGCAATCCTGCGAGCTTCACGGCTAATCAGGTCACCCTCGGCGGCGGCACGTTGACGGCCACCACGAACATTTCCTTCGTGGGCGGTAACGTCGGGTTCTCCGTGACGGGCACGACGGGCGGCTTCGGGGTTGAATCCGGCGCGACGCTCGTCATCTCGAACGACATCAGCGGCTCCGGCACGTTGGCCAAGTCCGGCCCGGGCACGCTCGTTCTCGCTGGCCCGAACACCTTCAGCGGCACGTTGCGCGTCGATTCGACCAGCACCACCGCGAACGACGGTGCGTTGCGCATTACGACCAGCAACGCGATCGCCTCCGCGGCTTCACCGATCTACTCCGGCAACAACAACGGCGGTAGTTCGACGCTGCAGTTGGATGGCACTGCGGGTCCAATTGGCATCATTCAAGGTTTCATTGCGTCCTGCCGCAACAGCGGCGTGGCGTGGATCAACAACCTCGCGGGCACCAACTCGCTCCTCGGCGTGGTCCAAGTGGAAGTGGGTGGCGGCACCCTGCCGTTCCAATCGGACGCGGGATTGTTGACCGTCGCGAACAACATCCAATACATCGGTGGCAGCACGAACGGCCGCACCTATCAGTTCGGCGGCACGGGCGACACCCTTGTCTCCGGCGTCATCTTGAACGGCGACAACACTGCGCCGGTCAGCGTGAGCAAAGTTGGATCGGGCACGGTGACCCTGTCCGCCGCGAACACTTACACAAACAGCACCACGGTGAACGCCGGCACACTCCTGATCACCGGCAGCATCAGCAGCACAGGCGCAGTCAGCGTCGTGGGCGGCGTGCTGGGCGGAACCGGCTCCATCAATGACAACGTCACCGTTGGCGCGGGCGGAACACTGGCTCCGGGCGTTGGCGGCATCGGCACGCTGGCTATCAATGGCAACCTGTCCATCGCCGGCGGCCTGAACATTGATGTCAACAAATCGGTGTCACCCACGAACGACTATATCACGGTCAGCGGCACACTCGCGAACAGCGGCACTGGCCTCGTGAACGTATCGAACCTCGGCCCCGCGCTTGCAGCAGGCAATTCATTCAAACTGTTCAGCGCCCCGGTCACGGGCGGAGGTGCATTGATTATCACCAACGGTCTTGGCGCAGGGCTTGCATGGACGAACCGCCTCGCGGTGGATGGTTCCATCGCCGTTATCGCTGTCGCCAGCGGTCCGGCAACCAATCCCACAAATATTACGTCTAGCGTGACGGGTGGCACGACGTTGAACCTCTCCTGGCCGGCGGACCACCTCGGCTGGGTTCTCCAGACGCAGACCAACAGCCGCAGCGTTGGCCTCAAGCCGCAGACGAATCAGTGGTTTGACGTGGCGGGCAGCACGACGATCACGAACACCAGCTATCCGCTGGACAAGACACAGCCGACGATCTTCTTCCGCCTGCGCTCTCCTTAATTTGGGTTGGTTAGGTGCTCGAAGGGGGAGCCGCTGAGGGGCGGCTCCCCCTTCTCTTTAGCCTTTCGTGTAAGCGACAGTCGCTTCGATCTGGGTTAGAATTCCGCCAGTCACTTGAAAATGATTCTTCGAATGAAGCTCCTTCGTTTCTTCCCATCCGTTGCTGCCCTGTTCTCCATGTTGCTCGCGTTCGGCGCGCAATCTTCTTTGGCACAAACTAATTTCGCCACACTCATCGGCGACGGCGCGTGGACTTGGTATAACGATCCGCGTGCGCTGTTCCTGAACGGGAAGCTTTACCTCGGCTATGTCCGGGCCGACGGCAAGTCGGCGTTAAACGTCTTCAACCTGTCGACGGGCGCCAGTTCGAACCTCTGGATCTCCGGCTTCACCGAAGTGGATGACCACGACAACCCCGGCCTCCTGGTGAAGCAGGATAAGACGCTGCTCGCCGTATATTCACGGCACGGCACGGCGAACACCTTTTCCTACCGGCGCTCCGTCACAACGAATCCCGTCGCCCCGGCAGACTGGGCTCCCGAGCAAATCATTTCCAGCAGTGGAGCGGGCGTCACTTACGCCAACCCGTTCCAGCTCTCCGCGGAAGCCGGCAAGATTTACAACTTTTGCCGCAACACGAATTACAACCCTACTATCTTCACGTCCACTGACGGCGGCAGCAACTGGTCCGCGCCGCAGTGGTTCATCCGCACCGGCACCG
>JBEGQI010000330.1:0-2659 GCA_041181065.1 Verrucomicrobiota bacterium | reverse complement strand
TTTCATGGCGATTGGAAAGCCCGAAGCGCAACGCGGTGCAAACCGCTTATCAGATCGTCGCGGCTTCGTCGCGCGAACTACTGGCCCGCAACCACGGCGACCTTTGGGACAGCGGAAAAATACTGACAAACCAATCCGTTGGCATCGCCTACCAGGGAACACCCCTGAAATCCTCGCAGCAGGCGTTCTGGAAGGTGCGCGTCTGGGATTGGTCAGGCCGCCCTTCCGCCTGGAGCAAACCCGCAGCGTGGACCATGGGACTGCTTGCGGAGGCGGACTGGCAGGCGCAGTGGTTGAACGACGGAAAAAGCAACCCGAATAGGGATGCTGATTTTTATCAGGAGGACCCGGCGCCACTGTTCCGCAGGGAATTTGCGGTGAGGAAGAAGATTACACGGGCGCGGCTTCACATCTGTGGTCTGGGTTACTACGAGGCCAGCCTGAATGGCCGGCCGGTGGGTGATCGTGTTCTCGACCCGGGATGGACGCGATATTCTGAGCGGACCCTCTACAGCACTTACGACGTGACGGGGCAACTTCGGAGCGGCGCAAACTGCCTCGGCGTCACGCTCGGCAATGGCTGGTATAATCCGTTGCCCTTGCGGATGTGGGGAAAACTGAATTTGCGGGAACATTTGCCAGTCGGTCGGCCGCGCTTTATCGCGCGACTGGAAATAGAATTCGCGGACGGAACCAAGGATGCCGTGGTCAGTGACCCGAGTTGGAAAGTGACTGACGGCCCGCTTCGTTTTAACAGCATTTACCTCGGAGAAATTTACGACGCTCGGCGGGAAGTGGTTGGATGGGATCGCGCCGGTTTCGATGATTCCAGTTGGCGGCGGCCGGGCATTGCGACCGAGCCGATTGGGCGCTTGCAGGCCCAGTCCCAACCACCGATTCGAGTCAGCAAGAAGTTGAAAGTGATCAACCTTACTGAGCCGAAGCCGGGTGTTTTTATTTTCGATTTCGGCCAGAACTTTGCCGGCTGGGCGAAGGTCCAATTATCCGCGCCGGCGGGGACCAAAGTTGTGCTGCGTTACGGCGAACTGTTGAATGCCGACGGCACGTTGAACCCGATGAGCAGCGTGGCGGGCCAGATCAAAGGCGCACGCAAGGCCGCGAATGGCCAGCAAGAAAACGTTGGCGGACCGGGCGCGCCGTTGGTCGCATGGCAGAGCGACACTTATGTGGCCAAAGGGGATCGCCGGGAAAGTTACACGCCGCGCTTCACGTTCCATGCATTTCGTTATGTCGAAATCACCGGTTTGCCGGACAGGCCCTCGCTCAAGGATGTCACCGGGCTTCGTCTCAATACGGACGTCGAGCCGGCTGGATCGTTTCAATGTTCCAACGAGCAGTTCAACCGCATCCAGGAGATGTGCGATTGGACGTTTCTGAGCAACCTGTTCAGCGTGCAGTCGGATTGCCCGCACCGGGAGCGGTTTGGTTACGGCGGGGACATTGCTGCCACGAGCGAGGCCTTCATGATGAATTATGACATGGCGACGTTCTACGCCAAGGCGGTGCGCGATTGGCAGGACAGCGCCCTGCCTGACGGGATGCTCACGGACACCGCGCCATCGGTCGGCATCCATTACTGCGGCATCGGCTGGGCCATGGCGCATCCGCTATTGCTGCGCCAGCTTTATCAGTATTACGGCGATCGCCAGTTGGTTGAAGATCAATTTGAAACCGCGCGCCGCTGGCTCGATTTGGTGGCGCGGGCGAATCCCGACAATCTTATCGCGCGCGGCCTCAGCGACCATGAATCCCTGGAAGCCACTCCGGCTCCGGCAATGGTGACGCCGCTGTATGCCGCATGTGCCCGGACGCTTGGCGAACTGGCCGCAATTTTGGGGCGTAAAGAGGAGGCGCAGCTGTATGAGCTTCTGCACGAACAAATCCGGCAGGCTTACCTTGAGAAATTTCTTGATGCGGGCAGCGGCAAAGTTGGTCCCGGCACGCAAGCCAGCCAGGCCTTCCCTTTGTATTGGGATCTTCTTCCGGAACACAGACGGTCCGCCGCCTTTCGATTCCTGTGCGATGACATCCGCTTCAAGCACGGGGGACACCTCACATCCGGCATTATGGGGACCAAATACATGCTGGCGGAGTTGTCGCGGGCAGGCGAAGCCGACCTAGCCTCGATGATTGTAAACCAGAGAACATTTCCAGGCTGGGGCTACATGCTGGAGAACGGAGCCACGACTTTGTGGGAACACTGGAAGGGCAGCGACAATACCTACTCCCAAAACCACCCGATGTTTGGCTCGGTGAGCGAGTGGTTCTATCAGTGGCTCGGGGGGATTCAGCCGGCGACGGACGCCGTGGGTTTTGACCGGATCATCATCCGTCCGCAACCGGTGAAAGATTTGGAATGGGTGCGGTGCAGTTATCATTCTGTCCGGGGGGAAATTGCAAGCAACTGGAAGCGGGTTGGTAATCGGCTGAAACTGGAAGTGGTGATTCCGGCCAACACGACAGCAACGGTGTATTTGCCGGCAGGCAACGTCCAGCCAGTCAAAGAGGGTGGCCGGCCCGTTGAAAACTCTCCTGGCGTTTTAGGGGTGCGCACCGACAACGGTAAGCCGGTAGTTGAGATCGGTTCAGGGCATTACGATTTCGAAATAAGCAAATGAGAGTGCGCGGCGATCAGAAT
>JBEGQI010000329.1:0-13674 GCA_041181065.1 Verrucomicrobiota bacterium | reverse complement strand
TAGCCAGCCACGAAGTGGCTGGATGGGGAGCGAAACGAATTTGTCCCGGAGGGACATGAGGGTGGGTTCCGCCGTCCTTTCAGGACGGAGGTGGTTTGCGGGCGCATAACCAGCCACCGTGTGGCTGGCTAATTTCCGGAGTCGCTACGCGACGCAGTTGAGGGCCATCTGAAGACCGCGGCGTTGACTGGTTGATGGGGGTGAAGTAGAAAGAAATGCAACCCACCGAGGAATCAGAATTATGAAACGCATCGCAAACAAATGGACTCTGTTGGTCTGTGCCGTTGCGCTGGTCGCCGTCGTGGCGGTTCGATGGGATGCTTTTCTCACCTACTATTATTTCCTCCGAACTGGCCGCGTGCTCACAATCCGGGAAGCGAGGGTGCTCCTAGCCATGAAGGATGCGGGAATTCCCGTTCAACACCTGACGTTGCCAAAGGAGGGCCATTTCTGCACTTGAAAGGACCATCCATCACCAACCTTGCAGCACTCGGGCCATTCAAGGACGAGGTCGGCTACCTGACGATTCGGGACACTCGAGTGATGGATTTGCAGCCGCTGGAAGGTGCCACGGTTTGGCACCTCGATCTTCGCGGATCACCGATCACGAACTTAGCGGTGGTAACCACCATGAAGCACTTGGACCAGCTAGTTCTGTCGCGTCAGCAGATTTCGGAAAACATGGGGTTGCTTCGGACAATTAAAGTTCTTGTCGGCACCAACGAACACATGGCGACCCTGCCTGGCGGAATCGCATGGAAGACTGAATACGAGCCTCCGCCACCCGCGCCAGCCGTGCGTTGACAGCCGGGTTTTTGCGGCCCGAAGGGCCAATGGAAATTAGCCAGCCACGAAGTGGCTGGATGGGGAGCGAAACGAATTTGTCCCGGAGGGACATGAGGGTGGGTTCCGCCGTCCTTTCAGGACGGAGGCGGTTTGCGGGCGCATAACCAGCCACCGTGTGGCTGGCTAATTTCCGGAGTCGCTACGCGACGCAGTTGAGGGCCGTCTGAAGACCGCGCGCCCGCCGTGCGTTGACAGGTTGATGGGGGTGAAATAGAAAGGAATGCAACCCACCGAGGAATCAGAATTATGAAACGCATCGCAAACAAATGGACTCTGTTGGTCTGTGCCGTTGCGCTGGCAGCCGTCGTGGCGGTTCGATGGGATGCTTTTCTCACCTACTATTATTTCCTCCGGACCGGCCGCGTGCTCACCATCCACGAATCGCGAGTGTTCTTGGACTTGAAGGCTGCGGGCATTTCGACGGAGCACCTTTCATTTCATCCCAAAACTGGCACGTCGCTACGCTTGGAGGGCGCCTCGGTCACAAACATCGTTGCCTTGGAACCATTCAAACTCGAATTCGGTAACGTCGCCCTGATCGACACCAAGGTGACTGATTTAAGTCCACTGGCGGGATCGTATGTTTGGGGGCTGGATTTGCGAGGTTCTCCGATTACCAATCTTGCCGTGCTCTCAACGATGAAAGACTTGGAGCACCTGACTTTGTCGCGTCAGCAGATTACGGAGAACCTAGCAGTGCTGCGGAATCTCAGAGCTTCCATCGGCACCAATGGAATCAACTTCTCATACCCTCACGAAGCCGCATGGGTGAAGGAATACGATCCGCCGCCGCCCGGGCCCGCCTTGCGTTGACAGGCTGGTGGGGGTGAAATAGAAAAGCGTCATCGATGAATCGCGAGTTATGTAAGCTTCAAACTTTGGCAGCTCTTTTCAGAAGAGCTCTTGAGAATGAAGTTGAGCATAATTCAAAACTTGGGATTCGCGGAAATCCCATCGACTCATTCCCACGGGGGGCATGTGGGGAAGCATCCCGATTGTTAGCAACCTACCTACGAGATCAGGGTTTTGGGACTTTCAAATATTGTTGGGGGCGACGAGGGGAAAAAAGTCATGCTTGGCTAAAACGCGGCGACCTGATTGTTGATATCACCGCAGACCAGTTTGATGACCAAGAATCTCCCATCATTGTCTCGACGAATTCAGAATGGCATTCTTCGTTTACAAACCTCGAAGAAAGTTCTGCGCTTTTTGACAGCTGGGAAGATCCGTTTCGCAACAAGATGAATCGGTTTTACAGACAGGTCGTTCATCGGATGCAAAGCTAAACGAAGCGACTTGAGCTAGTTATTTCCCTTCCTAGTCGCCCCAGCCCCGTCTATCTTCCGCGCCCGCGTTGCCATGACGGCACGCAAACCTGTTTACAAAAATGACTACGAATAACCTGTCCACTGTCCTCCTTCGTCCCGGTGAAGCCGACCGCATCGTTGCGGGTCATCCGTGGATTTACCAAGGCTCCATCCTCCGCCTCACCGCGCCCGTCACCGACGGCGAACTGGTGCAGGTGAAGGATCATCGCCAGCGCCTGCTCGGCGTGGGCTTTTACAATTCCAAGTCCAAGATCAACGTCCGCCTCATCGCCGCCGATCGCGTGGAGCTGAACACCGCGTTCTTCGAGGAACGCATCCGCGCCGCGCTCGCCGTGCGCCAGCGCCACATGCCCGGCGCCACGTCCTTCCGCGTCGTCAACGCCGAGAGCGACGAACTCTCCGGCCTCATCGTGGACAAATACGAGGACGTCCTCGTGCTCCAGACGTCCGCGCTCGGCATGGACAAGCACAAGGCGACCATCGTCAAAGCGTTGGTGAAGATTTTCTCGCCCCGCGCCATCCTCGAACGGAACGAACTGGCGTCGCGCAAATTTGAAGGTTTGCCAGACGCGAACGGCGTTCTCGTTGGCCAGCACGACGGCCCCATCACGATCAAGTTGAACGGCCTGTCGTTCGAAGTGGACCTGCGCGAAGGCCACAAGACGGGCATGTATCTGGATCAGCAGGCGAATTATCAGGCGGTGGCGCAATTCGCGAAGGGCGGCAATGTGCTGGATTGTTTCAGTTTCCTCGGCGGCTTCGGACTGCACGCGGCCAAGGCGGGCGCAGCGCAGGTGTTGATGCTCGACCAGAGCGAGGACGCGGTGGCCGCCGCGAAGAAGAACGCCAACGCAAACGGAGTCGCTGGTGTTTGCCAGTTCGAGACGACGAATGTGTTCGACTGGTTCAAGGCGAACACGAAGGTGGCGCCGCACGAACGCGTGGCGCCGCGTTACGATGTCATCATCCTCGATCCGCCGTCGTTCACGCGCAATCGCGCGTCGGTGCCGGATGCGTTGCGTGGCTACAAGGAATTGCACCTGCGCGCGCTGAAGTTGCTCAAAGTCGGCGGCACAATGGCGACGTTCTGCTGTTCGCATCACGTGGATTCCGGCCTCTTCATGGATACAGTGCTGTCCGCCGCTTACGATCAACGCCGCGTGCTGCGTCGCGTGGCGACTTACGCGCAATCTCCGGATCATCCGGTCATCCCGAGCATCCCTGAGACGGAGTATCTGAAGGGGTTTGCGTTCGAGCTGGTGCGGTAAGGGAAGACAGGTTTATGCAGGATTCTTGGGATTTAAATCCTGTAGAATCCGGTAAATCCTGGCTGATCAGGCCAGCAATTCGCGCTGCCAGTTCATCAACTCCGCCGAAGCGGTGTCCCAATGGCGGGCGAGTTCCCAGAGCACGGAACGGCTCGCGATGAGCGTGGGGTCGATGTCGAGTTGCTTGGCGCGCTGGTCGCGCTTGCGTTCGAGCTGAAAGCAACGGCGCTTCTCGGCCTCGTTCGGGCGCGTGCCCCGGCGCTCCGGCTGTTTCGGCCATTCATCCGCAGGCACGAGCAATCCCACGCGCACGGCGTCATGCAAGCCACGGCGCCGGCGCTCGGTGAGGTGGCGCGGGAGCTTGGTCTCGATGGATTCCCCGTTCACCGCCACGACCGCGATGTCCACGAGCAAATCATGTGAAAGGATGAAGAACGGCGGACGGTTCGCCATGATGGCTTCCTCTTCGCGCCATTTCCAAAGTTCGCGCAAGACCGCGAGCGCATGGCCGCCGAGCAATGAACAACCTTTCACACGCCAAACTTGATCCGGGTCGACGTTGAGATTGCCGGTGGAATCCTTGATGAGCCGCGCGCACCATTCCTGATGCCACGCGAGCCGCTGCTTGGCCTCGAGTTCAGCGGTGAGTTTGTCCACGAGCTGCCGGAGATAACGGACGTCGTCGCGGGCGTAACGGTCCATCTTGGGCGTCAGCGGGCGGATGGCCCAGTTCGCCTTCTGTGAGGATTTCTCCAGCTTCACGCCGAGGAACTGCTCGACGAGATTGCCCAGGCCGAATTGTTTGATGCCCAGCAAACGCGCCGCGAGCATGGTGTCGAAGATGGCGCCCGGGATGAACCGATGGTGCTTCTCCAGCAGACGCAGATCGTAATCGGCCGCGTGCATCAGGATGCGATGGCCGGAAAGCGCGTCGAAGAGCGGGCTCAAGTCGATGCCGCTGAGCGTATCGACGAGTTCATCGCCGGCCGGCGTGCAGAACTGCATCAGGCAAAGGCGCTCGGGGTAGGCGTGCAAACTGTCCGCCTCGGTGTCGAGGGCAATCCATTCGGCGCCCTTCACCGTGGCGACGAACTCATTGAGTCTGTCGGCGTTATTGATCACGTCGGGACGCGCATTGAAGCGGGAAAACGGCGTGGGGAAAAGTATTTTGAAGGGGCAAACATCATTCGCCACTGGCCGCCATCGAAATTATACATCCTCCATCGGCTGCTCGTCCCTTGAACTCCGACGGGCGAGTCCGCAGACTTTGCGGGTGAACCTCGCTCAAGCATTCACGGATTCGGCATGGCAGCACGCCCGCAGCACCGCGGTCTTCTGGGGCGAACGGCAGATTTCCTACGACGCTTTGCACCAGTCCGCCGCCAGCGTGGCGGCCACGCTGCAAACGCACTTCAGCGTCCGCGCCGGTGACCGTGTGGGATTGTGGCTGAAGAATTGCCCGGAGTTCATGGCCGCCGTGTTCGGCATCCTGCTCGCCGACGCGGTCGTGGTGCCCATCAACAACTTCCTGAAACCAGACGAGGTGGGTTACATCGTCAAGGACGCCGGCATCACGGTCCTTATCACGGATGCGGAATTGGCTGGGCAGGCAGCAGCGCTGCAGAGCCAATGCGCGGAGCTGAGGTTGTTGACGGTGGAATCGTTTGGCACGTTGCCCGCACCAGCGCAGGCGCTCGTTCCGCAACGCGCCGCGCATGAGTTGGCTGTGCTGATCTACACTTCCGGCACCACCGGGCATCCCAAGGGCGCGATGCTTTCTCACGCGAATCTGCTGCACAATGTCGCCAGCTGCCGGCGCGTCTTGGAATCCACCGACGCCGACCGGATCGTGGTGATGCTGCCGTTGTTCCACAGCTACATGATGTGCGTGGGGCTGATGCTCCCGTTGCTGACTGGCGGAGGCATGATCTTGGTGAAGTCGTTGCACCCGCTGAAGAATCTGCTCCATGAAATCTACGCGCACAGCGGAACCATCCTGCCGAGCATCCCGCAATTTTACCGCAGCTTGGTTCACGCCACGTTGCCACCAGGTTGCCCGCTGCGGATTTGCCTGAGCGGCGCGGCGCCGTTGCCGGTGCAGGTGTTGCGGGAATTCGAGGAGAAGTTCCACATCGCGCTCATCGAAGGTTACGGCTTGAGCGAGGCCAGCCCGGTGGTCACGAAGAATCCGTTACACGGCACGCGCAAAGCGGGCTCCGTTGGCCTGCCGATCTCCAATGTGGAAGTGAGCATTCAGGATGATTTCGGGAATCGCCTCGGGCCTGGGGAAGTGGGCGAAGTCTGCGTGCGCGGCGGCAACGTGATGATGGGTTACTGGAACAAACCCGACGAAACCGCCGCCGCCATCCGCGATCATTGGTTGCTGACCGGCGATGTAGGGTATCAGGATACCGACGGCTACCTTTTCATTACCGATCGCAAGAAGGACATGCTGCTCGTCAATGGCATCAACGTCTATCCGCGCGAAATCGAGGAGGTCCTCTACCAATTCCCGGGGGTGAAGGAAGCTGCCGTGATTGGTGTGCCCGACCTACGCAAAGGCGAACAACCAGTGGCTTTCGTAGCTCCAGTGGAGAGCGCCTCGCTGGACCCCAAAGCCATCCTGCAATTCCTCCGTGGCAAACTGGCTGATTACAAAGTCCCGCGTCGGCTGGAAATCATTCCTGCCTTACCTCGCAATCCCACAGGCAAGATCCTCAAAACCAAGCTGCGCGAACTGGCCAAAACCGTCTCCGATTAGCCCCTCCGCCACCAAATTGGAGGGCATTTCGGCGACCAAAAGCGGGCGCCCGGTGACTTTGTAAGCTGTTGTTGTTCATAAGGAAGAACCCATTCAACCCCAGCTGTCAGGCGGTTTCCTTATTGCACGGGAAGGTTACCGCCCGTAATCTATGCCCGTGTCCGCTGGCGCATGCAGCGCTGCCGGACACACAATTTATGGCCGAAGCCTATTGCTTTAAGTGCAAAGCTAAGAAGGAAGTCGCAGACGCGGTGGAAGAGACCATGAAAAATGGCCGCAAAGCGATCAAAGGCAAGTGCCCCACTTGCGGGACTGTCATTTTCAAGTTCCTTGGCGGCAAAGCGACACCACCGGTGGCTCCGTCCAATCCCACACCATCCGTTCCGCCCGCTCCCCCGGTTTCCTGATGTCGCCGCAGCTCGCATACGTCATCGTCACCCCGCACTCCCTGCAGAAGTCCCGCACAGGCGGCATCATCAGCCGTTTGATTGCCCGCACCGGACTAGACCTCGCAGCTGCGCGGATGTTCGCCCCTAGTGCGGAACTCGCCCGTGAATTCGCCGAAGCCACTGCTGCTTCCAGCGACCCCGGGGATCGCCGCATTCAAAAGCTCATCCATGATTATATCCTGAATGAGATCGCCCCGGACAAGAAGACCGGACAACGCCGCCGCGTCATGGTCCTGCTGTTCCGTGGGGATGACGCGGTCAAAAAGATTTTCAACGTCGTCGGTCACATCACGCCCGGACGCAATCGCGGCGAGACCATCCGCGACACCTATGGTGATTTCATCGAGGGCGATAACGGCGAGGTTCGTTACTTTGAACCCGCCGTCCTCGTTGCCCCCACCAAGGAAGACGCCGAGCGCAAACTGAAGCTCTGGGCCAAATTTTCCGACAGCGACGGGGGCGTCCTGGAGAATGTGGTGCCCCAAGCGACGGGGGAGCAACCCCAGCGCACCCTCGTCCTCATCAAGCCCGACAACTTCCGGTTCGCCACGGGGCGCCCGGGCAACATGATCGACTTCTTCTCGCGCACCGGCCTTTTCATCGTGGCCATCAAGGTTCATCGCATGAGCGTGGCGCAAGCCATGGAGTTTTACGGCCCTGTCCGTGAAGTGCTCCGCACCAAACTCGGCGCCAGCGTCGCCGCACGCGCCACGCCGCACTTGGAAAAGGAATTTGGCTTCGTCCTCCCGCCGGACATCGAGGCCAAACTGGGTGAATTGCTCTGCCCCACTTTTGGCGAGAATCATTTCGGCAACATCATCCGCTTCATGGCTGGTCGCTCCCCAGCAGAATGCCCGCTGGCTGAACGGGAACAGCCCGGCAGCGAGAAATGCATCGCCCTTGTCTATGAAGGTGTAGATGCCGTGAAGAAGATCCGCGATGTCCTCGGACCGACCGATCCCTCAAAAGCCCCCACCGGCACCATCCGCCGCGAGTTCGGCACCAGCATGATGATCAACGCAGCGCACGCCAGCGATGCACCGGAAAACGCGCAGCGCGAGATGGGGATCATTAAGATCGGCGAAGACCTCTTCCGCCAGATGGTTCAAGATTACTACTGCGTTCCCTCAAAATAGTAGCGAAACATCCTTCGGGTCTTTACCCGTTTTAGTTGGGTTGAGGTTTTCCACGTTTTCAACGTGTTCGACAACGGCAGTCCATTTGCCTAATTCTTTGCGCCCCGTTTGAACATTTTCGAGCGGGCTGCATCTAAACGTCGCACCGGCGAAGGTTTCAGAAGCAGCCGCAGGCGCGGAAATCTGGTCACCGGGCAATGCATTCACATGATTAAGGTAGAAAACTTGTGCAAGGTCTTCGGCACCAAACGGGCCGTGGACGGCATCAACTTCTCCGTGGAACGCGGCGAGGTATTGGGTTTTCTCGGGCCGAACGGCGCGGGGAAATCCACCTCCATGCGGATGATCACGGGCTTCATCCCGCCCACCTCCGGGCGCATCACCGTCGGCGGCCATGACGTCGTGGCGGAACCGATCGCGGCCAAGCGGCTCATCGGTTATCTGCCGGAGAACGCACCCGCCTACACCGACATGACGGTGTATGGCTTTCTGAATTTCGCCGCCGAGATTCGCGGTCTTTCCGGCGACGACCGGAAGCAGGCCGTGCATCGCGTGGTGGAGCTGTGTTTCCTCGAAAACGTGCTGCACCAGAGCGTGGAGACACTGTCGAAGGGTTATCGCCATCGCACCTGCTTTGCGCAATCCATCATCCACGATCCCGAAGTGCTCATCCTCGACGAGCCGACGGACGGCCTCGATCCAAACCAGAAGCACGAGGTGCGGCAGATCATCCGCCGCATGGGCGAGAAGAAGGCCATCATCTTCTCGACGCACATCCTCGAAGAAGTGGACGCGGTTTGTTCGCGCGCCATCATCATTGACCGCGGCCACGTCGTCGCGAACGGCACGCCGGCGGAGTTGCGCCAGAAGTCGGAACTCGCCGGAGCGGTGACCGTTCGCGTCAGCGGCACGGCGGGCAACGCCATCGCCAGCAAGATGAACAACGTGAGCGGTGTGAAGCGCACCAGCATCATCAAGGAAGACGGCAAGAGTGCGACGGTGCGCGCGTTCCCAAAAGCCGCGGGCACCAATGGCGATTTCGCCCGCGCCATCGCCCAAGCGTTGACCGGTTTGAACATCGAGGAGTTGCACACCGAAGAAGGCCGGCTCGACGAAGTTTTCCGCAGCATCACCATGCCTGACACAGCCAAGGAGGCCGCGAAATGAGCGCGAACCGAAACATCAAAACCATAACGAAGCGCGAGCTCGCGGCGTATTTCACTTCGCCGGTCGCGTATGTGTTCATCGTGATCTTCCTGCTCTTGAGCGGGTTCTTCACGTTCTACATCGGCAACTTCTTCGAACGCGGCGAGGCCTCGCTGGTCCGCCCGTTCTTCGACTGGCATCCGTGGTTCTATCTCTTCCTCGTGCCAGCCGCCGGCATGCGGCTGTGGGCGGAGGAACGGCGTGTAGGCACGATTGAACTGCTCCTCACCATGCCCATCACTGCGTGGCAGGCCATCGTCGGAAAATTCCTCGCGAGCTGGCTGTTCCTCGGCGTGGCGCTGGTGCTGACGTTCCCGGTGGTCATCACCGTGAATTACCTCGGCTCACCCGACAACGGCGTCATCTTCGCGGGCTACGTTGGGAGCTGGCTCATGGCCGGGGCGTATCTCGCCATTGCGTCGCTCACCTCGGCGATGACGCGCAACCAGGTGGTGAGTTTCATCCTCTCGGTGATGGGCTGCCTGTTCCTGATCCTCTGCGGCTTCCCGCCGGTGATCAACTTCCTCGAAGGCGTCGCGAGCCGCGGCCTCGTGGATTTCGTGACGGCTTTCAGTTTCATCACGCACTTCGAAGGTTTCCAAAAGGGCGTGCTCGATTCACGCGACGTGATCTTTTTCCTGTCCGTGATCGGGTTCGCGTTGTTCGGCACGGGTGTCATTCTGCGCAGTCATCGCGCGGGCTAAGAAAGGGCGAACATGAAGAACAAAGGACTGCAAACCATTCTCTATTCCGCCGTCGGCATCGGTGCTGTGGCGCTGATCCTCGTCGGTTTCAACATCATCACCAGCGCGCTCAAGGTCCGCGTGGACCTGACGCAGGAAAAAGCCTTCACGCTCTCGCCGGGCACGAAGGCCATCCTCGCCAAGCTCGATACGCCGGTGAAACTCCGCTTCTACTGCACACAGAGCGAGCAATCCACGCCCGAGACGGTCTATCTCAAAACCTATTCACGCCGCGTGGAGGACTTGCTGGAAGAGTTCCGCCAGAACGGCCACGGCAAGATCGTCGTCGAGAAGCTCAATCCTCTGCCAGACAGCGATGCCGAGGACAAGGCCCGCTTCGACGGCATCCAGCAGATGCAACTCTCGGGCGGCGAGCCGTTCTATCTCGGCCTCAGCGTCAACATGCTCGACGAGAAGCAGACGGTGGAACTTCCGCCGAACCGCGAGCGCCTGATGGAATACGACATCGCCCGCGCCATCACACGCGTGGTGAATCCGACCAAGCCAGTCATCGGCGTGCTCACTCCCCTGCCCGTCTTCGGTCAGCAATCGAATCCGATGATGATGCAGATGGGCCAGCGCGGCAGCGAACCGTGGTCGTTCATCACGGAACTGCGCAATGACTTCGACGTGAAGCGCATTGAGCCGACGGCAGAGAAGATTGAGGACGAGGTCAAGGTGCTCGTGGTCATCCACCCGAAAGAGGCGAGCGAGAAGATGCAGTTCGCGATCGATCAGTTCCTGATGCGCGGCGGCAAGCTGATCGCGTTCCTCGATCCGTATTCGCTGGTGGATTCACAGAGCCAGCGGAATCCGATGATGGGTGGCGGCATGAGCATGGGCAGCAGTTCCAATCTGGAGAAGTTGCTCAAAGCCTGGGGCATCAGCTTTGACTCCACCAAGACCGTCGCCGATGTGAACTTGATGATGGAAACGGGCGGGCGCTCCGGCCAAGGCGAACAGCACCCCACGTGGCTTCAGCTGACGAAGTCCGAAATGGACAAGGACGACGTGACGACCAGCGAGATCGACAGCATCTGGCTGCCAATCAGCGGCGCGTTCAGCGGCACGCCCGTTGCCGGGCTCAAGCAAACCACGTTGCTCAAGAGCAGCCCCGAATCGCAACTCGTGGAAGCGATGATGGCAGGCTTTGGCGATTCGCAGTTCCTCAAGGACTTCAAACCGTCCGGTAAGGAACAGGTGCTGGCGCTCCGGCTCGCGGGCAAATTCAAGACCGCATTCCCTGACGGTCCACCCGCTGCGCCGAAGACCGATGGTGAAACCAATGCCCCGGCCAAGGCGGATTGGCTGAAGGAATCCAAGGACGAAACGTCCGTCGTGCTCGTTGGCGACAGCGACATGCTCTACGACGCGTTCACCGTGCAGTCTTACAACACGCCGTTTGGCCGCTTCGCCGAACCGATGAACGCCAACCTGTCGTTCGCCCAGAGCGCCGTCGAGCAGATGGCCGGCGACAGCAATCTCGTCGGCGTCCGCAGCCGCGCTGGATTGAAGCGGCCCTTCGAGGTCGTGAAGAAAAAGGAAGCCGAGGCGAACGCGCGCTTCCAGGCGGAGATCGCCAAGCTGGAGCAGAAGTTGCAGGAGACGCAGCAACGCTTGAACGAACTGCAATCGCAGAAGAAGGACAAGAACCAGCGCTTCATCCTCTCGCCCGAACAGGAGAAAGAACTGGCTGACTTCCAAAAGCAGGAAGCCGAAGCGCGGAAGCAGTTGAAAACCGTCCGCAAGGAATTGAACAAGGACATCGATTCACTGAAGAACAATGTGAAGTGGATCAATATCCTCGCGATGCCCGTGCTCGTCAGCGCGTTTGGCATCGTGCTCGCCGTCGTGAAAAGCCGTAAGACTGGAGCCAAATGAACTCGAAACAGATTGGAATACTCCTCGCGCTCGTCATCGTCGTCGGATTGGGCGGCGTCTGGTTGAACCAGCGCAACAATGCTTCCTGGGCCGGCGGCACTAAGTCGTCGGGCGGTCTGCTCAGCAAGTTGCCCGTGGGCGAACAGCTCGCACGCGTCACGATCAAGCAAGGCGCAAGCGAAGTGAACCTCGTGAAATCGAACGACACGTGGCGCGTCGCCGAGCGGGCCGGTTACCCGGCGAACTACGCCGAACTCAGCAGCGCCATCCTCAAGCTGCGCGAGTTGAAGCCAGTTCAAACTGAGCAGATCGGCGCGTCGCAATTCGGTCGGTTGGAACTGGGTTCCAACACCATGACCGTCGTTGAATTCCGCGACGCCAGCGGGAAGACACTGGATTCCTTGCGCCTCGGCAAACAGCAGATGCGCAAGGGCGGCGGCAATCCGCAATTCGGCGGGGAAGACATGGGTGGTTATCCTGCGGGACGTTGGCTGATGACCGGCGACGCGAAGGACACCGCCCTGCTCGTCTCCGATCCGCTCGCGAATCTCGCGCCGAAACCGGAGTCGTGGCTGAGCAAAGACTTCATCAAGGTCGAGAAGATCAAGTCCATCGCGGTCACTTACCCGGTCGCGACGAATTCATGGTCGGTCTCGCGCACGAACGAGAGCGGTTCCGAATGGACGCTTGCCAATGCAACGACCAACGAAGTCCTGGATTCCAGCAAGGTGAGCGGCTTCAACTACGCGCTCTCCAGCCCGAGCTTCGAGGACGTTGTCGCCAAGCCTGACGGCGCAGCGTTCGGCCTCGACAAACCCACGGTCATCAGCATCGGGACGTTTGACGACCTCACCTATACCTTCCACGTGGGCACCAAGGCAGGCGACTCGCTGCCGTTGACCGTCAGCGTCACGGGAACCTTTGCGAAGGAACGGATCGCGGGCAAAGACGAGAAGCCCGAGGACAAAACCCGACTCGACAGTGAATTCACCGAGCGCCTGAAGAAGCTCAACGAAAAGTTGGCGAGCGAGAAAACTTTCGAGAATTGGACCTTCCTCGTCTCCAGTTGGACGCTGGAATCCTTGCTGAAGACCCGCCACGAACTCTTACAGGACAAGAAGGCTGACAGCACCACGGCCAATCCGCCTGCGGACCAACCCAATCTGACCGAGCCGTCGCTGAAATGATGCAGCGCAGCCGTTCGCGGCCCGAATCCCAGCGTCGCGTCGAACGATCGCTGGGACGGCGCAAGGAGATTCCCTGTTGCCCGCATCCCCGGCTTGCGCCAAGTTCTGCGCGACGATGTCGCTCGCAACGAGACACCCATTGACGCTGCGTCCCAAAAGCTCGGATTACACCGTGCTCCTTTGGGCCATAGGCATCTCGTTGTTGCTGCACTCGTCGGGCTACGGCGTTTACAAAGTCGGCGAGCATTACAGGCTCTGGGACAAACTGCACACGCCGCAATGGATCCAACGCATCCTGCATTCCTTGGTGCCCCCGCGGGTGGACCAGCAAAAGAAACGACCCGAGCGCGAACCACCTTTGATGTTCGTCGAGGTCAACCCCGTCAACGCCGTTACGGAACCGCCGAAGAACGCAAAGTATTACGCCGCGCAAAGCACGCGCGCCGCCAACCCGGATGCCGACAAGGATACGGACGTCCCGAAGATTTCCGGCGCACAAGACAAGGTGCTGCGCACGGAAGACACCTCGCGCCAGAATCCAGTGCCGCTTCAGCCCACGCCTCCCCCGCCGAAACCCGAACCCGCTGAGCCGGAGAAAAAGACCGAGACCGTCCAACAGCATGGCGACATGACCATCGCCAAGGTCGAGCCCGAGACCAAGCCAAAGCCCCGGACATTGGCGGAAGTGAAGCGGCAGAATCCACGTCTCTCAACCGTCGGCGAAAAGGCAAAGCAGGATGGCGGGGTGCGCCTGAAAAACCTCACGTCCTCGCTCGACGCCATCGGCTCTCCGTTTGGGGCGTATGACGCAGCGATCGTCGCCGCCATCCAAGACCGTTGGTATGCGTTGCTGGAAGAACGCGCCTATG
>JBEGQI010000328.1:0-5305 GCA_041181065.1 Verrucomicrobiota bacterium | reverse complement strand
TGGTAGATGAAACGGACCTTGCCCGGAATGCCGGCGGCGATGCCGTTTGTCCCGGTCCATTCCGGATGCGGCTCGAAGCGCCACCAAGGATATTGCTCCAAGAGTTTCTTACCGATCCCGAACTGGGTGGCGCGGTTGAGATCAGGATTCCGCCACTGGCGGTGGAGTTGCCGGCGGACGCACCGGTGGCAGCCCTGGGCGTGACCAGAAAGAACAGCGTCTTGTCCGCATCTTCCGGTTGCACCGTGTAGCTGCCATTCGTGGCTCCCACGATGGCTGGATCGCCAGCGCCGAGGGCGCCGTCGTTGCTGCGAAACCACTGGAGAAGGCTGCCGCTCTCGGGGTCGTTCTCGGCGTCCGAGTAACTGTAACTGCCCACAAGTGTAGTTCCGATGGCTGCGGTGCCGGTGATGACGACGTTGGACGCCACGGGTGGAGCATTTGGGACTCCGGCATAATCTTCGATGACGATGCTGGCTTTGTAGGGATACCCATTCGAGTAGCCCGCCGCCGGCACGAGTGACGCTCGGAAGGTTTCGTCTCCTTCGACAAGCTGGTCATACAGGGGCAGCAACTGGATGGCGGCCGACACTTGTCCGGCGGGAATGGTGATGCTGGTCGGAAGCGCCGCATAATCGCTGCCGCTCGCCGCGCTGCCACCAGCGAAGTCGAGTTGAACGGTTAGAGCGTTGGTTGTCGACCCACCGCGCCAGACGATCAGCGTGCTGTCCCGAGCAGCGGCCTGTGGTGCGGAGGGCTCGGCGGCCCGTCCGTTGTCCATTCGCAGCCGGACATCCGTAGAGGTTGGAGCAAGCCCGATCGCCTGCAGCAACACCGGCGTCAGGTAGCGGGCAAACCCCTCGGTGCTGGGGTGCAATCCATCCGGAACGAACACGCGATAGGCCTCTGATCCCTCGTCGAGCAACGCCTGGAACGCGGGCATGTGATCAATGCACTGAAGTCCGTTGCTGGCCGCGAAGTAACGGTAGTCCTGCTGGTAGAGCACCAAATCTGGTCGCGGGCTGTAAGTGTCCGTATCCTTGCGATCCACCGGATTCATGATCTGCAGGATGATCTCGCAATTCGTCCGCGCGGCCCGGATGCCGTTCACCATGGTGGAAAGATTTGCCAGCGCTTGGGCGCGCGACACGTTGAGAACCACCGCGGCGTCGTTCACCGAAAACTCGATGAAGACGACGTCGGGATTTTGATCAATGACTTTGGTCTGAAGATTCGTGACGCCCCAGTCCGACGCCTTGCCTGAACCGCCGCTGTTGATCCACGTGGCCAGCCCCGGATAAGCGCTATCCACGACGCTTTGCATCTGCGAAAGCCAGATGCCGCTGGCGGTCAGGCTGGTGCCATACAGGACGATTCTTTGAGGAATACCGCTGCCAAGTTTCCGGATAAATCCGGCGGTCTCCAAAACATAGATGGGCGCGCTCCGGGACGCATCGCCGGTCGTAATCCCCGTCAAGGCGACCGGCGTCACCGCGAAGTAAAGATAAGAACCCGCGTCGGCGGACTGGATGGCGTAACTCTGGTTGGTAGCGCCAGAAATCGCGACGGCTCCCGGGCCAAAGACGGCATCAGCGCTGCGATACCATTGGAACTGACTGACTCCCTCAAGGTCAGTGTTGGCATCGCTGTAGGTGTAGCTGCCGGTCAGCGCTTCGCCGATGACTGCGCTGCCATTGATCTGCGCGTTGGTCACCACCGGCGCCACGTTGTGCTCGATCTTCACGAAGCCCACCGAATCGGCAATGACCTTGCCGTTGGTATTGGTGGTGGAAAGGGTCACCGTGTTGGTCTGCGACGCCACGAACCGACATGTCCCGATCGGAACCGCAAAACCGAAGGATGACCCCTGCTTCATGTTCCAAGTGAGGTTGGTGATGCCATCCGCGTGCTGGATGGCGATGGGCACATTCGAGGCACGGTTGGTGCCGGGCTTGTAGAGCAGCGAAATCTGGTAGTTGCCGTCCTCCGTGATCGGGAGCGTGTAGATCGCCTGGGACGGTGACGCGGCGGTGCCGGTCAAGAATTTGAATTCAAACAGGTTCACGATGCCGATAGCCGACTCCACCGCCCAGGTTCCGTTCGAGGTAAAATGATCGGTGTCGGTGTAATGAATGACGCTGCCAGTGAGCTTGTTGCTCGCCAGGTTGATGCCATAAGTGGCCGTGCCGTCCGGGCCGACTTCCGCCACAAAAGGCGGCGTGATTGGCGTGTTGGAGGATTGATTGCCTGACTGGACAACATTCTGATTGCCTCCGAAGATCACCTTCACCGCGCCACTCACCGAGTTGTAGATCCAGTTGTCTTTCACGGTGGTGTTGCTGGTGTCCCAATCCAGGAACACGCCGTTGCCGAGCGATCGGGTGGGGATTCCATCCGGCTTCTGGCTCCAACCCCAAATGTCATGGAGCCAGTTGTTGAGGATGTAGTTCCTCGCATTGAGCGTATTCATCGTGGCGAGGTGAACCGCCGCGCCATCAATGGTCGTCTGCATACAGTTATGAATGTGGTTGTATTCGACCACATTGCCGCCCTGATTTCGGAAGGCAAAGACGCCATTGCGCGAAAGGTCATTGAAATAGTTATGAGCGATGTAATTGCCCGGTGACATCGTCATACTGAACGGGCGCGAGTCGAGGTGAACGCCACCGCCGTAATACCGAATCTTGCCGCAGTGCTCGACGGTGTTGCGCGTGATCTCGTTGAGGATGGGCGCCACCTTGGCTGCGGGCTCGCCCGGCGTGTAAATCTTGGAGTCGTCCATGTAGGCGAACCGTGCGCCGGTCAGCAAAACTCCGCCGCCGCCGGAGTAAGACACCGTATTCCGATCAAAGACATTGCGCTGGCTGTCGAGGTGCAGCCACAACGCGTAGCCGCCGATATTCACAAACCGGCAGTTCTTGACCGAGCAGTCGCTCGTGTTCTCGAACATGATGACGGTATCTGTGTGGACCCGCGCCTCAATCTGGCCGAGCGTGAAGTCGGTGTAGCGAAACTCCAAGCCCTCGAAATGCGCATGCTCGACGTGCGTGCCAGCGTTGACGTCTCCCTTCACATTGATGATGCGGTTCAGGTAGGGCGCAATGATCTCCTGAGTGTTGGGGTCAACTCCATTGGTCGGCATGTAGTAGAGCCTTCCAGTAGCGGGGTCCAAAAACCACTCGTTGGGTTCATCCAGTTCGGACTGAACGCCCTCGATCCAGAACCAGCTGCCACTGTCGATCAACCGGTGGCGCTCACTGTCGGCGAGGTTGATCCGCCCTGTGTTGGTGTTGACGCTGGTGACGGTGTTCCATTGATTGAAGAAGCGGGATTGGGGAACGATGTTGATCTGGGCGTCGGCGGCGGTGCCCCAGCTGGATTTGACCAGATTGGAGTTGATGATCACATAGTTGGTGCTGCCGCCGGTGGCGTAGAGAAACGGATTGGTCTGGGTGACGTTGGGATAGCGGGCGCGGATGGCGCGCTGGCCGTTCACAAAGAGCTGGCGGAAATTCCATTGGTTGGTCCCGAGTCCCACACCCGCAAGGTCGGTGAACCAGATGCCGTTTCCGTCGTTCGTCCAAGTTCCCGTGATCCGTTTGCCACCGGTGAGAATGACGGAGCCATTGGTCGCCGCCTTCCAGGTGATCGGGAACGCGGCGGTGCCGGAATCCTCGGGTCGCAACTCCAGCGGCGCGGTCAGGTCATAAGTTCCGGCAGCGAAAATCACCTCCACCGGATTGGTCAAGCCGGCCTGAATCAAGGCACGAACCCTGATCTGCGCCTCTTGCGGGGTCGCCAACGGTTGGACAGCGGTGCCGGGGTTCGCATCATTGCCACTCGGGGCGATATGTATCTCGGTCGCGGCAAAGAGCGGGGCCGCCACGAGGGAGAGCACGGCAAAGATGACACCGGACGCGGCGCGACTCTGCAGAATCAGTGAAAGCATGGATTGAATTTTCTGCGCGTCGGCCCGGATCAAGGCTCCGGCAACGCATCCGCCAATCTCAGGTAATCCGGGTCGGTCGCGCTTGTGGGAAAGTTGATCAGCGGATTGACTGTAGAAGAGGGCCGTTGAATACGGGTGTTATCCGCGTTGAAGTCACGGTTAATTCTCGGCAGCACCGCTCCGCTCCACTTCCACAACTCAGCGTGGCCATCCATAAACGAGAATGTGGCCGCCCCGCTGTGGCGGGCCGAGGGGGGATTCCAATAAGCAACTACCGACCGCGAATTGACGCCTATGGCACCATTATCAATGCTGACCTGGTTTTCCTCGGCGAAGACAAACACCCGGGAGGCCTGTCGGATTTCGGAGTCCTTCTTGGCCATGCGGGTGTAGACATCGGTTTTGCCAAAGCTGTTATTGAGCTGGACGGAGATGGCATAGCTGCGGTGGTGGGGCACAAGCGCGCCTCCCGAGCCGGGCACGGAGGCGCGGCTGGCAGGACACCGGTAAATAGCCGGCGACTTGTTGTAGTCGTAAAGCACGCCCGTCAGGATGTTGTTATCGTAATTGGCTGTCCAGTTCTGCACGTTCCCCTGAATCCAGGCCTTGGGTCCTGCTTCAGTGCCGGGCGAGCCATTGTCATTGTTGGCCAACATGGAATTGTTGTCCCCCGTATACATGGTGTAGGCCAGTTGCAACTGCTTCAAGTTGCTCAGACAACTGATGCCCTGCGCCTTGGCCTTGGCCTTGCTGAGGGCAGGCAGCAGCATCGCTGCCAGGATCGCGATGATAGCAATCACCACCAGCAGCTCAATTAGCGTAAAGGCGTTTTTCCTGCAATTGTGGTTCATAGTCATTTCAAAATGTTTTCAACTGATCCGCCGACGCGGGCGACCAACCCAGACCGCGCTGCGCCGGCGGAGACCCAACCCAACCAACCCAAATCACTTACGGATACGCCAGCCGGTAGAACACTGTGGGTTGCTCCGGGACCGCTGTGATATTCGTGCTGCTGACCGAGCCGTCCGTCACATAGACCCAGTTGGTCGAAAGGCCCGTGCTCAAGGAATTGGTCTGCTCCTGCAAGCGCCAGCCTTCGTCCGGCCAGGAGAGGCTCAACACGCCGCCGCTGTAGCTGTTGGTCAAGGTGGCTGGGCTGCTTGGGCCAACGACCGCAGTCAGAACACCGTTGGTGAACGTGAAGCTCAGGCCGGCGACGGGCGGATTGACAGCGATGCTTCCGAAGTTGCTCGGATCCGTCGCCGTCGAGCCGCCCGCCAAACAGCCGCAAACGGCATTCAACCAGATCGAGATTGCCAGCCTTTCGAGAGTGAGGTGCTTCATCAGCATGTTGTG
>JBEGQI010000327.1:0-8173 GCA_041181065.1 Verrucomicrobiota bacterium | reverse complement strand
CAGCGAACAGCGCCCGTTGTCGATCGTCTTGATGCGCGCATCAATCAGCGGATAGACTGGGGGCGGATTGGGGGTCGTGATGAACGAGGTCGCACTATCGGCCTGCCCGACATACCGACTGTTGGTCGGGGAAGTAGTTGTGAGCGCACCCGCGGTGGCACTGACGTAATAGGTTGATCCAGGCGTGAGTGATGACAGGCCCGTCGAACGGCCCTGAATGCGGATCGAGCCGGTAGCACCCGAGCTGATCGCGGACACCACGAGTCCGACCTGCGGGGTTGTGCTGGCGTAGGTGAAATCGGCGTCAGCCTTGTACCACTGGCCCGCGTTCTTGGAGCCTGATCCATCCGAGAGATACGCGACGTTGCCCGCGGCGAGGTCTTCTCCCGCGGTGCCGTCTACGTCCACCGTGACATTGCCCGCCGGGACCGATGAGACTTGGTCTACGCTCCAAATCGTGGTGCCGGTTGTGCAGTTAACGGGTGTCGTCGGCGACTTCAGAACGAATTTGTAAGATCGCCCAGGCGACAAAAAGACCGTGCCACGCCCGGCGCTATCCAAGACAAGCGGATTCGCATTCGCGACGCTCAGAGCCGCCGTGGTGTACGTGGTGGCGAGCGTGTCGGTGCCAGCCTGATAGACACACACCCAGTAACCGGCCGCTGGTTCACCGTTATTCGTGAACCATGTCTGACGAGCGACGGGGGCAACAGTGCCTTGCGCGAACGAAAGCTGTGCGGCTAGGCACAGAATTGCCGTTACCAGAGTGCTAAAATAGCGAGTGTGGCGAAGACGCATGGCCTAACGAACTCCCCCGAGTACCGCGCATGGCAATCCATGCGCACCCGATGCTTGAATCCGCGAGCCGCCAACTACTTTCGCTACGGCGGGCGCGGCATCACCATCTGTGAACGATGGGATAACTTTGAAAACTTCCTGTCGGACATGGGGCGCAAGCCAAGCCCCATACACTCGCTTGATCGAATTGACGGCAGCGGCCATTACTCGCCAGACAACTGCCGATGGGCCACGCCGAAAGAACAGTCCAGAAACATCCGCACGAATCACCGACTCACGTTTAACGGCGAAACGCGCACCTGTATCGAATGGGCCGAGTTGATTGGACTCAAAGAAACGACCCTGAATGAACGACTTCGGCACGGATGGACGGTCCAACGCGCTTTGACCGAGCCACTGGTGGACAAGGCCGCGCAGGCGAGAAAGATGACCAAACAGCGACTCTCTGAGTGCTACGATTAGGGCGATGATCGTGGGTATAGCCTTCGTCGTGCTCGCCGTGGCGGCCATTTCCATGTTTGGCCCCTTCGGTGTCGTGATCTGGCTACTCATCTACGGCCTCTTTCATGTCGCATCGCGCGCCCTCTTGCGGCATGTGGGCGATAGTGGCGACGTGTTCCACGTTGAACATCGACCTACTCGCCCCCAATCGCATCGACGACCTTCTTAGTCAGCCACGCGCCCGCGCCCGCTGCTGATGCGATCGGGGCGTATCGCTTCGCGCCTTCGATGGCGCTATTGACCGCCGAGCGCAACTTCATCGCCCGCTGATACTCAGTCATCGCAGCGGCGTACTCCTTTAACTTGCCCGCCTTCTGCGCGGCTTCGGCGTTGGCCTTATTCAGAGCGACACGCAACTCCGCGACTTCACGCGCCACGGCTGGCGTGAGCCGTCCAAATTCGTTGGCTGACAATCGGCTGATGTTGCTGGCGAAGTCCCGAGATTCCTCGTAGACCATTCCGGCTTTTTCGGGATCTGTCATGCGATTCAAGAGCTTGCGAACCGCCATCGGCATTGAGCCGCCACGTTCCGCGAGTTGATTGATTCGCAGCGCAACCTCACCAACGTCTTTCACGTCAATCGGGATGTTCCGAGCCGCGCCCATGACGTTCTGGAACTTCTCGCCTGCGCGCGTGACACTCGGGAGAGCTTCGACTCCAGCTTTGACGGCGCCACCGACAGGAGCCGCTAAGGCTGCCACTGCGGGAAGATACGTGCCGACCGTGCCCGCTGTCGTGTCTGGTTTTTCCGTCATCAACGCGGCCGGCATTTGACGCGCCGCGGGCTGCACGCGACTCGTCGGAACGCTCATGCCTTCAGGTGGGGCGTTATCGGCCTGCAGTTTGTTCCGCAGAGTGGTGCCGATGTCTGATGCGGCGCCTTGCACCATATCGACAGCGGCACCAGCGGAACCGCGCAAGAAACCACCTAACACAGAGTCGGTGCCATCATTCAGGCCCAGGCGATCCGACCATGTCGCCGTCTTCGGTGCTTCGGTCTGCGGAGATTCAATCTTCGGCGTTGAACTCGCCTTTAAGTCCCACAATCCAACCTTCACTTGATCGGGCACTTTGATTGCTTGTAGTTTCGTCGCGAGGTCATCTGGACTGACGGCGTCGTGATACGCATCCCACAAGTCCGCACGCTGCGCATCCGTGGCCGGCGCTTTTCGCAGATAGGCTTCAACAGGGTCTTGCGCCATTACTGCGGCTTCTTTCTGAAGGGGTTATCCTTCTTCGCTGCAGATGTCGCAGACGGCGCCGACGCCGAAATCAGGGACGCGCCTTCCGGCCCGAGTTTGTATTCCCAATACGTGCGATCACGGTTCGACATCGCACTCAGGAGGCCATCGAGCAGCGCATCGTTCACCGGGAAATCGTTGGTGTACTTCGGGAACATCTTTTCGTAGCTCTTGCCTTCGCTCTCCCCGAACTGCGCACCCGTCGCCGCGCGGCGATAGTTGATGAGCACGTCCTGCAAGTTCTGGCCGAGCTTCACGTAGGCCGGATTGGTCGTCTTGCCCAACTTGCGGGCCACGTCTTCCGCGGTACCGCTCAGGATGTCGGTGGGGATGCCCGCCTTGCGCATCTCCGAGATCATTCCTTTTGCGTCCTGCAGGGCTTTGATCGTGGTCAGGCGGCCGATCACCTGATTCTTGACATCGACGTTCTCGCCCTCGATGGCCGCTTGGCGGATCAAGCCCTTGAGATCGTCTTCGGAGCCGCGCGCGGCGACATCGTTGGCCGTTTGAATCAATCCCGCGCGCTTCATCGCCGGGGCGCTCATGATCGCGCGGCTAAACGCGGTCGCATACGGCCCTTGCAAGTTCAGCGAGGTCTGCGGCTTGTCCGGTTTCTCGTACTGCTGAATACCGCCGCGTAATTCCTCTTCGGTGACGAGTTTTCGCACCGGCCCCTTCGGTCCCGGCACCGTCACTTCGTAGAAGCGCTGAGAGACGGGCTTCGGCGGCATGATCACTTGACCATTAGGGCCAATCTGTCCGCCCATCGCCTGAATGGACTTTTCGACCTGGATGCCGCGCTGCTGATCCGGCGTGGGCATCAGCTCGGGACCGTTCGCGGTGTTCGGACCAAAGATGTACCGCACGTCACCCGAGCGATCTGGTGACTGCATTACGGTATCGACATCGGTTTCAGCCATCGGGCCGTACCCGATCGCTTTGGCTCGCGAGTCGCCGCGCTTCTCAGCGTCCAGCTTGTTCTGTCGATCCACACCCTCTTGCCTGATCCGATTCGCTTCATCGCGTTCGGCCTTCTTCTCGGACATCTCATCGCGCTTCAGCTTGTCCGCGGCCGACTGTTCCGCCTGCCGCTGTGCCAGAACGGCCGCTTGCTGATCCCGCCGCTGGAGTTCGTTCTGGTACTGCGCGAACAACTGCCCAAACTGGTTCCACATGCCCGCGCGACTCTGGCCGGCATTGAGGGCCGCTTGGGCCTGTAAGGCGCCCTGTCGCTCGAGGATGGCTTGCAGCGTGTGGGAGTCGGGCCGGAACTGATCCGGCACAAACACCCGCGGCACGTACTCAATCGGGGCGCGCGGCATTAGCCCACCGGCTGCGAGAGCGAGGTCAACGCGCTCAGTTGCGACTGCCAGCGAGACAGCGCATCACTCAGCTCAAACTTGCGCTGGGAATCGAGGGAGCTGAACTTGTCCCACGCCGAGCGGTAGTTGTACTGGTTCTTGTTGCCCACATCCGCGGCCATGCGGTCGTAGACATCGCGATCCACGCCGTATTCCAGTTGGAACTTGTCCAGCGCGTTCTGGCGGTTGCCGCCCCACACGCTCTGGGCGCGGTTGAAGACGTTGCCATAGTTCTGCTCGGCGAACTTGTTGCCGTATTCCAGAATGTCCTTGAGCGTCCCACCGGAACGCAGGATGCCGCGCGCGGCGGCACTGGTTTCGAGCGCCTTCCGCCCCTGATCGCGTGAGAAGGCATAGCCGGGATCGCTCTCGGCTTCTTGCATCGTCGGCGCGGCGAAGTCCTCAAAGGAGAACGTGTTTCGACGCGGGACAAACGGCCCCGGCGACTCATACGCAGGGGCATCGAACACCGGCCAGTTGAAGGAGGGCGCAGAGGGCGCGCTGTAGCCGCCGCCCGTGTCCTGTGGGTAATAGGTCGGCGGTGGGGGCGAAGTCTGCACCTTATCGATAGCCGTGCCCTCTTTGACCGGCTTCGGCGCGTCGGGCGGCGGGACTGCCGTCTCGACATACGGATCAGGATTCGGGTCTGTCTGTGGCGCGGTTACACCCCCCGGCGCTTGGTTCTGCCCATCGGGATAGTCCCGCCAGAAATCTTCCCAGTTATTGGAATAATCACGTTCGGACATCAGCGCACTCCCAAGATCGACGCGAGTGAAAAGCGCGACGGATCGACGGCGGTTTCAGGGGTTAACCACTCAAACGGTTGCGATTGCGGCAGGGCACCCGCGAGCAGGGGCGACGACGGCGTGGTCAGCATCGACCCCAACGACCGCCGAGGGGTGTTGGCGCCGGGTGCGCTTTCGCTGCGCTCCGTCCATGTCCACGGCTGCCCCCACTGCCCCACCAGATCGACGGCGTTGCCGTACTGGTAGCCACCGGGATTCGGCAGGTAGATACGGCCGCGCACATCGCCAGCGCTGCTGCGTTGCAGCGAGATCCCGTGCTGCTTGAGTTGCGGTTCCAGCGCGGCCAAGGCTTGCGGAGACGCCGCGCCCTTGGGGAGCAGGCTTTGCACGTACGCGCGGGGATCGAACATGTCCGCCATTAGCCGATCCCCAACATCCGCATCAGCGAATAGCGTGCGGCTTGTGACTGTTGCCGATACGGATCGAGATACGCTTCGCGCTTCTCACTGAGCGAGCGCGTGTAGGCGCGATCCGCTTCCTCGGCCGCGAGTTGACGCGCGGCCATCGTGTTCTGCGCATCGAGCGCGGCTTTCGCGGCCTGCTGCTGAATGTCGAATTGCCGCTTCTGTTCGGCGCGATCCGCGATTTCCAGCTCCATCTGTTTGGCGAGGGACGCATTCTGCGAAGCGAGCTGCTTATCCATCGCCTTGTTCTGGGAGCGTTGACCGAGTAGGGAGAACATCCCCTGTATGCCCATGCCCGTGAGGGGGTTCTTCATCAGACCGCCGAGCGAGAACGCGCCACCGCCCATGCCCGCCGCTGTCGGAAAGGCGGTCGAGATCATCGCGCCACCGGGGGCCATGCCTGCCGGTAGTCCGCCCATGCCCGCCGCCGCACCACCCGCCGCGGCACCGCCACCAGCGGCCCCAAGCGCCGCGCCACCCGTCGCAAACGCCGCAATCGGCAACACGGTCTTTTTCCAGAAGTCCGCGCGCTGTGAGGCCGCGTCACTCGCCAGTCGCCGCCCGTAAGCCGATCCGTTCTGCGCCGCCATCATCTGTTTCAACGTCATGGTTAATCCGCCTGCACCAGTTCCACGTTGGCCTCGAAGAAATAGACCGCCGCCGCCGCGGGATTGCTGGCATACGTGACCGCCACCGAAATGGGTGTCCCGCCGTCCGTGTGAATCGGATACTCCACGCCTTCATGCGTGGTCGTGAGATTGCCGTTCACGTTGCTGAAGGTCTGCGTCTGCACGATGCTGTTAAACGTCCACGTCAACGTCACCTGGAACGCACTCGCCACCCCAGCAGGGGTCAGGCATTGCAGGTAGTGCGTGAAGCGGTATTGACCTTGGGTCGCACTCTCGACCACAGGCGTGATCGGAATCGCCGCGTTCACACCCACCACGCCCGTGGTGTAGGTGTCCACCACTTTGGTCGCCGCGGTGATCTGCGGCAGGAGTGTGTTATTGAAGTAGCGCGTCCATTCGTCGGTGATCAGCCCCGTCTTGGGGTCGGTGATCGCGTCGTTGTACGGGATCGGCTCTTGATTGAGACTCATGCCGCCCGTCCCAACTGGACAATCTGTCCGCGGTTATCCGTGACCGTCAGAAAGGCGTCGATGATCGCCCACGGCACGACCGGATCGGAGCACACAACCTTGAACGCCTTGTCTCGCCCGTCCCCGTTGCGCTGCCACTGCACGCGCGTGAGGTATTGGCCCATCATGCCGACGCTGGCCGTGCGTTCTGATCCCCACGTGCGCCCACCGTCGTTGCTGAGCGACAGCGTGATCTGGGGATCGGCGCCGGGATCGTTCGCATTGCCAATGCCGGTCTGCATCAGCAGCTCAAACGTGCCGAACGTCAGGCGGTGATGATTCAGGCAGATCGACGGCGCGGTGCGTTCGCGTCGGATCAGCAGCCCGCCGACGTCTGTGGGGAACGTCTCATCGGACTCCACCACCAGACCCGAGCCGCTATCGACCCATAGGTGTTTGTTGAAGGCGAAGCAATGAAACTGCGCCCGCCAGGCGCCATACGTGCCGCTGGTCGGGTCCCACGTCAACCGCTGATGCCACGTCTTGGTCATCAGGTCGTAGCACCACGTCATCCCTGCGGACGGGAACGTCAGCAGATAGAACTGATGGCCGTGATCGGTGTAGGTTTCCCCAATCGCGTCGTTGATCTGCGAGTAGTTACTGATCGCCTGCTCGACCGCATGGGTGGAAATACGCTCACCGCGGTAGCCCGTCGCGGCCATGACCTTGTAGCCGCCGTCTTCGTTCGTCTGGAGCCAGCAGAGCGTGCCGGAGTTCTCCGAGATCGAAAACGTGGCCGCGATGCCGTCCGGTTGCGTGCCGCTCTGCGTCGGCACGAACGGAATCGGGAAGGTGCCGGCGTTGTACCAGTAATCGCGGGTCTTCGTGCCGGGCAGGAAAATC
Source organism: Verrucomicrobiota bacterium (assembly GCA_041181065.1). Lineage (GTDB taxonomy): Bacteria > Verrucomicrobiota > Verrucomicrobiia > Limisphaerales > DSYF01 > DSYF01. The sequence continues at coordinate 1,081 of JBEGQI010000327.1, read as the reverse complement.
TGACCCCAGGACGTGACCCACATGGCGTTCCAGGTATCCGCCCGCGAGGACCGCGTAAAGAACTGCGTCGGGTCCCAGACCGTCCCGTCGTACAGATCGGAGAGATAGACCGTGCCCGTCGAGCGATCGAAGGCGAGGAAGTAGCCATCGGCAAACGCACCCATGGTCGCTTTCCCGGCCAGTGCGCCAATCGCGCTCAGGGTGTTCGCGAGCAGGTCGTAGACGTAGCCATTTCCGCCCGAGGTGATAAACAACTCATTCCCACCATCCCCAGACGTGCAGATCGTGGCGGGGTTGCCGTCAATCGCCATGGTCCCGCGATCGGTGATCGTGCCGCTCGACAGCACTTCATGGAGATGCGAGCCAATCACCGCGAAGCAGCGGCCCGTTTCTGAGGCGGTGGAGAAAATCGCGCGTCCACCCGTCTGCGAGACAGAGCCAAACGTCTCAAAGCCCGGCGTGGGATAGAACACCGCGGCGGATTTCGCGCCGGGGTCTTCCATCGCTTCGATGTACCAGTTAATGAGCGTCGAGCAGTCCGCGATGGGGCTGAGGCTCTGATACGCCTGACCGATGAAGCCGGGAAACTTAGACGCCGGCATCAGCGTTGACTCACGATGCTGCCGTTCGGCCAAAAGAAGTCCGGTACGCCCGAGCCATCGCCACGGCCCGGCATCCCGGCGTCCCGAGTCGCCAGGCGCGGAATCTCGAGGTTGTTGCCGAAGATGCGCGCGCGAGCCTGCTGCGCTTTGCTGCGCAGTTCATTCGTCACCGGCTTCTGGAAGGCGTTGGCGATGTCTTCCGCGAGCGTCAGCGTGATCGCATCTTCATAGCCGGGCGGCAGATCAAAGGTCGCAAACTGCGTCAGCGTCGAGAGAATCCCGCGGCACCAGAGCTGCACGTCATACGCCGTTGTCGGGACCGGCCACAACCACACTTCGCCATTCGGATAGGTCGGGTTGTAGAAGAACGAGGTCGGCAGCGGTGACGTAATCGTCGGCACCGTGTTTAACTGCCACCACTGCGCGTCTCGCTTCATCAGGTTGACGCGCGCTTGCGGTGTCCCGCTCAGAATGACCGT
>JBEGQI010000326.1:0-7803 GCA_041181065.1 Verrucomicrobiota bacterium | reverse complement strand
CTCGCCGGCATTTCGTTCAGCGGGCAATGGCCGTATGTGCCCGACCCCGGCAACGCGCCCGATTTTCCGGATCACGCGATCGATTCTGTTCCCGGCATCGTCTCGCACGGCGAATATGAATGGGCGGACGATCGGATGTCGCAGGGAATGCCGATAAAAAACGCGCACCCGAAGATGCCATTGAGCGCGCTCGGTTGTCCGGCGGACGGACATTTCATCGCGCTGGACGATAAGATCGAGCTGCTGGCCCTATACGTCAAAAAGGCTGCGCAGTATCGGCTGCCCAAAGGCCATTCTGGCGGTGCGGTGAAGTTGAATCCGATTGATGTGACCAAGACGGGGTGGCTGGTGGAACGCTATGCCGCGGGCAAAAACCCATCCGCGCCCGCCGCCCCGGTGGGGCGATTCAAAGGCGCGGTGACAAATGCGTTCTGGTATTTCGACGGCGAACTGGCCCGCGCGGTCGAGGACTTCCAACAGAAGCATCGCGGCAAACCCGCCTTGCTCGGTTATGTTCAGGACGGACTAGTCCTTCCGCAAAACAAGAGCACGCATCAGCAGGTGACACTCAAGTGGCTGCCGATGGAGGATGGCGTTACTTTCAAACTCAACGGCACATTCCTCGACCTTGTGCCCGAAGGCCGACCGGAGCGTTGGGCCAACAGGAAAGCAGGCGAACCCATCGCGCCGCCGCAAACCAAAGTGCCCATTAAAATCGAACGCATCTGCGGACCGACTGAAAAAATGTCCGATGACACATGGCGACTGGCCTTCGATCGCGCATCGTTTCTAAATGACCGTCGCGGCAATGAGGCGTGGTTCGCTGCTGTCTGGCCGGGCGACGGTGAATTTAAGCGTGCGGTGCAACAGGCGGTTTTGCGGGTTCCGGGCCGACTTAATGACGGCAAGGCCCAAAGGATAGATTTTCCGAAGATCGCCAACCAGCGACGTGGCGTGAAATCGCTTAAGCTGGCGGCCACGAGCGATTCCGGTTTGCCCGTTCGCTTCTTTGTGCGCGAGGGGCCAGCGGAGCTTGCAGGCGACACTCTCCAATTCACATCCATTCCAAGGCGCGCCAAGTTTCCCATCAAGGTCACCGTTGCGGCGTATCAATTCGGACGACAAGCTGCACCGAAATACCAGTCGGCTGAACCGGTGTTTCTTGAATTTTATATCGAAGAATGAAAACACATTTGTTGGCTGTAATCCTGCTCGTAAATCTGTCCCTATTCGCACAGGAGAAATCTATTGTCGTCTCCAACTTGACGCAACTCGCGGAAGTCGCGGCACGGGATGGGCAGAATGTGAAACTCCTGCCCGGCACTTATCGGATGGCGGATTATCTGACCGACGGCGTGCTCAAGGAGATCCGCGCTGGCGTGGACCGCAAGCAAACTCGTCCGCCTGTTCCCATGCTCGTTTTCCGCGGCAGCAACAATCGCTTCGACCTGCGTGAGGTGACGATCGAAATTGATACGGCGCTGTATCGCAAGCTGCCGCAGGGCGGTTACACGCGCTGTCTCATCATCACGGGAACGAACAACTGGTTTGATGGCTTGAGCATCCACAATTCCGGACCGAATCAAGGCAGCGGCGGAAACATCCTTTCGGTGGCGGGCGCGAGCAATACGCTGGAGAACGTCACACTGCACGTGCGGGGTTCGTTTCCTTATGGCTACGGTGATGTGCTTGGGAAAGGGGGGCCCAATCTCGTGCCGTTGCAGAAGCAGAGCGGGATTCAGGTGTTGGGTAACGGTTCGGTGTTGCGGCGGTGTCGCGTGTTCAGCCGCGCCTTCGGCCATTGCTTTTACATCCAGGAGGGCACCGACATTTTGATTGAAGATTGTTATGCGGAAGGCGCGATGCGGGCGACGAGCGAGATGTTGCGCGACACGAACGGTCCGGCATGCGAGCTCGGTTTCAAATCCGTTTACGAAAATCGCGATGGCCGATACGTGATGACCCCGGGTTACATGAAGAGTTTGTCCGAGGACGGTTTTCGCACCTACGGCAGCGCGGGTCGGGTGACTTTGATCAATTGCACTGCCGTCAACACGCGCGCTGGCTTTGAGATCGGCGCGCCGGATAACAGTCCGGTGAAAACCCTGCTGCGCAACTGCGTGGCACGCGGTTGCGAGCGGGCGTATCTGCTCGGCTCGCAAACCATCGTGCGGCAATGTCGCGGTGACGCCAAATACGGTCCGTTGCTGTATCTGCGCGGCGGGCGCGAATCCGATGTGGAACTGGAACTGGATGGCGGGGTTTCCGATTACGCCGTCCACGCGCTGGCGACCATTGCGGGAACGAATCACATTGTGAAACTGACCGGCGCTCCTGGCGAAGTGAACTTTCCTGGTGCGCCGATCCTGTTTGGATTTGGGATGCCGATGCACGCGGAGATGTCGAGCCCGATCAAGGCGGCGGCGGCCTATCATGTTACCGTGAACAACGAGATACCCAACGTGGCCGTCATTTCCAGCGCCGAAATAGCCGATTGCACCGTCACAACTCCGGGCAAACAGCTTTCCGATGCCGATTTGAAAAAGTCGCCCGGCAATTGGGGCGTTGGCCCGATGGGTAAATGATCGCCATGAATCTGTCGCGCACCCTGATACGGCTTTCCATCATTGCGGGCCTTTGTTTGCGCGGATTCGCGGGATTGAGCCAAGTCCAGCCCGCTTCAGGCGGTGGCACAGTCGATACTTTAGTGCTTGGCGATTTGGCGTCGGAACAGGCTCATGGGCTGGCGCAATCGAACAGCGAGGTTATCCACGTGGGTTTGGGGGAGCCAGCGCGACAGTTGTTGCCGCTTGATCCGGTATCGCACAATGGCGGTTCGATTACTTTCGTGCTTCAGGTAGATCCGCAGCAGCAGAATTATTTCACCGTCAAACTCTGGGGTTCGGATTGCGGCGCGGAGCGCGGGCGCTTGATTCTTTACATCAACGGTGAGCAGTCCGGCTACCGGCATGAAGGCGATCACGATGTGTTGAATCAATGCGATGAAGAGCCGCAGTTCCTCGGACGCTTCGTCTATCAGACGGTGGCATTGCCGCTGATGCACACGCGGGGGCGGACGAACGTGAGCTTGCGCATCGCTGCGCTCGGACCGATGTGGAGTTACGGAAATACGTTCGAGAAGAAGCAACGTTCCTTCACGCGTCCGAGTCGCGGCATCTACTGTGCCTACACCCACACCAACACGCGCTTCGCTCCCCTGACGACCGAGAAGCCGGGCGACGCCATCCTGCCCAAAACTCCTCCCGCCGGGCCGGGCGAGGAAATTTTGGTGGAGATGAAGGCCACCGTGAATGCGCGCTTGAAGCAACTGATGTCGGACCGGAAGCCTGTCACCAGCAACAGCAAGACGGCGCAGCCCAACATTCTCCTGCTGGCCGAGGCTTACAACACTCCGTGGACGGTGGCGTATCATAACCCCGAGGCCATCGCGGCGTTAGTGCGGTGGGGCGACGCGTTTCTGCGTCCGGGCGTGATCGGACCGGAATGGATCGGCGCTGGGCCGTTGGGCGAGGCGATTCTGCGCGTCGGTGTCGAGCCGTTGCGTGCGGCGCTGGACGAGGAAATTGAAGTGCCCGGAAATTTTCCGTTCGTGCCGGATTGGCGGCGACGCGAGCCGCTTGAAGAACCGGCTATCAAAGACGCAAATGCGGCCGCCAAAACGAAACGGCTGAAGCGCCGCAAAGCGTGGACAATTGTATTGCGGGCAAGCGTAGACTGGAATCGCAAGAACGGGCGACGTTTCTACACGAACCAGTCCATGATCGTGGACCAGAACATTTATACGGCGAATCGCGCCCTGCAACTGATCGCGCCGTCTGAAGCGCTGCCGGAACAACACGCACTGCGCTATCTCTACGAGGCCGTGGGTTTGGCTCCGTGGCTGGGCAACGACACGGACGACGACAAAAGTTCACAGCCTTACGGGACGAATTACTTCCAGATCACGCGCAAGGGCCTGTCGCGCGAACTCGGCTGGGTGGGCACTTACGGCGAAACGATTCTGAAGTTCAACCGCGACATGGCTGAACTGACGGGCGATGCAAATCTCCGCCGGCAACTAGAGCGGATCGCCCAGGCACGGATGTATTTCCGATATCCAACGGTTGACCCTGAAGGCTTCCGCCAGATGAAACTGGCGAGCGAGATCGACAATCGCACCGCGCACTTTCCGCTGTCGCAAGGCGCTTATGCCATCGCGAACATCCGCGAAGCGTGGTGGATGGAATTGCCCGCGTTCTTGAAGGACGACGTGACGGTCGGCGCGGCGCAGCAGTGTCTGGCCGATAACCAATACTTCCCGCGCCTTGCCGCGCGCGCCAAGGACAACGACACGCTCGGCATGATGCGCAACATCGATGAATACGCCGTCGTGAAAGCGCTGCCGCCCAGCAAGTATCGTCTGCCGATGAGCGACGGTCAGCCGGACTTTGTTTTTGCGGACGAAGAGAACGCTGTGCTTGCGTTGAAACACGGAGGCCAACGGCTTTTCGTGAATTTCTACTATCGCCAGGAATTCGGCGTAAGTGGTGTTACGCGTATTTTGGACCTCACGCCCACCACGATGCGAGTCGCTTCCGTGTTGTCGCAATTCAAGGTGGAGGCGTCGGGCCAGCAAAGGACGCGACCCGACAACAACGACTTCGAGCGCAGTGGTGGCTTGCCGCCGCCGGGCGAGAACATTCACCAAGCGTGGCGCGGCGAAAAATTGCTGATTGCCAAGCGCCCCACCGACGCGACGCGGCCGGAATACGGCACCTGGGGTCCGTTCGTGGGCAAAGCGTCGTTTTACTCCGTGCGTTACGGCGATTATCTCATTGCGATCAACACTACGACGGATCGAAGTTTTGCTTTGAATACATCGGGACTTCCGGCCGAAGGGAGAGATTTGGTTTCGGGCCGGACCTTGAAGCTGAACGCGCCGAATGCGGTGGCGCCATTGAGCACCGTGGTGGTGTGGTTGGGAAAGGGTGGTCGATGAGCTTGCCGTGCTACGCGATCTTAGCGCTATCGCTGGTCAAAGGGTGGGCGCAAACCAATTTTGATTTCACACCGGTTGAATCGCGTGTGAGCAACTGGGTCCAGCGCGGTTTCTATCCGGGGGCGGCGGTGCTCATCGCGAAGGACAATCAGGTCTGTTACGAGAAATGCTTTGGGAACTACCGACCGGATACGGAAGTGTTCATCGCCTCTGCCGGCAAATGGCTCGCGGCAGCCACCCTCATGTCGCTCGTGGATGAAGGAAAGTTGTCGCTCGAAGATCATCCCTCGAAGTTTCTGCCTGAGTTCCGTGGCGATGCCAAGGATGCGGCCACGTTGCGGCAGATGATGGCGCACACGTCGGGCTATCCGGCGTATCAACCCAAGGAAGCGCCGACCGATAATTATCAGACGCTCGCGGAGTCGGTGAAACATTTGCTCCCGTTGCCGCCGACTTTCAAGGCCGGCGAGCGCTTTGATTACGGCGGGCTGGCGATGCAAGTGGCCGGGCGCATGGCTGAAGTCGCGACGGGCAAGGATTGGGAGACGCTCTTTCAGGAACGCATCGCCAAGCCCTGTCGCATGACGCGAACGCGTTTTATACCGGTGGATTCCGGCGAGGGGCACTCCCCGATGCTCGGCGGCGGCGCGCGCAGCACGATGCGCGATTACGCGAACTTCCTCGCTATGATTTTCAATGACGGCCAGTTCGACGGCAACCGGGTGTTGTCGACGAAGGCGGTCCGCGAGATGCAGGCGGATCAGTTGCGCGGCGCGAAGTTGAGGCCGGACGCAAATGAATTTGTCGAACGGGTGCGCGGCAACACGCACACGAGCATTTACGGTTTTGGCGAGTGGCGCGAGGAACTGGATGCTGCGGGCAATGCGATGTTGATCAGCAGCCCCAGTTGGGCCGGCACGTATCCGTGGGTCGACAAGAAGGCTGGTGTTTATGGGGTGATCGTCGCCCACATTGACGTGAGCAAGCCGAACCCGGAAAAGTTTTCCGGCTTTTACTCCAGCCCGGAACTGGCGATGTTGACCCGCACCATCGTCGGCAAGCCGCAACAGACCTCCAAATGATTCAACACGAGTTCATCGCGATTGACGAAGGCCACGCCACGTTGCTGCACGTCAACGAGCGCGATCAATCCAAGAACTGGATTGCGCCCATCGGCCAGCCGGCGGCGCGCGACATGCAACTTATCGGTAACGGGAAAATTCTCATCGGTCATCATCACGGCTACAGCGAGTTCGATATTGCGCTAGGACGGCTGACGAAGGAGTTCAAGGCGCTAGAGGGAGTGACTGCGGCTCGACGGCAACCGAACGGCCACACGTTGATTGCCGGCGTGGACATCAAGCCGACGAAGGGAGTGGTGGTTTTGGAATTGGACGCGAACGACATGGAAATCTCCCGCGTCATTTTCCCCGGCGATTATGTCCGGCTCATCCGGCAGACGGAGCAGGGGACGTATCTGATGTCCTGTAATGACCGCATCCGCGAAGGTGCACCGGATGGGACGTATCTGCGCGAGTATCCGGTCGAGGGATTTTATCACGCGTGGAAATCGCTGCGGCTGCCCAATGGAAATTTCATCGTCACCGCCGGTTATGGCGCCTTCGTCGTGGAACTGGATCCGAGCGGGAAGATGGTCCGCAAGTTCGGGGGCAAGGAGCAAATGGGGGACCGCGTGCGGCCGTTCTTTTACGCGATGTTCCAATTACTGCCGAACGGCAACATTGTCCTCGCGAACTGGCAGGGGCACGGGCCGGGCTTCGGAAATTCCGGCGTGCAATTGCTGGAGTTCAACCCCGCAGGCGAGATGGTTTGGAGTTGGAGTAAGGCGGATTTGATTTCGTCGTTGCAGGGCGTTCTGGTGCTGGATGGACTTGATGTCGCCAAGTTGCACGACGAGCGAACGGGTGTCATGCAACCGCTTTGAACAGCTTCATCCCATGTCGAACGTGATCCAGAACCCAATCCTGCCGGGCTTTCATCCCGATCCCAGCATCTGCCGCGTTGGCGACGATTACTACATCGCCAATTCGACGTTCGAGTGGTTTCCCGGCGTGCCGATCCATCACTCGCGCGACTTGGTGAACTGGCAGATCATCGGTCACGCGCTCACGAGAACGTCTCAGCTCGACTTGCGCGGCATCGTCGATCATGGCGGTGTGTGGGCGCCGAGCTTGAGTTATGCCGATGGCCAATTCTGGCTGATCTACACGAACATCCGCACCTGTGGCATGGGGCGGCCGTTCAAGGACATTGGCATCTATCTTACGACAGCGAGGGATATCCGCGAACCATGGAGCGAGCCAACGGTTTTGAACTCGATCGGCTTTGATCCGTCGCTCTTCCACGACGATGACGGACGTAAGTGGCTCCTGAATATGGAGTGGGATTTCCGCAAGGGGCGGCATCGGTTCGCGGGCATTGTGGTGCAGGAATATGATCCTCGGACTGGGAAGTTGGTTGGGCCGCAGACCAAGATTTTGGAGAAGGCGAACATCCTCACCGAAGGGCCGAACCTCTACAAACACGATGGCTGGTATTATCTCATGCTGGCTGAGGGCGGCACCGGCTGGAATCACGGCATCTCGGCGGCGCGCTCGCGGAATCTTCTCGGCCCCTACGAACTCGACCCGCAGCCGAGCGTGCTCACGTCGCGCGACGACGCGACGCTGACGTTGCAAAAAGCCGGTCACGGCGAACTTGTTCAGGCACCGTCCGGCGAATGGTTTCTCGCCCATCTGGCGAGCCGGCCATTGAAGACGGGTGCCGGGAAGAACCTGTCGTCG
>JBEGQI010000325.1:0-4182 GCA_041181065.1 Verrucomicrobiota bacterium | reverse complement strand
AATCGAACATGGAAATTCCCGTCCGCACTGCGCTCAACGGGGAAGCGGAAGCCGCGCAGGCTGACTTTCCGCAGATTCGCCTTTTTCAGGTGCCCAAGGTGGCCAAGGACACGCCTCAGTCTGAGTGCGGCGGCGACTGGCAGGTATGCACACCCGTCACGGTAAAAGGTTTCTCGGCGGCCGGTTATTTTTTTGGTCGCGAGTTGCACACGACGCTGCACGTGCCCATAGGACTGATTAAATCGGCGTGGGGTGCCACCGGAGCGGAAGCGTGGACAAGCGAGGCGGCGTTGAAGGCATCGGAGGAATTCAAGCCACTGATTGGCGCTCGGTTCGAGCCCAAGCGAGAGGCAACTAATAATGCCGGCGGGATTGGCGACAAGGGAATGCCGGCGGGCATTTACAACGGCATGATCGCGCCACTGGTTCCCTATGCCTTGCGGGGCACGATCTGGTATCAAGGAGAGAACAATGCCAACGATCCGCGCCGGGCTGAGGCCTATCGCCGGCTTCTGCCGGTGATGGTCAATGGCTGGCGCCAGGATTTCGATCAGGAATTTCCGTTCTACATCGTGCAGCTTGCCAGCTACGCCAAACGCGGTGATGGGCCCACCACCAATCCCTGGCCGGTCAGCCTGTGGTCGGTGCTGCGCGAAAGTCAGGCTCAGGTGGCCGCCAATCTTCTGAAAAGCGGTCTGGCGGTGGCAATTGACATCGGCGACCCGGAGAACATTCATCCGAAAAACAAACAGGAAGTGGGCCGCCGGCTGGCCCTCATAGCTCTGGCCAATGAGTATCGGCAAAACATCGAATGGAGCGGGCCGGTATTTTCAAAAGCGCAGATCGAAGGCACCAACATCGTGCTGTCTTTCACTCATGCGAATGGGCTGGCTGCCAAAGGCGGCGGTGCCGTCACCGGGTTTACGATCACTGGCGATGACGGCCTGTTTCAACCCGCTGATGCCGTAATTCAGGGAGCGACCGTGCGTGTGTCGTCGGCGCGCGTGCCCAAGCCGGTAGCCGTGCGCTATGCGTGGGCGGGAAATCCAGCATGCAACTTGGTGAACGCCGCTGGGCTGCCGGCCGGCCCCTTCCGCACCGGCAAATGAATCAAAGAAATTTTTTGCTGCTGCTGGACTTTGCTGGGGTAGCATGTTTGGCATAGCATGATGGTGAACGCCGAATCAAGTCTTTGCCTGCTTTGGTGCGTCTGGCAGACCGCCATGGACTTGTGACCACCATGTCGCTACCCCGCTCAAAACTACCATTGTTCGTATTTGAAGCGCTCGGCTCGCTGGCCTGTGGCTTTTACGGAAACTACATTTTTTTCCTGTTCCGCGACCGCCACGGCTTCGGCGATCTGGGCAATCTGGGTGTGGCCACCTTGATGGGGTTCGTCATCGCGGTGGCGGCGTGGCAGGGGGGACGGTTCGCCCAGCGGCAGGGCTGCTTTCGCGCGATGTTTCTGGGCCAGGGCGGGATGATCATCGCCCTGGGATTGGGCGCGTTGTTTCCGCAATTGACCGTCCAACTCGCCGTGCTGGTGCTTTGGACCGCCTCGCAATTCATCGTCTGGCCGGCCTTGGAATCGCTCGTGACGGAAGGCGCGGATCGAACGGGCCGCGCACGGTTGGTCGGCATCTACAGTGTGGTGTGGGCCACCTGCTCGGCGCTTTCCTATTTCTTCGGCGGCGCAGTGTTCGAGCAGCTCGGCAGTGGCAGCATCTTCTGGCTGCCGCCCGGCTTGCATCTCGTTCAAGTGCTCATTCTCTGGAACTTTGCCCGTCAGCATCAGTCAACAATGACCGCTCCGGCGGCTGAACCTTCGGCGGCGATTGCTGCGCCACAGCAATTGCGCTCCGGCCCGAATCCGCAGGCGTTTCAGCGCATGGCCTGGCTGGCCAATCCCTTCGCCTGCATCGCCGCGTTCACCCTGCTGGCGATGATTCCGGAACTGGCCCGCAAACTCGGGTTGAGCACCACGCTTGCGGGGCTGTTCTGTTCCATCTGGTTCTTTGCGCGGCTGGCCTCGTTCATTCTGCTCTGGCGCTGGGGCGGCTGGCATTACCGGTTTCGCTGGCTGCTGGCGGGTTATGTTCTCCTCGTCACCGGCTTTGTCGCCGTCCTGACGGCGGCGAACTTGTGGTGGTTGAGCCTCGGCCAGATTGCCTTCGGGTTCGCGGTTGGACTCCTTTATTACTCGTCGCTATTCTACTCGATGGATGTCGGCGAGGCCCGCGCGAAACAGGGCGGCGTTCACGAAGCGGTCATGGGCGCGGGCAATTTCATCGGGCCGGGAATCGCCGCCGTCAGCCTGCTCTTGGTTCCGGGTTCACCGCACGCGGGGGTCTGGGCGGTGGGGTGTTTGTTGGGCCTTGGCCTGCTGATGTTGATCGGTCTTCGGCGGCACTTGGGCCACCGACGACCCGAACGGTGACTGCATCATGAAAAAGAACGCAAAGAACGGCACTTCGCAGCGCCCGCGCGTGGCGCTGCTGATTGAAACCTCGCGCGCCTACGGCCGGGATTTGCTGATGGGCATCGCCAAGTATTTGCGCATCCACGGCTCCTGGTCGGTCGAGTTTGAAGAGGGCGATTTCGCCGAGGAACTGCCGGATTGGCTCGATCGCTGGCAGTGGGACGGCATCATTGCGCGCGTGAAAACGCCCGCTGTGGCCCGCAAGTTGAGAAAGCTCAAAGTGCCCGTGGTGGATGTCTATGGCGGCTTGTCCGGCTTCGGTTTTTCCACCATCCGCTCCGACGAAATCAGCGTCGGCCGCCTTGGAGCGGAACATTTGATCGAGCGCGGCTTCCGGCGCTTCGCTTTTTGCGGTTTCAACGGGACAGACTGGTCGGACATCCGGCAAACGGGCTTTGAGCAGCGCGTGGCCGAGGCCGGCTTTTCCTGTCTTTCGTTTCAGAACCCGCGGCAACTCCCTGCCAAAGGCCTGCCGGAGTATGAGGAACATGGCCAACGTTATGAACTGGAACTGAAAGAATGGCTGCAATCCCTGCCGAAACCGCTCGGCCTGATGACCTGCAACGATTCACGCGGCCGGCAAGTGCTCAACTGCTGCCGCGAGTTGAACATCGCCGTGCCGGACGACCTAGCCGTCATCGGCGTGGACCGGGATGAAATCTTTTGTGAACTGTCCGATCTGCCGCTGTCCAGCGTCATCCTCAACTCGCAGCAAATTGGCTTCGAGGCCGCCGCCCTGTTGAACCGCTGGATGGCGGGCGAGACCGTCACCGACCATCCCCGCGTGATCAAGCCGATGGGCGTGGCGACGCGGCGCTCCACCGACGTTTTGGCGATTGAGGACCGGCATATTGCCACGGCCTTGCGAATCATTCGCGAACAAGCCTGCCACGGGTTGGACATTCCCACGCTGCTCAAGAGCGTGCCCTTGTCCCGCAGCGTGCTGGAACGGCGCTTCGCCCAGATATTGGGCCACTCGCCCAAGGAGGAGATTTTGCGTGTCAGACTGGGGCTTGCGTGCCGTTTGCTGGCGGAGTCCGACCTGTCTCTCGCCGCAGTGGCGGAAAAGTGCGGCTTCGAGCACGCCGAGTATTTCAGTCGGCTGTTCAAAAAGAAACTCGGATCAACCCCCGGCGAGTTTCGCAAGACTCCGCTTTCCCGATCACGCAATAGTAACGTGTAGGCCAGAGGGAGGGATGTTGCCGCAGCATTTCTGCGTTTCCCTTCGCGCCGCCCCACTGCTATCGATACGGTTTCCAAAGTTGTTCATAATGCTGCGGAGCGACGCCCCAGCAATCGAGAGCGACGCGGCCTCCGCGAAATTGCAGGTGCCGCTGGCACCAATTCGAGGCGCGCTGGAAATTGTCGCGCTCTTCCAGTTCCAACGCCTCTTGGCGCGTGCGCGACGCCGGACGCACATGCCGCTCGCCACGCTAACGCGTGGCTTGCGCGGCACCGGGCCGCTTCACAGGTATACGATTGTCACTCTCAGCGGCCCTTGTGCTACAGCGCGCACGCGTTCACGTCTCATCACGTTCGGACGCTGTCAGTCCATCCACCCGTCCTCGACGCTTGAACGCATTCAGCGCGCTGTCCGGCAGGGACCACGCAACACACACTTCGGCCTGCGGCCTGCCAGTGTGGGGGTTGAAAAGATGGAATGGAACGCAGTGTCAGCCGCTTGCGCGGCTGATTAAGTCAGG
>JBEGQI010000324.1:0-46430 GCA_041181065.1 Verrucomicrobiota bacterium | reverse complement strand
TTCATTTCTTCGCGCCTCCCTTCTCCTTCTTCTTCGACTTGGAATCCTTCTCTTCGTCGTCCGCGCTGACCGGCGCATCGAACAACATCGTGCGCAACTCGCAAATCCTTTGCCCGGTGCGCGCGTGATCGATGGCCACCTCCACGTCATGCAGGCCAGGAATGTCCGTGGCCTTGATGGTCTGCTTCCACTGGTAGAGTTCCAAGCCCGTGCCGCAATCACCTTCATCCTCGCCATCGGTGAAGAAGGTCGCCCGCAACTCCTCGATCTTGCCCTGCGCGAACAGCATCGCCGTCGTCTGCAACTCGGAATCCTTGCTCGAAGCCAGCGCCGTCGTGATGCCATGCGCGAGCACCGCAAGCGCAACGCCAAGGATCAGGATGGCTACCATCACCTCGATGAGCGAAAAGCCTGACAGGCTTCGCCCAACAGAATTTGAATGGTGGTGGTGCAAGTTCATTTGCGACCCAGTTCAACGACCTGCACGCGAGCGGTGATCGGGTTGAGCTTCAATCCAAGGCGCACGCCTTCGCGGTCCTGCAGCGTCACGAACGCGGCATCCGCCGTGCCGTCAGCGTAGAAGGAAATGACATCGGGCTCCTCCGGCAACGGTCCCGGCGCGGCGCCCTCTTCACCCATGGCCTCGTCCGGAAAACGGACCTCCACCGCGATGCGCTTATCCAAAGTGCCGGTGCCGCCCGAAACTTCCTTGAGCGGGACGAACTCAACGTCAGCGCCCGCCCGGACGCGCCGCTCGATCGCATATTGGCCCGTGGTCGGATCCAATCGCAGACGATGCAGCTGGTTCAAACTCACCGCGCGGCTGGAGGCGAGTTCGAAGGCGCTCACCAGTTCACGGCTGGAAGAACGAAGCACGGCGTCTTCATACGTGCCGCGCATCTCCGGGATGATCATCGCCGTCATGATGCCGATGATGACGAGCACCACCATCAACTCGACGAGCGTGAACGCGCGCGAGGCGCGTTGTCTGGAGGCGACGGGTTTCACCAGTTGCCGATGTCTGCGGCTTCCTTTTCGCCACCGTCCGCCCCGTCGGAGCCGCGCGACCAGATGTCGAAGCTCGAAGTGTGGTGCGTTCCGGGCGCGCGATACTGATAGTCATTGCCCCAAGGATCCTTGCGCAGCTGCTTGATGTAAGGCCCGCGCCATTTCGCCGCGTCGTCCCCCGCAGGCGCATCGACGAGGATCTTGAGTCCTTCGTCAGGTGTGGGATAGCGGTCCATGTTGACGTAAAGCCGCTCAAGCGCCGATTCCAGTTCGGAGATCTGCGCTTTGGCTGCACTGATCTTGGCGTCGTTGGTCGTCCCGACGAACTGCGGGATGATCGTGGCCGCCAAGATGCCGAGGATGATGACCACGACCATGATTTCGATGAGGGTGAAACCACGGCTATTTCTCTGGGGCTGCTGGATTGTCATAAATGGGTTGTGATTCTTTGGATTGGTTCTGGGTTGGAAAATCAATGGATGGCCCGGCTCATCTTGAAGATGGGCAGCAAGAGAGCGATGACCATAAAGCCGACCAATGCACCTACTACCAGGATAAGCACCGGCGCCAGCAGGGAGATCAACGTCTTCGTGCGTGCGCGCATGTGGCGTTCCTCGATGTCTGCCACCTTGAGCAACATCTCATCGAGTTTACCGCTCTCCTCGCCGACGGCGATCATCTGCACGACCGTCTTCGGAAAAATCCCCAGCTTGCGCAGCGGAGCCGCCAGCGAATCACCGCCGCGCGTCTCTTCCGCCACCCGCGCGATCTGCGCGGACAAGACGATGTTGCCGATCGTGTGCTCGACGATCTTGAGCGCCGGCAGCAGCGAAACGCCACTCTTCACCAACGTGCCCAGCGTCCGCGCAAACCGGCCCAAAGCCGAGGACATGAACACCGGACCGATGAGCGGGATGCGGAGCTTGAACCCGTCCCAGATCGCCGCGCCATTCGGAGTCCGCACAAACCACGTGATGCCGCCGACGAGGCCCACGACCGAAATCAACATCAGGAACCAATACTGGTGGATGGCGCTGCTGACCTTGAGCAGGATCAATGTCGGGAGCGGCAACACCGTCAGCATTTCCTGCAACATCCCGAACAACCGCGGCAACACGACCGTCAGCAAGACCGTGACCGTGAGAATGCCGAAGACGAGCACGAACAAGGGATATGAAACCGCCGCCACCACTTCGCTGCGCACTTCATCCTCGTGCTCCAGCAGATCGGCCAGATCATTCATCACCTTGGGCAACACACCCGCCTCCTCGCCCACGCGGACCATGCTGACGTAAAGCGTGCTGAACAATTGCGGATGTTGCGCGAGCGCCGCCGAGAAGGATTCCCCTTTGCGCACCGCCTCGGAGATCTGCAACAACACCGCCCGCAACGCCGGATTCTCTTCTTCTTCGCCGAGGCTTTCGAGCGCCTGCGGGATCGGAATCGCCGCCGCGAGCAACGCACTCATCTCGCGCGTCAACGCTGTGACCTGTTTGCGACCGATGCGCTTGCCGAAACTGAAACCCGCCGCCGCGCCCGCACCCGTTGCGTCTGCTTTGGCATCCGAACTGGAACAGATCTCCAGGCTGGAGGGAAACAAGCCTCGCTGCCCGAGCAAGCGCAACGCCGCCTTGCGGTCCTCGGCTTCAATGGTGCCCGTGACGGCAGCGCCAGCCTCCGACAATGCCTGATAGCGGAAGGAGTTCATTCGAGCAAGTCGCCGGAGGAAACGCGGAGGATCTCTTCGAGGGTCGTCACGCCCGCCGCCGCCTTGAGCAGGGCATCCTGATGCATCGTCAGCATGGTCTTCTGCGCCGTGGCTTTCAACTCGGCGTTGGACCGCTTTTGGAGGATCAGCTCCCGCAGTTCGGAGGTGACGGACAACAATTCAAAGATCCCGATACGTCCGCGATAACCGGTGCCGCGACACTCGTCACAACCCGCACCGTGGAAGAACTCGCCTTCGATCTTGCGACCACTGATGGTCTCGATCTGTTCGCGCACACCAACCGGCACTTGATGCGGCGCACGGCAATTCGGGCAGATGCGGCGCACGAGCCGTTGTGCGAGGACGCCTTCAAGCGCAGACGAAATCAGGAATGCTTCAACGCCCATGTCGATCAAGCGCGTCACCGCGCCGGTGGCATCATTCGTGTGCAACGTGCTGAAGACTTGATGTCCCGTCAGCGCCGCGCGAATGGCGATGTCCGCCGTTTCCGAGTCGCGGATCTCACCGACCATCACCACATCCGGGTCCTGACGCAGGATCGCGCGGAGCCCCGAGGCGAACGTAAAATTGCGGCTCGCCCGCACCGGAATCTGCGCGACGCCGGGCAATTCGTATTCCACCGGATCCTCGATCGTGATGATCTTCAACTCCGGCGTGTAGATGCTTTGAAGCAGTGAATAAAGCGTCGTGGTCTTGCCGCTGCCAGTCGGGCCGGTGGTGAGGAAAAGTCCGTGCGGCTTCTCGACCAACCGCGAAAGGGACTTCGAGCGAGCCGCGTCGAGGCCGAGTTCCTGCGCCGTAGGCACCTTCGCGCCCTTTTCCAAAAGGCGCATGACGAGACTTTCGCCATAGATCGTCGGCATCGTGCCTACGCGGATATCGACTCGATTGCCACGATGATGGATCTGGATGTGACCATCCTGCGGCATGTAACGCTCCGCGATATTCATGTCCGCCATGATCTTGATGCGCGAAACGATGGCCGCGTGAAGATTCTTGGGCGGCGGCTGTTTCTCCTGTAACAGACCATCAACGCGATAACGCAACTGAAGAAAATTCTCGAACGGGACAAAGTGGATGTCGCTCGCCCGTTCGCGGATGGCCGTCGAGATGATGACGTTGACCAGATTCACGACCGTCGGCTCGTTCGCCATGACCTCGATGTCGTGCAACGTCTTGGCCTCACCGTTGGTGCCCACCGCCGGACTGAGGTTCTCGATCATCTTCTCGACCGAGATCTGGTAATGCGCCGCGATCTTCTCCGCGATCTCCGCTTCCGGTGCCGCTGCTTCCTCGACCTCCAACCCCGTCAGCAAACGGATATCGTCGATGACCTGTGGATTGCCGGGCTTAGCGGAAAGGATGTGCAGCGTGCCGCCGGTGATCTTCAGGGGCAAAAGCCGGTGGCGCTTGGCAAATTCGGCGGGGATGGCGCGAATGGCTTCAGGCGATGCGACAAGCGACGCACCTGAGGTGGTTGGAGCGGGCTCTCCCCCGATGTCTGTTCCCGAAACGCTCATGCCAATGGGTCTGGGTTTAACCGGCAAAACTGGCGACACGGAACCTTATGCAACATAAAGCTCGTGGCCAAACCTATTTCAAACAGACACGCGCTTCGAAAGATAGACAACGCCATCGCCAAAAAGTTGCAAAATACTTTTTTGTAAATTTTTTGTAATCTCCAGCGGCCACTGTTTCTGAGGTTCATGGGGCAATGGCCCCCGGCTCGGGTTCTGCGACTTTTTTCTTTGCAATTCCGCTGCCAACGCAATGCTCTTGCCGCCATGGCACCCGCCGCAACCAATCGATTCGAGTTCGAAGCCGCCCTTTGGGCGCAAGGCTTGACGCGCATAGCTGGCGTGGATGAAGCCGGGCGGGGCCCGCTGGCGGGGCCCGTCGTCGCTGCTGCCGTAGTGCTACCGCCGGGGTGGCTGGCTTCGGATATCCCCGCCGCATTGCGCGGCCTCAATGATTCCAAGCAACTCACCGAAACGCGTCGCGAGGAATTCTTTGCCGTGCTGACTCGGTTGCCGGAGATTCAGTTCGCCATCGCGGCCGTGGATGCCCCGACGATTGACCGCATCAACATCCTGCAAGCCACGCATCGGGCGATGAACGAAGCGCTCGCGCAACTCAGCCCGCCGCCGGAACACGCCCTCGTCGATGGCAACCCGGTGAAGACACTCCGCTTCCCGCAAACTGCCATCGTGAAAGGCGACGCGCGCAGCTATTCCATCGCGGCAGCCAGCGTGCTGGCGAAAGTCACACGCGACCGCATGGCTGCTGAATGGGATCAGCAGTGGCCAGAGTATGGCTTTGCGATCCACAAAGGTTACGGCACGCCGCAACACCTCGCTGCGATCCAGAAGCATGGCCCCTGCCCCATCCACCGCCGCAGCTTCGCGCCGCTGAAAGCCAAGCAGCCCGAACTCATCTGAACGCATGCAACTCTGGGAGCGCATCAAGCTAGCTTTCAGCCCAAAGGATGAACCCGAGCACCTGCGCCGCGGCAAACTCGGTGAGCGCACTGCCAAGAAGCATCTCCAGAAACTTGGCCTCAAGTTCCTCACCGCGAACTTCAAATCCGAACGCGGCGAAATCGACCTCGTGTTTCGCGATGATGACTGCCTGGTGTTCGTTGAAGTGAAGACTCGTTCCTCCGAAGAATGGACGCGCCCCGCCGCTGCCGTGGACGCCCGGAAGCGTCGGCTGATTTCGCAAACGGCACTCGATTACTTGCGCCTGCTGAAAAATCCGCAGGTGAAGATCCGTTTCGACATTGTGGAAGTGCTATTACGCGACGGCGAAGTCCACGAGGTGCGACATCTCCCGAATACATTCACTATGTCAAAACCATATCGTTACGGATAAACGCAGAGACGCAGAGGTGCGGAGAATGGGAATACTCGACCTCCGCGTCTCTGCGTCTCCGCGGTGAAATCAGTGGTGTTCCCCGGCCAGCAGGTCGGTGTCCTTCAACTCCAGCTTGAACGGCTCCAGCGGCGTGGGCCGATCGTGGTCGAAGAAGGTATCGCAGATGCCGAAGAATTCCGCCTTCGTCGTCGAACGGCGGATACCGTGCAGGAACCGGCCTTCCGCATCCACACCGAGGCCGAGGAAATTCATGAACCGCTTCATGTGCATGACCTGCGAGGACTCGCGTGTCTCGGGCTTAATTGAAGAATCCCACAAGGCACGGACGTAGCCGAGCACATCGCGACCGCTCGGCACGAATGGCGTGCGCCCGGCCAAATGATCGCGAATCTGCTGGAACATCCACGGATTCCGGATCGCGCCGCGTCCGATCATCAGCCCGCGCGCGCCCGTCTGCTGCAACACCGCCTCGGCCTTCCGAGCGGAATAGATGTTGCCGTTAGCGAGCACGGGACAACGCACCGCTTGCACCGCCCGCGCGATGAACTCGTAATGCACCTCGCTCCAATACATCTCCTTTACCGTGCGGGCATGCACCGTCAGCAGATCGATCGAGTGCTTCGCGAAGATGGGCAGCAGTCGATCGAACACCGCGGGTGAATCAAACCCAATGCGCGTCTTGACCGTGAACTTGATCTGCACCGCGTCGCGCAACGCGCCGAGGATGGCGTCCACCTTCTCCGGCTCGCGCAACAGACCGCCGCCCGCGCATTTCCGATAAACGACCGGCGCCGGACAACCAAGATTCAAGTCCACCGCGACGATGGGATATTGTTGCAGCTCCTTCGCTGTGCGCACAAGCGATGGGATGTCGTTGCCGATCATCTGAGCGATGGCTGGTCGGCCCGTCGGATTTTCGATGACCGATTTCAGAATCGTCCGGTCCAGATGCGACCCGGTATACACGCGGAAATATTCCGTGTAGTAAACATCCGCGCCGCCGTAGCTGGCCATGAGTTTCCAGAACGCCCAGTCCGTGACCTCCTGCATCGGAGCCAACGCCAGCACAGGCGCGGGTCCGGCAAGCATCGCATCGAACTGTTCGCGAAAATTCACGGGCGCGGATTAAACCACGGATACACACCGATGGACACGGATTTTCGACCGTAGCGGCGTCTCGAGAGAGCGCCGCACCTACATCTGAGTTTGCGGCGCTCTGCCGAGACGCCGCTACGACTTAAACTGCGGATGCTCCTGCAACTTTGCCCGCGTTTCGTCGCTTAATTTCGCGCGTCGATAGACGGGCTCCCACAGCGGTTCGGCGCTGTCGGAACGGCGCGCCCGTTCCAGCCAACGCTGATTGAGCGGCTCGGCCAGCAACTCCAATCGATTTGCGGCGACGGTGGTTTCTTCCTTCAAGCCGGACGCGTGACCGACGCCGACATAGAACCCGCCGAGCAACATCGCTGCGCGGGCCAACGTGCTCCGGGTGAAGTTCGCGAGCGCACAAGGCCGCTGCGGATCAAGCTGGCGGAACAGGTTTGCAAAAAGCGGGACCGTCCACATCGCCGGGTTCTTCTGCGGTGAATGCGGGTCGAACAGAATGGCGTGCGGCACGGGCTGAAGCGGAGAGTGTTGCCCGGCCAGCGCGGTTGGAAAATCACCGAGCATCAGCGTCCAATCCACATCCAACTCTCCGTGATGGAATTGAACGCGGCGATTGGCAACGAGTTCACTCAGTTGCGCCTCGAAGCCGAGCGGATAGCCCAATTCCGCAGCGTGCTGAACCGCAAAGAGCAGCGCATCGCACGTGTGATCGAAGCTGACCAATCGGAGACGCGCCTTCTGGTCAGCCAACAACTTAATCGCCGTCAGTGCATTCGCTGCCGCGCCGAGGCCGATGTCCCAGATGACGAATTCTCCCTCCGTCTCGCGCACGCGTTCGGGCAAACGCAATTGCCGCACGTAAAGCGCCTCCGCTTCCGCCACGGGCCCGATGCCCGGATGAAACGTCTCATCGTCAGCGACGGAACGCACGCAGACCGCGCCGTTGCGCAGGCGGACGAGTTGATAGCGGAGGTCGGACATCAAAATAAAAACTGGCCATCCGCGTGGGCGAATGGCCAGCTGAATCTTTCAGCACTCGCTCAAAGCTTCGCCATCGCGTTGTCGAGCGCGGCGTAGAGGGCGTTCATCGTCGCGGGCGTTTCGTCGCCCATGTTCGAGAGGCGGAACGTGGTGCCCTTGATCTTGCCGTAGCCGCCGTCGATCAGGAATCCCTGTTCCTTTACGAGCTTCTGGAGCTTCGCGACGTCCACGGTGCGTCCGCCGGGCTTGGCGCCGTTGTTGATGCAGCAAAGCGTGATGGATTCGTAGCCCTTCTCAGGGAAGAGTGTGAAGCCATGCTTCGCGGCCCAGTCGCGCGTCATCTGGTTCGTCTGCTTGTGCCGCGCGTAACGGGCTTCAAGACCTTCGGCGAAAAATTCGTCGAGCTTGGAGCTGAGCGCGTAAGTGTGCGAGATGCTCGGCGTGCTCGGCGTCATGCTGCTTTCGGCGTTCTTCTGGAATTCCACGAAGTCGAAGTAGTAACCGCGATCCTTCATGATCGCCGCCTTCGCCAGCGCCGCAGGCGACACAGTGAACACCGCAAAGCCAGGCGGCAACGCGAACGCCTTCTGCGTGCCGGCGAGCAACACGTCGATGCCGAGTTCATCGAACTTGATTGGCACGGCTGTCATCGAACTGACCGCGTCCACGATGAACATGACGTCGGGATATTTTTTCTTCAGCGCCGCGATCTCCGCAAGCGGGCTCATGGTGCCGGTGGACGTTTCGTTGTGAATCAGCGTGAGCGCATCGTATTCGCCGGTGGCGAGTTTCTTGTCGATGGCTTCGGCGCGAATCGGGGAGCCCCATTCGACTTGCAGGCCGTCCGCTTTTTTGCCGCAGCGCTTGGAGACGTCGAGCCACTTGTCGGAGAACGCGCCGCACATGCAGTTGAGCACCTTCTTGGACACAAGATTGCGGATGGCGCCTTCCATCACACCCCACGCGGAGGAGGTGGAGAGATAGACGAGTTGCTTGGTGGAGAGCAGCGCCTGGAGTTGCGGTTGAACTTTTGCGACCAGGTCTTTGTAGCCCTGTCCGCGGTGG
The DNA here is from genome assembly GCA_041181065.1 of Verrucomicrobiota bacterium. Lineage (GTDB taxonomy): Bacteria > Verrucomicrobiota > Verrucomicrobiia > Limisphaerales > DSYF01 > DSYF01. The sequence continues at coordinate 37,666 of JBEGQI010000324.1, read as the reverse complement.
CCGATCATCGGCGAGCAGAACGCTTTGAACGTCTTCTCGCTGACCTCCACGGGACCGGGGATGTGCAATTTCACGTGTGCCATAGTTTTGGGGCGCGGGCGGAACCGTCAGAAATCCCGCGGCAATCTCAAGCTCTGCGAAAGACGATTGGTTTGAGTTAAGAAGTCTTCGCGGAGCCAGCGGGGTTGAGCGGCTTCCAGCCTCGTCGCGGCGGAAACATTGCCAGAGAAATCGGCGGGGACAAGTTCGTAAAATCCCTGAGCGACCACCGTCTTCGCCTGCGACTCCATGCAACGACAGATCAACGTCGCCACGTCATGCGTGTCAGCCGTGAGATAAACGATCGGCCCCATGACGGTGCCGGGCTCGTCTAACACCCGCGAAACCACGATGCCCGGCGCTTCCTCCAGACCTCGTTCCACGGCGAAACGGCGTCCGGGCAAGGCCGCACCAAATTCCGCGCGCGCGGTGGCTTCGACGGATTGAGCAACGAATATCTGCGCCACCGGTCGTGTCTCGCCGAAAACTTCATAGATGGCGGGCGAACCCTTCGTGTTGGGCGTGATCCGGAGACCACGAATAGCTGCACTCTGATCTGGCTCCACACGTTTAAGCAGGCGAGCCTCAGGACCGCGCCGTGGCGAAGCCCGCCGCTCCAATTCCGTTGCCGGCGGTTCGTAGCGCCACCAATAAGTCATCTGCGAATGAGCGCGGCCATTGAGCGTTGTCGTGCCAGAAGCGAAGAACACGCGCTTCGGGAATTCAATTGCGTTGCGCCCGCGCATCTCCTGAATCAGCAGCGGTGCGAGCGTGAAGGCGAGGCCGAGGTTGGTTTGTTCGCGCGGCTTGAGGAGTTTGACCTGCTCGAAACGCACCGACGCACCGTCGTAGAGACTGCGCGGTAAGTCGCTGGCGAAGATGGTGGATTCAGCAAGCGACCAGAGGACGAGCAGCACCGCGACAACTGTTGCGTGTCTTGCTTTGAGTTCCGGTTGCACTTAGGTTCGCTGCGCTGTTATGGACTTGAGTCGTGACGCCCTGCGCCGCTACGCGCGGCACATCATGCTGCCCGAGGTCGGGCTGGAGGGACAAAAGAAAATTTGTTCCACCAGCGTGCTCTGCATCGGCGCGGGCGGACTCGGCTCGCCCATCGCGATGTATCTCGCCGCCGCCGGCATCGGACGCATCGGCATCCTCGACTTCGACACGGTGGATGAAAGCAACCTGCAACGGCAATTGCTCCACGGCACCGAGGACGTAGGCCGGCCCAAGGCGGAATCGGCTGCGGACACCTTGCGCCGCCTGAATCCGCTGGTGGAAGTGGTGCAACATCGCGAACGCATCACCAGCGCGAACGCCTTCAACCTCATCCGTCCCTACGACATCGTGGTGGACGGCACCGATAATTTTCCAACGCGCTATCTCACCAACGACGCCTGCGTGCTGTTGAAGAAGCCGAACGTCTTCGGCGCCATCTTCAAGTTTGAGGGCCAAGCCAGCGTGTTTGCGCCGCATCTGGGCGGGCCGTGTTATCGCTGTCTTTATCCCGAGCCACCGCCACCCGGTTCAGTGCCGAGCTGCGGCGAAGCGGGTGTGCTCGGGGTGTTGCCGGGGCTGATCGGATCGATCCAAGCCACGGAAATCTTGAAACTCGCCGCCGGAATCGGCACACCATTGCTCGGACGGATGCTGGTTTACGACGCGATGGAGATGAAATTCCGGGAGTTGAAGCTGCGTCGCGATCCGGCGTGTCCGTTGTGTGGCGAGAAACCCACGATCACCAAACTCATCGACTACGAACAATTCTGCGGCGTGAAGCCGAAAACTGAAAACCCCATGCACCCCGACGAAGTCTCCATCCACGACATGAAACAGGCGCTCGATAACTCCGCGCTCGGCATCAAGGTCGTGGACATCCGCGAACCGAACGAATACGCCGCCGCCCACATCCAAGGTGTGATGTTCCTGCCGTTGAGCGAAATGCAATTGCGGCTCGATGAACTGGACGCGAACCAGAGCTATTACTTCCATTGCCGCTCGGGCGGTCGCTCGATGAAGCTCGTTCAGTTCTTGAAGCAGAACGGTTTCAAGAACGTGAAGAGCGTGGCGGGCGGCATCCACGCGTGGGCCGATGCCTACGACCCGGCGATGCCGAAAGTTTGATTTAGAATCTCCAAAAGCAAAACACAGGAACTGCTCGCGCGGTTCCTGTGTTTTTGTTTGTAAGATCGTTTGAATCAACCCCGCTTCGGGCGGAACAGAATGACTTTCTTCTCCGTGCCTTCCACTTCAACGCTGTGCGTCTCGATGTCCGGATCGTCTTTGACTGTGTGATGCACGATGCGGCGCTCGAAGGAGTTGAGCGGCTCCAGTTCCACAATGTCGCCAAAGCGCCGAACCTTGTCCGCCGCGTCCTTGGCCTTCTTCACCAACGCCTCGCGCGCTTGCGTGCGATAGCCGCCCACGTCCACGGTCACACGCGGCGCGGTTTGGTCCTGCTGGAACAACAGCCGGTTCACGATGTATTGCAAATCAGCGAGCGTCTGTCCCTGACGGCCGATCAGCCGCCCGGCATCGTCGCTTTTGATATCGAGCAGCAGGCCGTCTTCGATCTGATGCTCTTCGACCGTGGCCGGTAAACCGAGCAGGCTCAGGACTTTTTCCAACGTGGCTTTGGGTTGTGCACTCATGGGGTGAAATCAGGTGGCGGTCACTTGTCCTTGTTCGCTGGCGCGGAACCCGCCGGCTCCGTAGTCCCAGGCTCCTTCATCTTGGTGAGCTTGGTCTGAAGGATGGTCATCAGGTTGTTTGTGGTCCAATAGAGCGTCAGGGCAGCGGAATAAAAATACAGGAACATCATGAAGATGAGCGGCATGTATTTCATCATCTTCGCCTGCGCCGGGTCCATTCCGGGTGACGGCGGCGTGAGGCGCGCCTGCCAAAGCATGGTGGCACCCATAATCAGCGGGAGCGGATTCACGGGAAACCCGCCAAGGTATAAAATCGTGTCGGGCTGGGAAAGATCGGCGCACCAGAGGAACGAAGCCCCGCGCAATTCCACCGCGCTGCGGATCATCGTGAAGAACCCGAAGAACACCGGGATCTGGATGAGCATCGGCAAACAGCCGCCCACCGGGTTGACCTTGTGTTCCTTCCAGAACGCCATGGTCTTCTCCTGCAACTTCGCCGGGTTGTCCTTGTATTTCTCCTGCAACGCCTTCATCTGTGGCGCCAACGCAGCCATACGTTTGGCGGAGCGCGTGCTTGCAGCCGTCAGCGGCCAGAACAGCAACTTGATCAAGATCGTGATGGCGATGATGGTCAGCGCATAACTGAGCTTGAGGGTGTCGTGCAGCCAGTTCATTCCGGTCAACAAAACCTTGGAGACAATGCCCCAGAAACCAAATCCCATCACTTGATCCATGTTGTTGCTCCGCTCGCCACTGATCTCAGCAAGGATCGTGTATTTCTTGGGCCCGGCGTAATAGGTGAAGCTGTGCTCAAGCGAGCCTCCCGCCGCAATGTTCGTTGCGGGATACAACATTTCCGCCTGGATGGCCGAAGGCGCCTCCCTTGGCGGCGTGGCGTTCGGCGGGAGCTCGCCCGCCGTGGGCATCGGTAACTTGACCGAGTGCATGACGACCTCCGCCGCGTGGTTCGTCGGAGGCATGGCCACCATGGCGAAGAACTGGTTGTGCGATGAAATCCACTTCGCAGTCCCCACGCCGCCACGATATTCCGTGCGGGGCGTGCCGGGGATGCAACCGAGCGTCTTGTTATCAAACCATGGCTGCGCAATATCGGTGGGCTTGCCAGCGTTGTCGCACCACATCACACCGGGAATATCCGTTGAAGTCGGCAGCGGCCCCATTGGCGCGGCCGTGCCGACGACGATCTGATGCGCCGGGACTGCGACGGGCTGAGCCGAACGGTTCTCGATGCGTGCGGTGGCGTTGAACAGATAGTTTGAGGTGGGCTGAAATTCCTTAATGACGACGAGCCCATTGCCAAGCACCTTTTCAGCACGGACGCCGCTAGCCGTCTGGGTGAGTGTAAAAATTCCGTCGCCCTGCAACGAGGCCTCACCGAGCAATGCCAACAAGGGCGATGGCGCCTTGGCGTTCAGCGAAGCGACACGATTGGAGACGGTCGCCTGACCCGGCTTGGCTGATTCGGGAAAGCCAACCAGTTCGACACGCCTCAAGCCGCCCCCGTGCGAGGTGAAGATGTAACGCGCCTCCCGATTGGTGAGCGTGATGGTCTGCTCCATCGCGTTGGAACCCAAGACTGGCAGAGCTGCGGTCACCGCCGTGCCCGCGGTAGTCATGGCCGGGGTCGCCGAAGCGGGTGAAACCTCCGCAGAATTGGTCCCCGAAACCAACGTCGCAACCGTGTTGGTGGTCGGAGGCGCCGGTTTGCCGATCAGATACTTCGGCGAGATGACAAACACCCAGATGATGATGAACACCGCCGAGGCGCCGATGACTGCAATTGCTTTTCGATCCATGAAATTTAGCAGCCGCAGTCGCCGTGCGACCGGGCCAATTTTGCCGACACATTCTTTGTTCCCCGCGGCGGCACCGGGTCATGCCCACAACCGCCCCACGGATGGCAGCGCCCAATGCGCTTAAGCCCAAGCCAGATTCCTGCGAACGCTCCGTGAATCCTCACCGCTTCCAAGGCATACGCCGAGCAGCTAGGCGTGTAACGGCACTTGCCGCTCTCGCCGAACACGAATGTCTTGGCCGGCGAAATCCCCCATCGGTAAACGCGAATCCCAAGAACAAGGATGTGCTGCAAGGGGTTCAACGCGATGCCTCCCCGGCTTGGAATAGTCCGGCCTTTTTCAAAACCGCCACAAAGTCGCGTTCCACCATGGCGAATTCCTTCCCCACAATGGACGGCCGGGCGACCAACACCAAATCAATCGGGCAAGCCAGCTTCAATTGATTAAGGCGAAAGGTCTCCCGCAACAGACGTTTCGCACGCGCACGAACCACGGCGTTGCCGACTTTGCTGCCACAAACCACCCCCAGCCGAGTCTTGGAACCGCTTGGCAGTTGCAGCCAGTTGGCCACCAGACATCCGATGGCCAGCCGCCCGCCCTGCTCACGCAACCTCGCGAAGTCGCGCCCATGCTTGATCCGCATTTTGCGGCCAAATCGCAGGCGCTCCGACGGACGGTTCATCGCATCAAACGGGCGTCAGGCGCTTGCGGCCCTCGCGACGGCGCCGAGCGATGGTGGCCGCGCCACGCTTGGTTTTATTACGAGCGCGGAAGCCATGCTGGCGTTTGCGACGAATCTTCGACGGTTGGTATTGGCGTTTCATGTCTGGATAAAATCTACCCGCTGGCGATGCCAAAGCGTAATTGCTCTGGAAAAACCGCGTCAACGGAGCGCGGAGAATAACAATGAAGCCCCTTGTGTCAAGGCGACCGGACGGGTTGAAGGGTCATTTTGCGGTGAACCGGCTAGTGGCCATCTTCCACATTTCTGCTGCCGACGGCACGCGCAGCAAAACGGCCAGCGCCCAATATACCAAAGCCGCCCCGCAAGCCGGTCCAAACACCGCTCCAAATTTCAGGGCCATATTCGCATGTCCCAGCTTCTGCTCCCACAGGCGCGATCCAAACCACGCCACCGCTCCCGCTGCGACGGCTGCCGCCCCGAGCGCGACCAAGGGCGCCCGCAGTTCCGCCCACGCCAGTTGTTTTAGTTTCCGTTTCAAGGCCAGCGTCAGCAGCATGGCGTTGCAACCGGCGCTCATCGTGTTCGCCACGCCCAGCGCGCCCTGCTTGTAACCGAGTTTGAACATGATGAGGAACGCCGCCGTGAGGATGAGATTCACCGCGAGGCAGAAAATACTCACTTTCATCGGCGTCTTGGTATCGCCCAGCGCATAGAACGCCCGCGCCAGCACATTGACCGTCGAGAACAGGATCAGGCCCGGTGCCAGGCACGCCAGCGCGAATGCCACCGGCGCGGTCGCTCCATCCAGTGCAAATTTACCGCGCTCGAAGATCAGCCGGATGATCGGTTCCGCCAGCACCACCAACAGCACCGAGGCCAGCAGGTTTACGAAGAACAGATGCGCGAGTCCCTGCCGCAGGGTGGTGCGGAAGTCGTCGTATTTCTTCTCGGCCGCCAACCCAGAAAGTGTGGGCAATAGAAAGGTCGCCAGTGACACGCCGAAGACGCCCTGGGGCAGTTCCATCAGGCGCACGGCGTATTGAAATTGGATCACAACTCCGGTCCCCAAACAAAACGCCAGCCCCTGCGTGATCAGCACATTGATCTGATACGACGCTACGCCAATGGTGCCGGGAATCATCTGCTTCACGACGTGCCGCACGGTCGGATCGCCCCACGGCTTGACCCATTGATAACGGAAACCTTCGCGTCGGAGGCTGGGAAGTTGAAACGCTGCCTGCGCGACGCCCGCGGCTAGCACGCCGATAGCGAGCGCAAAGATCTGTTCGTGCAGCTCCCGACCGAAGCGCGGAGCGAGCAGTAATACCGATGAAATCATGACCACGTTCAGCATCGTCGCCCCCATGGCTGGGATGAAGAAATGCCCGCGCGCATTGAGCATCCCCATGAACACCGCCGCGAGGCAGACGAGCAGCATGTAAGGGAACATCACCCGAAGCAGTTGCAGCATCAGCGTGGTCTCCGCCGAGAAATTTCCCCACGCGAGCGCCGCGCTGATTCCGACCAGCGCGACCGCGATGACCACGGAGGAGAAAATGACCAGCGCCGAAATGGTGGCGTTCGCCGCACGCCACATCTCCGCCTCACCCACAGTCTTCTCCTTTTCCTTGAACGCCGGGATGAACGCCGCCGTCAGCGCGCCCTCACCCAGAAGTCGGCGAAACAAATTCGGGATCATGAACGCCATGGCGAACGCGTTCGCGACCCAGCTGGTGCCCATGAACGAGGCGTAGACCACCTCGCGCACCATGCCAAGCACACGGCTGGTGAGCGTGGCGAAGGCCATGGCCCCGGAGGCTTTGAGCATTTTCGACATGCGGCGCGCAGCCTACGGATTCAGCCGCGCGGGTTCAAAGTCCAAAGTTGACACCCCGAAAACGACCGTCGCTCTGCATGTTTTGACCGGCTCCGGCAAAGGACGGAGAGCATTTGCGAATTCGGGCAGCAAAATTCGCTCATTAATTTGCAACATCTGTTAAGACACGTGTCTGCAATTATCTGATCGTAAGCTTGCTGTCCGCAGTTCCAACCAGTCGCAGGAGCAAACGAATGATTGCCGTCTCGAACAAACAAAAGCACGCCCGGCTCAACGCCGCGCTGGCGCACGCCTCGGGCGACAAGCGCTTCAAGATCCTGGAAGTGCATATGAAGAAGCATCAGTTCCGGCAGGACTCGCTCATCGAGGTGCTGCACAAGGCACAGGAACTGTTCGGCTATCTCGAGGACGACCTGCTGCTCTTCATCTCGCACAAGCTCAAACTGCCCCCGAGCCGCGTCTATGGCGTGGCGACCTTCTACCATTTCTTCAGTCTGAAACCGCAGGGCGAACACACCTGCGTCGTCTGCCTCGGCACGGCGTGTTACGTCAAAGGCGCGGACAAGGTCATCGACGCTCTCCAAGCGAAGCTCCAGATCAAGTCCGGCGAAACCACGCCCGACGGCAAGGTCTCGCTCATGACCGCCCGCTGCATCGGCGCATGCGGCATTGCGCCCGCCGTGACCTACGACGGCAAGGTCGCCGCGAAGCAGACGCCCGAGATGGCGCTCGCAAAAATCAACGACTGGAAATAGCTCATGCAACTTGAAGATCTCAACGCCATCGCGCAGAAGAAAAAAGCCGCGACCAAGAAGGTCTGCCTCCGCGCCTGCATGTCCGCCGGCTGCATGTCGTCGCAGGCCGATCTCATCAAGAAGAACCTCGACGCCGAAGTGAAGGCGCATGGTTTGGAAGGCGAAGTGGAAGTGCGCCGCGTCGGTTGCATGGGTTTCTGCGGGCAAGGACCACTCGTTGGCGTGGATCACGGCGATGGCCGCGAGGAACTCTTTGAATTCGTCAAACCCGAGGACGCAACCGCCATCATCCGTTCGCTGAAAGGCGGTGCGTGCGACGTGAAACGCGGCGACCCGCAACATCCGTTCTTCGCCAAGCAGGTGAAGATCGTCCGCGCGAACGGCGGCATCGTCGATCCGGAGAGCATTGATGATTATATCGCCGTCGGCGGTTATCAGGCGTTGCATCAGGCGCTCACCGAGATGAAGCCGGCGGAAGTGGTTGAGGAGATCACCAAGAGCGGATTGCGCGGACGCGGCGGCGCAGGCTATCCGACTGGACTCAAGTGGGGCACGGTCGCCAAATCGCCCGGCAACAAAAAATACGTCGTGTGCAACGGCGACGAAGGCGATCCCGGGGCGTTCATGGATCGTAGCGTGCTCGAAAGTGATCCGCACCTCGTGCTCGAAGGCATGGCCATCGCCGCATATGCCGTCGGCGCGGATCAGGGCTTCCTTTACGTTCGCGCGGAATATCCGCTGGCCATCTCGCGGTTGCAGATCGCCATCAAGCAAGCGAAGCAGCTCGGGCTGCTCGGCGCGGGCGTGTTTGAAACGCCGTTCAGCTTCAACGTGGACATCCGCATCGGCGCGGGCGCGTTCGTCTGCGGCGAGGAAACGGCGTTGATGGCGTCGGTCGAAGGCAAGCGCGGCACGCCGCGTCCGCGACCACCCTTCCCCGCCGAGTCCGGCTTGTGGGGTTGCCCCACACTCATCAATAACGTCGAGACGTTTGCAAACATCGCGCCCATCGTCACGAAAGGCGCGGCGTGGTATGCGAGCTTCGGCACGGACAAGAGCAAGGGCACAAAAGTCTTCGCGCTCACCGGCAAGATCAGCAACAACGGCCTCATCGAAGTGCCGATGGGCATTCCGCTGCGCCAGATCGTCGAGGAGATGGGCGGCGGCGCACCGGACGGTCGCAAGGTGAAGGCCGTGCAGACCGGCGGTCCGTCCGGCGGTTGCATCCCGGCGCAATTCCTCGACACGCCCGTGGATTTCGAATCGCTCGGCAAGCTCGGCAGCATCATGGGCTCGGGCGGCATGGTCGTGATGGACGACACCACGAACATGGTCGAGATCGCCAAGTTCTACATGGAGTTCTGCACCGACGAATCCTGCGGCAAATGCATTCCCTGCCGCGCCGGCACGGTGCAGATGCACAACCTGCTCGAGAAGATTTTAAAACGCCAGGCCACCGCGCGCGACCTCGCGAAGCTCGAGGAACTTTGCGACATGGTGAAGAACACCAGCCTCTGCGGCCTCGGCCAGACCGCCCCGAACCCGACGTTGAGCACGCTGCGTTTCTTCCGCGAGGAATACGAACAGTTGCTGCAGCCGGACAAGTTTGGGCCGCGCACAAACGGTCAACCGGAGAAAGCGGTCGCGAAGTAACGGAGAATTTTTATGGCTGCCAAGACCCTGACGATTGACGGCAAACTCATCACCGCCGAGGAAGGCGCAACGGTGTTGCAGGCGGCGGACGAAGCGGGCATCAAGATCCCGACGCTCTGCCATCTCGACGGCGTTTACGATGTGGGCGCGTGTCGCTTGTGTCTCGTGGAAGTTGCCGGCATCGCGAAACTTTTGCCCGCCTGCACCACGCGCGTCGCTGAAGGCATGGATGTGAAGACCGACAGCGAGCGCCTTCGCAAATATCGGCGCATGACGCTCGAATTGCTCTTCGCCGAGCGCAATCACGTCTGCTCCACGTGCGTCTCCAACGGCCATTGCGAACTGCAAACGCTCGCCTACTCGCAGGGCATGGACCACGTCCGCTACGAATACTTGTTCCCGAAATGGGGCGTGGACACGACGCATCGCCTGTTCGGCATGGACCACAATCGTTGCGTCCTCTGCACCCGCTGCGTGCGCGTCTGCTGGCACGTCGAGGGCGCGGGCACGAAGAACGTCGCCGGGCGCGGCACGAAGTCGCATATCATCACCGACCTCGCCATGCCCTGGGGCGAAAGCGATTCCTGCACGCAATGCGGCAAGTGCGTCCAAGCCTGCCCGACCGGCGCGCTGTTCCACAAAGGCTCGACGACGGGCGAAATGGAACGCGACCGCGGCAAACTGGAGTTCATCGTCACCGCGCGCGAGAAGCAGCAGTGGGTCACGGCGGATTGATTTGTAGCGGCAGGCATCCTGCCTGCCGTAGAGGGCGGCATCTTGCCGCCCGGACCGGCGCGCGAATGTTCGATGCGCTTGGATTTGTGAAGTGAGTTCCGCCGGGCAGGATGCCCGGCTCAACGGCAGGCAAGATGCCTGCCGCCACAGAATGAAACTATGAAAGTGCGTTTAGCCACAGTCTGGCTCGGCGGTTGCGCCGGCTGCCACATGTCGTTCCTCGATCTCGACGAAGTGCTCATCGACCTCGTGGACGCCGTGGAAGTCGTTTACAGCCCGGTCGTGGACATGAAGGAGTATCCCGAGAACGTGGACGTGTGCCTCATCGAAGGCGCGGTGTGCAACGAGGACAACCTTGAACTGCTCCACAAAATCCGCCAGCGCACCAAAGTGCTCGTGTCCTTCGGCGATTGCGCCGTGACCGCGAACGTGCCGGCCATCCGCAATCAACTTGGCCTCGGCAACCGGGAGAGCGTCCTCCAGCACGCTTACATCACCAACGCACAAAACAATCCGAGCGTGCCGAAGGCCGACGGCATCGTGCCCCAATTGCTCGAGCGCGTGATGCCCGTGCATGAAGCCGTGCACGTGGAGTATTTCCTGCCCGGGTGCCCACCGCCCGCCGCGCGCATCAAGTCGCTCGTTACGCAGTTGTTAAGCGGCGTCGCGCCGAAGCTGGAAGGCGCAAACCTGAAATTTGGTTAAGCTATGTCAAAACGCATCGTCATCGACCCCGTGACCCGCATCGAGGGCCACGCGAAGATCAGCCTGTTCCTCGACGACGCCGGCAACGTCTCCGACGCTGAGTTTCACGTCGTCGAGTTCCGCGGCTTCGAGAAATTCTGCGAGGGCCGCCCGTTCGGCGAAATGCCCGGCATCACGCCGCGCATCTGCGGCATCTGCCCTGTGAGCCATTTGCTCGCGTCGGCCAAGGCCGGCGACGCCATCATGGCGGTCAACATCCCGCCCACTGCCGACAAGCTCCGCCGCATGATGAACCTCGGACAGATCATTCAGAGCCACGCGTTGAGCTTCTTTCATTTGAGCGCGCCGGACTTTCTGCTCGGCTGGGAAACGCCGCAAGCGCAGCGGAACGTGTTTGGTTTGATTGGTTCGAACAAAGACCTCGCCCGCGCCGGCATCCGGTTGCGCCAGTTCGGTCAGGAGATAATCGAGATTCTCGGCGGACAGAAGATTCATCCCGCTTGGGCCGTGCCCGGCGGCGTGCGCAGCGGACTCACACCCGAAGGCCGCGATAAAATCCGCGCTTGGTTGGCCGAAGCCTACGCCACCACTGACGCCGCGCTTGCGCTGTGGAAGAAGACGATGGAGACGCACCAACGCGAAATCCAAATCTTCGGCAACTTTCCGTCGCTCTTCATGGGCCTGGTCGCGGAGGACGGCACGTGGGAACATCACGGTGGCAAACTCCGCTTCACCGACAGCAGCGGCAGCATCATCGCCGACCAGGTTGATCCGCAGAAATATTACGAGGTCATCGGCGAATCCGTGCAGACCACGTCGTATCTGAAGTCGCCGTATTACCTGCCGATGGGATTCCCGGACGGCATCTATCGTGTCGGCCCGCTGGCGCGACTGAACATTTGCGAACGCATGGGCGTGCCGAAAGCGGATGCGGAGTTGAAACTTTTCAAGAAGCTCGGACGCGGCGCGGTCACGTCGTCATTCCTCTACCACTACGCCCGCCTCATCGAAGTTCTCGCGAGCCTCGAATACATCGAGCGCTACCTCAGCGACTCCGAAGTCATGGGCGATTACCTCCGCGCCGATGCCGGCATCAACAACCTGCGCGGCGTCGGCGCAAGCGAAGCCCCGCGCGGCACACTCTTCCACGACTACACCGTGGACCGCAACGGCCTGCTCAAGAAGGTGAACCTCATCGTCGCCACGGGGCAGAACAACCTCGCGATGAATCAGACCGTCGCGCAGATCGCCCGGCATTACATCAAGGCCGGCAGCAGCAACGGCACGATTCCCGAGCCGTTGCTTAACCGCGTCGAACACGGTATCCGTTGCTACGACCCGTGCCTTAGTTGCTCCACGCATGCCGTCGGCCAGATGCCGATGCACGTGCAGTTGATCGGCCCGGACGGAAGCGTGGTCAGCGAGACGATGCGGGGATAAATCAGCGTGACCTATGGCCAAAGCCGCGCCTCCCAACGAAAAACCCGCGCTCCTCGTCATTGGCTACGGCAACACGCTGCGCGGCGATGACGGCGTTGGCCCACGCGTGGCGGATGCCGTCGAAGCGCTGCATCTTCCCGGCGTGCGCACCATGACGTGCCAGCAACTTTCGCCCGAACACGCCGCGCCCATTTCGCTCGCCGAGACGGTCATCTTCGTGGATGCCGCCGTGGATGCGCCGAGGGAAGTCCAGTTCCGCCATCTTGAACCCAACGCCACCTCGCAGCTCATGGCCCACGCCGCCGACCCGCGCACGATGCTCGCCCTCTCCCGCGATGTCTTCGGCCACGTGCCACACGCGTTGTGGCTGACGATTCCAGCGGAGCGGATGGACTTCAGCGAAAAGCTCACGCCTATTGCTGAGTGGGGTTGCGCCGAAGCTGTCGCAAAGATTCGCGCGCTCTATTGTTGAAGCCGCAACTGTTAAACCACCGCCGCCACGTCGCTGGCAAGGCAAGATTCTACGAGTTTCTGAACCTGTGGCAAAGCTGCCGCGACAGGTGCGGAAAGTTCCATCGACATCGGATTCAATTCAGCGATGGAAATGGTAATCAAATCCACACGCGGCAAATCTCCCAGCAATGCCGCCGACTCGATCAAATCCTTCAAACCGATGTCGTGAGCCGTTAGCGTAGGCGGGAAGTCGCTCGCAAACTGCGGGCGGATCAACGACACCGTTCCAGGCGCTTTACCGTCGGCGGCGGCATCGATCAGCACGATGTGCGTGCGACCGCGAAAAAGTCCGAGCAGATGGAATCCGCTCGTGCCGCCATCCACCAAGTCGGCTTGAGCGCTTAGTCCAGCTGCCTCAAGTCGCGTGATAACCGCCACGCCGACGCCTTCGTCGCCGAGCAGAAGATTACCCACGCCAAGAACCAACGGACGTTGATCGTTTTCGGAATACATCTTTGATTACGAGTTCACTTCGCCGCGTCGGTTTTCTGCGCCGCGTGATGCTCCTTGTCGATGAACTTCCAGCCGCCGCCCATCGAGGAGATTTCGCCACGACCTTCAACGTAGTCGTGGTAGAACACGAGATACACATGCACCATCGAGAACAGGATGAAGAACCACATGAACACGTGATGCCACTGGCGCACCGCAAAATCGCCGCCCATCAACGGCACGATCCACGCGAAGAGTTGCACGAACCATGATTTGCTCATCGCGGCGTAGAGGCCGAAACCGGTCACACATTGGAACAGGAACGCGAGGAAGGTCAGGAAATATGTGAAGCCCGCCATGGCGTTGTGCCCGATGGTTTCGATGGGTTTGTTCTCGGCCTGGAGGATGTCCACCGCGAGCACGTCCTTGATCTCCTTCACCTGTTTCTTGCGATAGATGATGAAGTTCTTCCAGCTCGCGTATTTGTTGCCGACGAAGCCCCAGTAGATACGGAATGCGAAGTTGAAGAAGAACACATATGCCGCGACGAAGTGGATGAAACGCACGCAGCCGAACCAATACGAGAACGACGCTTCGGACGCGCGCTGAATGGCCAGCGGCTGGCCGATGAGATAGCCGGTGATGCACAGCACCACGATGCACAGCGCGTTGAGCCAGTGGTAAAGGCGCACCGGGATTTCCCAGACGTAAACGCGATTAAGCGAGGCTTTTTGCATAGGGCCTCCTATCCGCCGATGGTGACGCGGTTCAAAGTTTTGCCGTGCGGATCATACAAATGCACGGCGCAGGCAAGGCACGGATCAAACGAATGGATCGTGCGCAACACTTCGAGCGGCTTCTCCGGATCGGCGATTGGTGTGCCGATCAACGATGCTTCATACGCCGAACGCTGTCCCTTGGCGTCACGCGGCGACGCGTTCCACGTCGAGGGCACGACGAGCTGGTAATTCGCGATCTTCTCGTCCTCAATCACGATCCAATGTGCCAAAGCTCCGCGCGGCGCTTCGGTCAAACCGACGCCGCGCGCCTTCTTGGGCCACGTGGCCGGCTCCCACTTCTCGCCGTTGAACATGCGGGTGTCGCCATTCTTGATGTTCGCCAGCAGGTCGCCGTAGAACTCCTTCGCCCAACCCGCGATGAGGATTGTTTCCAAGCCGCGCGCCGCCGTGCGACCGAGAGTGGAGAACAACGCCGTCACCGGCACGCCAAGCTTTTTGAGCGTCGAATCTACAACTTCCTTCACGTCTGCGCGCCCGGACGCGTAACCTACCAGCATGCGCGCCAGCGGGCCGACTTCCATCGCGTGCCCGTTCCAGCGCGGCGTCTTGAGCCAGGAATATTTGCCCTCGACGTTGAGCTGGTCGTAGGGCGGCTTCGGCCCGGTGTAATTGAATTTCGTTTCGCCATCCCACGGGTGCCGCGCGGCCTGGTCACCATCGGAATATTCATACCACGAGTGCGAGATGGATTCCTGCACCTGGCGCGGATCGTGGCCATCGACGTCGTAAACCTTGCTGAGGTCGCGACCGAGGATCGCGCCGCGGGCGAACTTGAATTTGCTCGGATCACCAAAGCCGTTCTTCGGCAAATCGCCGTAGCAAAGATAATTTTCCAGCCCGCCACCGATGCCCGCCCAGTCGGTGTAATACGGCGCCACCGCCAGGAGGTCGGGAATGTAAACTTGCTCAACGAACGTCTTCGCCTCTTCGAGCAGCTTGCCGACATACGCCAGCCGCTCGGCGTTGATGGCGTTGGCTTCGTCGATGTTCAGCGAGCACGGCGCGCCGCCGACGAGATAATTCGGATGCGGATTCTTGCCGCCGAAGATTGTGTGGACCTTGACGATTTCCTTCTGCCATTCGAGCGCTTCGAGATAGTGCGTGACGCCGATGAGATTCACCTCCGGCGGAAGCTTCATCGCCGGGTGGCCCCAATAGCCCTTGGCAAAAATCCCGAGCTGGCCGCTCGCGACGAAGTTGCTAATGCGCTTCTGCACCTCGGCAAAATAATTCGGCGAGCTCTTCGGCCAGTTGGAAATACTGCGGGCGATTTCCGACGTCTTCGCCGGGTCCGCCTTGAGCGCGCTGACGATGTCCACCCAATCCAGCGCGTGCAGATGGTAGAAATGCACCAAGTGGTCCTGCATGTATTGCGCGCAGAACATCAGGTTGCGGACAAGTTCCGCATTCGGCGGAATCACGATGCCCAGCGCATCCTCGACGGAACGGACGGATGCCAGCGCATGAACCGTGGTGCACACGCCGCAAGTGCGTTCGGCGAACGCCCACGCGTCCCGCGGGTCGCGACCGCGCAGGATGATCTCCAGCCCGCGCACCATCGTGCCGGAGCTGAACGCATCGGCGATTTTGCCGTCCTTCACTTCGATTTCGACGCGCAGATGGCCTTCGATGCGCGTGACCGGATCAATGACAATTCGTTTGGAAGCCATAGGTGTTCCTCGTTATTCGCCGCCTTGTTCCGCGCGGCCGTCCTTCACGTCTTCAGCGGATTTGAGTTCTTCTTTGATGAGATGCCGTTTGCGGATGTTCGTCACCACCGCGTGCGCCGTGATGCCCACCGCCGTTGCCGCGCCGACCGCCAGACCGATCTTGTCCGCCGTGGTCTCGATGCCGAAGCCCGGGAACGACGGCAGGTGATGATAGAACGGGCCGTTATCCCAGAAGTTCGCTTCGCTGCAACCGATGCAGCCGTGGCCGGATTGGATCGGGAAACTCACGCCGCCGTTCCAGCGCATCACGCCGCAGGCGTTGTAAGTCACCGGGCCACGGCAGCCGACTTTGTAGAGGCAATAGCCGCGCTTGGCGTTCTCGTCGTCGAAGGAATTCACGAACAAGCCCGCGTCGTAATTCGGCCGGCGATAGCAGGTGTCATGCACGCGCCGCGAATAAAACGCCTTCGGCCGGCCGAGCCCGTCGAGTTGCGGGATGCGATCGAACGCGAGCAAGTGAACGATCGTGCCAGTCATGACTTCCGCGATGGGCGGGCATCCGGGCACTTTGATAATCGGCACGCCAGAAATGATTTTGTGCAACGGGGTCGCGTGCGTTGGGTTCGGTTTTGCCGCCTGCACGCAGCCATTGCACGCGCAACTGCCCCACGCCACGACAGCCTTCGCGCCCGCCGCCGCCTCTTGCACGATGTCCAGCGCAGTGCGCCCGCCAATGCAACAATACACGCCGTCGTTCGCCGTCGGGATTGAGCCTTCGACCAGCATAAGATACTGGCCTTTGTATTTCGTCATCGTCTCGTGCAACGCCTCTTCTGCCTGCTGACCAGCTGCGGCCTGCAACGTCTCGGTGTAATCGAGCGAAATCTTGTCGAGCACGATATCCGCCACGCCCGGATGCGAGGAGCGGATGAACGACTCGGAACAACACGTGCATTCCTGGAAGTGAAACCAGATGACAGGCAGGCGTGGTTTCGTTTCAAGCGCCTTGGTGACTTCAGAGATAGCGGTTGCGGGCAGACCGAGCATCGCGGTCATCCAAGCACACGCGCTAAGGAAGTCGCGACGTGAAACGCCCTTGGATTGGGCATGCTCCCAAATGGTCGGACGAGTGGCAGTGTCCATAGTGGGATGGGTAGATATTTGGATTGCGATGACACGATGTCATCGTCCGCTGCAAGCCTGCTTCACAAATCTTGCCGAAGAGTGGACGTTTATTGCCATATCCGGTCCACATCCGGTAAGTGACGGTAAAGCAAAACCACGCCTCACCGAGGACAACGCTTCAACAAAAAGTCCAACCACGCCTGCATCCCTTCGCCGGTCTTCGACGATAACTCGAAAATCTCCGCGTGGTGGCTGACACGTTTGAGATTGGCCAGAGCCTGCTCACGATTGAAACCAAGGAGCGCTCCGATGTCGCGCTTCGTGATGATCGCCACCTGCGCCGAGTGAAACATTGGCGGATACTTGAGCGGCTTGTCCTCCCCCTCGGTCGTGGACAAGAGCACCACGCGCACCTCCTCGCCGAGATCATAGTCCGCCGGGCAGACGAGATTGCCAACGTTTTCGATCACCAGCACATCCAGTTTGTCGAGGTCGAGTTGCGCGGCCGCCTTGGAAACCATCTCCGCATCCAGATGACAAACCGTGCCCGTGGTGATCTGCACAACTGGAATTCCAACCTCGCGCAGTCTGGCCGCGTCGTTGTCCGTAGCCAGATCGCCGACAATAACTCCCACGCGCAACTTGCCTTTTAAGCGCGCCGCCGTTTCGCGGATGAACGTTGTTTTGCCTGAGCCCGGCGACGAAACCACGTTCAGCACGAGTAGTTGCTTCGCCCTGAAGAAGCCACGATTCCGCTCCGCCAGCCGGTCATTTTTCTCCATCAACGAGCGGTTCAAATCCAGTTTGAACGGCGCATTTGCATGCTCATGGGCGCGGTGCTGGTGGCCGTGCGCGTGGTGATGATCATGATCATGGCTGTGCGCGTGCCCGCCGATGCGCACATCGCCGCCACCCAGTCCGCAGCCGCATTCTTTGCACATATCAACGAGTCTCCAAGTTTGAGTTTTTGTAGAAAACAAAGCAGCCCGCCAACCGCTGCCCCCAACAAAACACAACTGACGCCCCGCTAGAATTTGCCACCGTGGGCTGAGTCCACGCGACCGTAAGCTTGGCACCTTCAAGCCCTATCGTCGTCACCATTCCGCCCGGACCGATTCGCTGGTGCGACCGGCCGTTGGCCTCAAAACATCCGTGAAAATTCATGCCGCAACCTCAATCCCGGCGATTTCCAACTCGCGCCCGCGTCGCAGATCGCCGCTCAAGTCATGGCAACGCGGGCATTCACTCAAAAACTCCGAGGCTTCGAATTCCGCCTGGCACGTCGCGCACCAGCACACCGGCACGACCACTTCAATCTCCAGCCGCGCTTCGGCGAGCATCGTGTCCCGTCGCACCACGTCCCACGCAAATTGCATCGCGTCTGGCACGACGCCACTCAAAGCGCCGATGCGCAATCGCAGCACGGCGATTCGCTTCGCGCCCGCGGCTTGCGCCGACTCCGAAGCCATCCGCACCGCTTCCGTCATGATCGCGACTTCGTGCATTCGAGTTCGATCTCACCTTGCGCGCAGTTGGCCAACCATGCTTTCCCTCCTTTGACAATTATTGGCCAACTATTGCCAATTCCCGGAAAGTCAGCCGAGGGTTTTCAGCGCATGGTGAAGACGTTAAGAGTCGAAGCGTAATCGTTGCGACCATGAACCCGACGACATCCAGCCTCCGGAATCAGCGCGAGCGTCTGCGCCTCGTGGTTCGTGGCGCGGTGCAAGGTGTCGGCTTCCGGCCCTTTGTTTATAGGCTCGCCAACGAACTCGGCCTCGTCGGCTGGGTGAACAATTCTCCGCAAGGCGTCACCATCGAAATCGAAGGCGGACGTGCTGAGTTGGAGAAATTCCGGACTCGCCTGAATTCTGAAAAACCTCCCCGCAGCTTCATCCAATGCTGTGAAGCCACATGGCTAGATTCCGCGGGCTATGACGGCTTTGTGATCCGTGAAAGCGACGCGGGTGGCAACAAAACGGCGCTCGTGCTGCCGGACATCGCCACGTGTCCCGACTGTCTGCGGGAGATTTTTGACCCAACCAATCACCGCCATCGCTATCCGTTCACCAATTGCACGAATTGCGGCCCGCGCTTCAGCATCATCAACGCGCTGCCGTATGACCGAGCGAACACCTCCATGCGCGGCTTCAAGATGTGCCCCGGGTGTCAGGCGGAATACAACGATCCAAGCAACCGCCGCTTCCACGCGCAACCTAACGCCTGCCCCGTCTGCGGCCCGCGACTTGAACTCTGGCCCGGCAACACATCCGCAACTCCCGACCAACCGCCGCGCACACTCGCGCAAGGCAACGACGCTTTGCTGGCGGCGGCACACCTCATCCGGTGCGGACAAATCGTCGCCGTCAAGGGCATCGGCGGATTTCATCTGTTCGCGGATGCACGGAACGAGGCCGCCGTCAGCCGCCTGCGCGAACGGAAGCATCGCGAGGAAAAACCATTTGCCTTGATGTTCCCGACGCTCGCGAGCCTGAAAGAAATTTGCGAAGTCTCGACGCTGGAAGAACAACTATTGTGCTCGCCCGAAGCGCCCATCGTGCTGCTCCGAAAAATTGGTAATCGGCCATCGGCAATCAGCAATTCCATCGCTCCCAGTAATCCCAACCTCGGCGTGATGCTGCCATCGAATCCATTGCACCATCTGCTGATGGCCGAACTCGGTTTCCCCGTCGTCGCCACCAGCGGCAATCTCAGTGACGAGCCGATTTGCACGGATGAGTTCGAAGCGCTCGAAAGATTGCACAGGATCGCCGATGCGTTCCTCGTTCACAACCGGCCCATCGTCCGGCACGTGGATGACTCGATTGTGCGCGTGATGCTGGACCGCGAGATGGTCTTGCGCCGCGCTCGCGGCTTCGCGCCGTTGCCTGTTGAATTGGGCCATCAACCATCAACGATCAACCCTAAACCCATTCTCGCCTTTGGCGCGCACCTGAAAAACTCCGTCGCACTGGCGGTGGGTGAACAAGTTTTCCTCAGCCAGCACATCGGCGATTTGGAAACCGAACAGGCGAATCGTGCCTTCCGTCGCGTGGCGGATGAATTGCCGCAGCTCTATGCGGTGAAGCCAACCGTCATCGCCGCAGATTTGCACCCGGATTATCTCTCGACGCAGTTGGCAAACGAGCTTGCCAAGTCCGAGCCGCAGCGCCGAGACATCATTCCGGTTCAACACCACATCGCCCACGCGCTGGCCTGCATCGCAGAAAATGAAGTCGCCTTGCCCGCGCTCGGCGTGGCGTGGGATGGCACGGGCCTCGGCACGGACGGCACGATCTGGGGCGGTGAATTCTTCCACGTGACCGAAGCTTCAGTCGAGCGCGTCACGCACTGGCGACCGTTCCGCCTTCCCGGCGGCGATGCGGCGGCGAAAGAGCCGCGTCGTGCCGCGCTTGGTCTATTGCATGAACTCCTCGGCGAAGCTGCGTTTGTTCACAAAGACCTCAAGCCGGTTGCCGCGTTTGAGGATGCGGAACTCGCCACGCTCAAAGCCATGCTCGTGCGCGGTCTAAATTCGCCTTGGTGTTGCAGCATCGGGCGACTGTTCGATGTTGTGACCTCGCTTACCGGCTTGCGTCAACAGATGCGCTTCGAAGGTCAAGCGGCGATGGAACTGGAATTTGCGCTCGACGGAATCCAGACGAGCGAAAGCTACTGCGTGCCACTCATCACTCGTCACGCATCATGGCTGCTGGACTGGTCCGAAATGATTCAGGGCATTCTCCGCGACGTGGCGGATGGCATGGCCGTCGGGAAAATCTCCGCGAAGTTTCACAATGCGTTGGCGGAGTCCATCGTCTCCGTGGCCAAGCAGATTCGCTGCGAGCGGGTGGCGTTGAGCGGCGGGTGTTTTCAAAATCGCTACCTGCTTGAGCGCACAGTGACGCGACTGCGGGCGGATGGGTTTCAACCGTATTGGAATCAACGCGTGCCGACCAACGACGGCGGCATTGCACTTGGGCAAATTGTCGCCGCGCTAAGGCAAATTCACGCGGTAGCAGCGGATGTGAATCCGCTCCATTTAAGCCCGCCAGAAGTTCGAGCCGACTCACGTCAGCTGCTACAAACCAGGAATTAACATGTGTCTCGCAATCCCCGGAAAAGTTGAAAGCATCAGCGGTGATGACCCGATCACGCGCATGGGGCGCATCAACTTCGGTGGCGTCGTGAAGGAGGCCAGTCTCGCTTACGTTCCGGACGTGCAGGTCGGCGATTACGTGATCGTCCATGTCGGTTTCGCGCTGAGCAAGGTGGACGAGGATGAGGCGCAGAAAGTTTTCGGCTACCTGAAGCAGATCGGCGAACTCGATGAACTCGCGGCGGATCAGTTTATTTCTCAGGAGAACGCCCCGCCTCGCTCGCTACCCAACGGAGACTCGGCATGAAGTTTCTCGACGAATATCGCGACGGCGAGCTGGCGCAGAAGTTTGCGCGGGAGATTCATCGCATCACCACGAAGCCGTGGACTATCATGGAAGTCTGCGGCGGCCAGACGCACGCCATCGTGAAGTTCGGCATTGATGAGTTGTTGCCAAAACATATCACGCTTATCCACGGGCCGGGCTGTCCGGTGTGCGTGACGCCGTTGGAGGTCATTGATAAAGCGCTTGAAATCGCCGCCAAGCCCGGCGTCATCTTCACGTCGTTCGGCGACATGCTGCGCGTGCCGGGCAGCACGACGGATCTGTTGTCCGTCAAAGCCCAGGGCGGTGATGTGCGGATGATCTATTCGCCGCTCGATGCCGTGAAACTCGCAGAACAAAACCCGGCGAAGGAAGTTGTGTTCTTCGGCGTGGGTTTTGAAACCACCGCGCCGGCGACGGCGATGGCGGTGTTTCAAGCGGCGCAGAAGGGGCTGAAGAATTTCTCGATGCTCATCTCGCACGTGCTCGTGCCGCCGGCGATCGAGGCGTTGATGTCGTCGCCGAGCTGCCGCGTGCAGGCGTTTCTAGCGGCGGGGCACGTTTGCACGGTGATGGGTTACGAGGAATATCCGCCGCTCGCCGCGAAGTATCGCGTGCCGATTGTGGTGACGGGCTTCGAGCCGCTCGACATCTTGCACGGCATCCTGATGACCGTGCAGCAACTGGAGTCCGGTCGCGCGGAAGTGGAGAACCAATACGCGCGCTCGGTGCGACGAGAAGGAAATCAACCGGCGCAGGAACTCATCAAGAAAGTTTTCAAGGTCGTGCCGCGCAAGTGGCGGGGCGTTGGCGAGATTCCGCAGAGCGGCATGGGCTTGGCCGAGGCGTATGCAGCGTTCGATGCGGAACGGAAGTTCGGCGTCGCCGACCGACGCGTGGATGAGCCGGCGGATTGCATCGCGGGTCTGATTTTGCAGGGCTTGAAGAAACCACATGAGTGCCCGGCGTTCGGTGGCAAGTGCACGCCGGAACATCCGCTGGGCGCGACTATGGTTTCGAGCGAGGGCGCGTGTGCGGCCTACTATCGCTATCGGCGACACACGGCGACTGAAGCTGTCTTAACCAAATGAGCACGCCTGAGTTCAACGCGAGTTGTCCGCTGCCCATCCAGCAGTATCCACACGTGCTGATGGCGCATGGCGGCGGCGGGAAGTTGATGCATCAACTGCTTGAAAACGTCTTCGGTAAGGCGTTCAGAAATCCGATCCTCGACTCGCGACACGACTCAGCGCAATTCACCGTTCCGCCCGGCAAGCTCGCAATGACGACGGATTCTTACGTCGTGCGACCGCTGTTCTTTCCGGGCGGCGATATCGGCTCGATGGCGATTCACGGCACGGTGAACGATCTGGCGATGAGCGGAGCGCGGCCGCTCTATCTGAGTTGCGGTTTCATCATCGAGGAAGGGCTGCCGATGGAGACGCTGTGGCGCGTGGTGACTTCGATGCGTGACGCGGCGCAACGCTGCGACGTGCAGATCGTCACCGGCGACACAAAGGTCGTGGACAAGGGCAAAGGCGACGGGCTTTACATCAACACCACGGGCATCGGCGTCATGGAGCACTCGCTCAACATCGCACCGACGAGCGTTCAGCCCGGTGACGCGGTGATCGTGAGCGGCGATCTGGGGCGACACGGCATGGCGATCATGGCGGTGCGCGAGGGTTTGCAGTTCGAGAGCACGATTGAGAGTGATTCCGCTCCAGTGCATGAACCCGTAAAAGCATTGCTCGACGCCGGTCTGGAAATCCATTGCCTGCGCGATTTGACGCGTGGCGGATTGGCAAGTGCGCTGAATGAAATCGCCGAAGCCGCGGGTGTGAAGATCGCCATCGAACACAAAGCGGTGCCCGTCCGTGAGGATGTTCACGCCGCGTGCGAAATGCTCGGCCTCGATCCACTCCACGTCGCGAATGAGGGTCGCTTCGTCGCCTTTGTCGCGGCAAAAGATGCGACCCGGGCCGTTGAAATCCTGAAGCAGCACGAGGCGAGTTCCAATGCGGCGGTGATTGGGAAAGTTGCCGAAAGGGCCGCCCCGTTGGTGACCTTGCGCAGCGCGATCGGCGCCAGCCGGATTCTCGACATGCCAAGCGGCGAACAACTGCCCCGAATATGCTGAGCGCAATAGTTCGTTATGGCCTTGGCCGCGTTCAAAAAATTATTTTTCCTTTCACTGGATTTTGGGAAAGACGCGGCGCATCTTGAGCGCAGATATGAAGCTCGTTCTATCGACGCACAACATCAAACTCACTCCAGGGATCGAACAACACATTCTTGACCGCATCGACAAGCTCGAACACTACGACCGTTGGGCCGTAGACGCGCGTGTCATCGTTGAGAATGATCATACCCGGACGCCGGCGAAACAGTTTGGTTGCAGTATCCGCCTCGGCGTGCGCGGACCGGACCTTTACGCGGAAGACCACGACGCGGATCTCTATGCCGCCATCGACAAGGTCACGAAGAAGATTGAGCAGCAGATCCGCAAGCGGCATTTGAAGCGCAAGGAAGCCCGCCACAAGGACGCCGCCGAACTCAAACGTCGCCGTCAGGAAACGTAAGCCAGCGCTAAGCTGAAGTCCCTCGATGCTTCTTCGCGCCCGCGTCGTCGTTCCGGTTTCGTCGCCGCCGATTGACGACGGCGCGGTGTTGCTTTCCGGGCGGCGCATCCGCGCAGTCGGCCCATGGCGCGATCTCGCGCGCGCCACAAAATTCAAACCTGTTGACCTCGGTGATGTCGCGATCCTGCCGGGCCTCATCAACGCGCATTGCCATCTCGATTACACCGACATGGCCGGTGAATTCGAGCCGCCGCGCCGGTTTACGGATTGGATCAAGCTCATCACTATCGCCAAGGGGCTTTGGACCGACGAGGATTTTGCACTCTCGTGGCGCAAGGGCGCACAGATGCTGCTCAAGACGGGCACCACCACTGTTGGCGACATCGAGGCCGTGCCAACGCTGCTGCCCGATATGTGGAACGCGACGCCGCTCCGGGTGTTCTCATTCCTCGAAATGACCGGCATCCGCGCACGGCGCCAACCGGCGGACATCCTGAAGGAATCGCTGGAACGCATCGCCAGATTAAAACATCCCCGCTGTAAAGCCTGGCTCTCGCCGCACGCACCTTATTCCACGTTGCCAGAGCTGCTCAAACTCGCGGCCCGCATCACCCGCCGCCGGCGCTGGCGAGCCACCACCCACCTAGCGGAGTCCGACCAGGAGTTCGAGATGTTCATGCACGCGCAGGGCGAGATGCACGAATGGTTGCAACGCAACGAGCGCAACAATTCCGACTGCGGCTCGGCCTCACCCGTGCAGCAGATGGATCGCGCCGGGGCGTTGAACTCGAACCTTCTCGCCATCCACGTCAACTACCTCGCGTCCGGCGACGCCGAACTGCTCGGAAAACGCGGGACACATGTGGTCCATTGCCCGCGGAGCCACGCCTACTTCCGGCATCAGGCGTTTCCATATGAAGCCCTCCGTTCCGCAAACGTCAACGTCTCGCTCGCCACCGACAGCCTGGCGAGCGTCGAGAAGCCACGTCGGCAAAGCGTGGAACTAAACCTGTTTGAAGAGATGCGAACTTTCGCGCGTCGATTCCCCTCTGTGTCCCCGGAAACCATTCTCCAAATGGTCACATTGCACCCCGCACGGGCGCTCGGTCACGCCGGTCGCCTCGGCGAACTGCGCGCCGGTGCGTGCGCGGACTTAATCGCCTTGCCCGCGCCACGCCGCTTGGAGAACATCCACGAGTCCATTTTGAACCACGTCGGCAGCGTGGCGGCCAGCATGATTGACGGAGTCTGGGCCATCACCCCGCCGGTTTAAGCCGCACCCGATTTTCAGAAGCAATCCGCCCATGCATTACAAACTTGCTCCCGCACTTTGCCTTACGCTGGCCGCCATGACGGCCACCGCTCAAAACATCATCACCAACGAACCTTCCGCACTCCCGCCGGTCACGGTCATTGGCGAGAAGCCCGCCTTGCAGCAGCCCGAGACCATTGCAGCCGGGGTCGTCGCGGGCGATTTATTCGAGCGCGGCGACTTCGACAACACGCGCGGCCTCACAGCCATCGCGCCGAACACCTCCCTTTTTGACGGCAACAACCAGCGCACGCCGCGCTTCTCGTTGCGTGGCTTCCGCGAAAATAATTTCCTCCTCGGCGAACCCACCGTTGCGCTCTACGTAGATGACGTGCCGTTCGTGGACCTCGCCTCGCGCGGCTTGCCGCTCTATAACGTGGAACAGGCTGAGTTCTATCGCGGACCGCAGGCAGCTTTGTTTGGCGCGAACGGCATCGGGGGCGTGATGAACATCCGCACCGAGCAGCCCGGCAACGACTGGCACGGTCACGCGAACGTCGGTTTCGGCAGCTACGATGAACAGAGCTATCAGCTCGGCATCAGTGGCCCGGTGGCAAAGGACCAGCTTGCACTCGGTATTTCCGGGCTATTCTCCACACAAGACGGCTTTGTCCGCAACCTGACCACCGGTTCGCGTGCCGATGACCGCGAGACCCTCAGCGGCCGTGCCGTGCTCCGCTGGACGCCGACCGAAAAGATCGACATCTCCCTCACACTCACCGGCGACCGTTACCGCGACGACTTCATCCCCACGTATTATCCCACCACCCTTTTCCCGCCCGGAACCACGGACGAAAGCATGTTCCGCGTGCGCCGCAATATCGACGGCTACAACAATACCGACGCCTTCGGTCAGGCGTTGCGCGTCGGTTATGATGCCGGCGAGGTGCGATTGGTATCTGTCACGACGCATCGTGATTGGCAACAAGATCTGTTACAGGACTTCGACTTCACCAGCCTTCAGCTTCGGAACGGGTTCTCCCGTCCAAAAGTAGAAACGTGGTCGGAAGAAATCCGCGTCCAATCGCCTAACGCCGGCGAAAAGGTGAAATGGCTCGCTGGCCTCTTCTTTGCCGACACCCGCGCCAAGACTGATTCCGGCAGCGACGAATTCACACCCATCACCCTCGCGCCCAATTTCGTCTCCGGCCCGCCCACAACGTTTCGCACGCTGGCCACCAGCGATGGCCAGACCTACGCCGGATTTGGCCAAGCCACGTGGTCGGTGAATGATCAACTCGATCTCGTCGGCGGTCTGCGCCTCAATCACGACGTTCGCTCCATCAACCGCAGCAAGACTGTTTCCAGTCCCACCTCCACCTTCTTTGACTTTCCGGCCGGGGCGTTCACAAACTCGTTTGGCGCCTACGATACCGACATGAGCTTCACGCACCTGGTTCCCAAGGCAGGCGCCGCGTGGCATTTCAACAGTAACGTCCTCGGCTACGCCAGCTTCAGCGGCGGCTATCAGAGCGGCGGCTTCAACGCGTCGAACGACGATCCCGCGCAATCCAAATTCGATCCCGCGCGCAGTTGGAATTACGAAGCCGGCCTGAAATCCGACTGGGCCGAACACCGCCTGAGCGCAAACCTCGCGTTCTTCTACACCGACACGCAGGACTATCAAGTTTATCGCCTCAACGGCGCCGACCCCTCGCAGTCCTACGTGGAGAACGCCGACCGCGCCACGACGTGGGGAGCGGAACTCGAAGTCACCGCCCGCCCGGCAGCCGGCTGGGAATTCACCGGCGGCCTCGGTTACACGCACGCCGAATACAACCGCTATTTCGACTCCGTCAACGGCGTCTCACTCGACGGCAAACGCATCAGCTTCGTGCCGGAATTCACCGCCAACATCGCCGGTCAATATCGTCTCCCATGCGGCCTTTACGCCCGCGTCGAAGTGCAGGCGCTCGGTGACTACTATCTCACTGAGGACAACACCGCCAAGCAATCTGCCTTTGCGCTGCTCAACGCCCGCCTCGGCTACGACACGAAGATCTGGAGCATCTACGTTTTCGGCCGCAACGTGCTTGATCAGCACTACGCCGCAAATGCCCTCGACCTGCGCTACGCCCTGCAGCCCGATCAACTCGTGCTCCAGCCTGGCAATCCCGCCACAATCGGCGTCGCCATCACCGCAAGATTCTGACCGGGCTCATGCTGCTCGCGTTTCACAAGCCGTTTGGCGTGCTGTCGCAGTTCACCCCCGATGGCTCGCCAAATCGCACGCTCGCCGAGTTCCGTTTCCCCAAAGACGTTTACGCTATCGGCCGGCTTGATGCCGACAGCGAAGGGTTGCTGCTGTTCACCGATGAACCCGGCCTGAACACGCGCCTCCTGCATCCGCGCCACGCGCACGAACGCGAATACTGGGCGCAAGTGGAACGCATCCCGAGCGCCGAGTCCCTCGCGCAACTCGGACGCGGGCTGGTCATCCAAGGCCGCCAGACGTTGCCGTGCCGCGCTTGGCGGTTGGAACCGCAACCCACCGTCTCGCCGCGCTTGCCACCCATCCGCTTCCGCAAAAATGTTCCCGACTGCTGGATCGGGCTTGAGCTCGTCGAAGGCAAGAACCGGCAAGTCCGCCGCATGACCGCCGCCATCGGGCACCCGACGCTGCGCTTGCTGCGCGTGCGGATTGGACAGTTCACGCTGGACGATTTGGCGGCGGGCCAATGGCGTGAGCTGGACGCCGCCGAACGACAGGCCGTTTTGGCGTGAGCAAATCCGCCGGGCGCGGTCCAACTGGATGACACATCAATGAACAACACCACAACACGCAAGCTCAGCCTCCGTCGTATCATCGGCCTGGGACTCCTCGCCTTCATCGCCGTTCTCCTGCTTTGGAACGCGCTCTGGCGCATGTCCAACAACCGCGCCGTTGCCCGGCTTGAAGCCGCGGCCCGCCAACGCGGCGAACCCGTCACCCTCCGCGAGTTGGCCGAGGCGTATCCACAGGTGCCCGATGCGGAGAATATTCATCGTGCCCTGATGAAGGTGTGGATGGCGGAAGATTCGCCATTTTGGACGGCTTACATGAATGGCACCCGCCCGCTCCCCGCGCGGCAGGATGAAAAGTTCAAGCAGACGCTGCCGCTCGTGGGTGGCAACCGGCTGGACTACACCAACGGGATCAGCGCCGCAGTGCTCGCGGACGTGCGGGAATTTCTCGTCCAGAAAAAGGCGCACATGCAAGACGTGCGGGCGGCGTTAAAGCTCAAGGCCTACAGTGCCAACTATGACTTCAAGCAGAGCTACGCCATGCTGCTGCCCGAACTCGCGGTGTTGAAAAAGGAAGCGCAATTTTTCGCGCTCGAAGCCTTGGATGCCACCGCGGCCAAGGACAACGCACGGGCCATTGCAGCCATCGCAGACATCGGACGCGTGGGCGATTGCCAGAAGGCTGACCCGCTGCTCATCGGTCAGCTTGTGCGCATCGCCTGTTACCAGATCGCGATCAGCACCAGTGAACGGTTGTTGAAGGTGCGGACGTTGACCAGTGCCGAGTGTGCGCAGTTGGAGGCAGTCTTGAATTCCTTCGAACAGGACGACGGCATGAAACGCGCGATGATCGGCGAACGGACTTTTGGGTGGGATGTGCTGGATGCCCCGCCCGGACAAATCGCCAACCTCGTCAATTTCGGGCCAGGCGATGAAACCCCCTCGCCCGCGGCCAGTGCCTTCGGATTTCGCGCGATGCGATGGCTCGGCATGACCGGCGCCGAGAAGCGGCTCATGGGCGAAACCTACGAGGAAATCATCCGCACGCTCAGCAAACCGGATTACGCGGCTACCGACGAACTCAAGAACGCTTTCGAAACGATGTCCAAACGCGCGCGCACCTTCCCGCCGAAAGTTCTGACGTTGATGCTGATGCCTGCGCTGGAAAAAGCCGGCGAAAAGGCGGCGCGGCTTGAAGCCTCCCGGCGCTGCGCACTCGCAGCGCTGGCGGTGGAACGCTATCGCCTCGCTCATCGAGGCGCGTTGCCCGCAACGCTCAGCGACGTTGGCGCTGGTGCTTTGGAAGACCCGTTCACCGGCAAACCATTATTGCTGAAGAAGACTGAACGCGGTTACTTGATCTATTCCGTCGGGCCGGACCGGAAAGACGACGACGGCGAGGTCAGCGTAGGCTCAAGTTCCTCCGAACGTCGCTCGGACATCGGCTTCCGCGTCGAACATCCCTGAAGGCGATCAGCCCTGGTCCAATTTACCGTAACGCCGGATCTCCGGCCAGAGCCACGCCACGCCCGCCACGACCAGCAATGTCCCGATGCCGCCGGTCACCACGGAGATCATCGCGCCCGCCGCGTTTGAGTAACCCAACCCGGGGCCGCATAACCGCGCGACGGTGCCGGATTCAAATTCGCCCAGTTCGTTCGAGGTGCCGATGAAAAGATTGTTCACCGCCGAGACGCGACCGCGTTTCTCATCCGGCGTGAGCGTTTGCACCAACGTATGACGGATGACCACGCTCACGTTGTCCGCCACGCCACACGCCATCAACATCAGCAACGACAGCCAGAACCATTGCGAAAGGCCAAAGCCGATCGTGAACAGGCCAAACGCGATCACCGCCCACAGCAACGAACGTCCGGCTTTTTGGATCGGCGGCTGATGCGCCAGGTAGAGCGCGCACATCACCGAGCCGACCGGCAACGATGCTTGCAGGAAGCCCAACCCCATCGCACCTACATGCAGGATTTCCTTCGCGTAGATGGGCAGCAATGCCGCGGCACCACCGAGCAACACGGCGAACATATCCAGCGTGATGATGCCCAGCAGGATTCGCGTCGAGAACACAAAGCTGAAACCGGTCAGCAGATTTCGGAGCGTCATCGGCTCACGCGTTTGGACCGTTGGACGCACTTTCACCCCGGCGAGCAGCACGCAGAAACTCAGCGCCGCAAGCGCGTTGAAGGCGTAGATGGGCCAGGCGCGCATGCCTGCCAGATGGATCACCACGCCGCCCAACGACAACCCAAGAATGCACGAGGTTTGGAACACGCTGCTGTTCCAGGTGACCGCGCGCGAGAACAAGCTGCGATCCACCAGTTGCGGCAGGAACGATGCGATGGCCGCGCCGCCGAACGTGCGGGCTGAGCTCGCCACGAACAGGCACAGATAAATCCACGGCACCGGCGCCTTGAACGCTGAGATGAGCGCGAGGCCGACGTTGGCCACCGCAACAATGGATGTCGTGGTGATGATGATGCGCTTGCGGCTGTGGTTGTCGGCGAGATGGCCAGCCATCAGCGTGAAGAGATACATCGGCAACACCTGCGCCAGACCGACGAGCCCGAGGTTCATCGCCGAGTTGGTGCGCTCGTAGATCTCCCAGCCGATCGCGATGATGAACATCTGCTGGCCCGTGTTGACGATGAGACGCCCCAGCAGATAGCGCAGCACGTTCGGGTCGCGCAGGACCGCGTAAGGATCGGCTTTTGGTGGTGGCGTGGTTGCAGGGACTTCGCTCATCAGCAGGCGCTATGCGACTCGAAATCGAGCTGCATCACAAGTGCAGTTTGTTCCGCAGCCACTGCTTGAGCTTCTCCACCTGCTTGAGCTCGACGCGGATCTCGTTCTTCTGCTCGTCCACCACGACCGTGCAAGTGTTGGTCAGGTTGCGACGATACTCCGCCAGCAACTCGGCCGGCGTCACGTTGGTGCGCAGCATCGGGAACATATTCGTCGGCATATTGACCGTGAACGGCGTGTAGCGGAATTTCATTTGCGTGGTTTGCTCGATCGCCCGCTGAAACTCGTATTCGTAGTCGATCTGAACCTGCGGAAGCCGGACGTCGAACAGGTTGTCCACGTGCTGATACTCCGGCGGCAAGTTCGGCAACGGCGGGAGCTGCAACACAACCCGATGATGGTTGGTATAGACCGTGAACCGGACCTGCTTCACATCCTCGGCATGACCACGACCCCCCGCAACGCGCAGCCCGGCACTGCCTCCACCTCCGCTCGACTCCATGACCTTTCCGCGCGCATTGAGCAATTCGATCTGCACCCCCAACCGGCGCGGCTCGGTCACGAATAACGCCAAGGCATTGGTCTCTTTTTCGCGGCTCCGCAGGTCGATGCGAGTCGTCGCAGGATCGCGGGAGGAACCGCTCGAACTGCTCCACGAATGCGAACTGCCGTCCCAAAGCCCGAGCATCTTCACCTCGCCACCAGGCAACGTGACGCGCATATCGGGAATCGGATTCGTCTCGACCACCACCTTGCCATCCAATTCGACGTCGAGGACAAGCTCCAACGGTGTCGCGTGCCAAGCATGAACGGTTACTTCCACGCCGCCCAAAGAGTTGCTCGAGATCTGCCAAGTGCTGGAACCAGAACTCAACTCGGCATGCGTTCGCGCATCGAACAATCCAATCGCAGAAATATATCCCGGACGCCGCAGCATTGAGCCGAGCCGCACTTTCAGTTTCGGAAAGGTTTCGTCCAGATTGCCGCTGGAGAACGAGTGATAATCCTCCATGTCCCACTTCTTCAACCCGGCCTTTTTCAGCGCCGCGGCATCCAGCGGTTTGCCCTCCGGCGAAAAATGATCGACGCGAACGTAGTCTTTTTGATTGGTCACGGCCTTGGAGATTCCCGGGCCGCTCACGGCAAACGCCACCAACTCAAACGTTGCATCCGCGGTTTCGAGTTTCTCGCCCGGCTTTAGCCGATCCACCACGTGTTCAAAGCCATCGCTCTCGTAGCCATTGCTCCAGTTACCTGGATAGGTAGCGGTCAAGGTTTCGCCCTCGACCTTCACGGAGACTTGATCCAGCGACTGCAAATCAAGCGCGCGGGGCGGCGTCGGCGAGATGGCCTTGAAGTAGGCATTCGTGTCGCGCAGTGCCATTGGACTGGAATATGGCGCACGCTCGCAGGCCGTAAGCACCAGCATACACACCGCTGCAAGGAAAACCGGCCTCACGATTTCCGGTCGGCTACCCCATGTGTTACATCTTACGACCTGCTTCTTGAGAAACATCCTAGCCGGAAGTTCGGTTGGAGATGGTTTATGGGGAGGGGTGTTCATGAGGAACCATTAAAACCGCAGCTTTTGTCTAAGCCATCGTTTGATTTTTTCCGCCTGCGTTGGCTCGATGCGGATTTCGTTCTTCTTTTCGTCCACAACCACGGCGCATGTGTTGGTCAGGTTACGCCGATACTCCATCAGCAACTGGCCAGCTGTCACATTCGTCCGCACCATGGGCAGCAGGTTCTTGGGCAGGCCGTTTTGCCAGTCGACATAACTGAATTCCATCAACGTCGCCTCTTGGATGACTTGTCGAAATTCGTAGTCATCGCCAACCCGCACGAAAGGAATTTTGACGTCGAACAAATTACCCACGGCGCGGTTCTCGGGCAGCAGGTTTGGAATCGGCGGCAAAGTATAAACTGCATGATGATGATTTGTGAAAACCGTCAGGCGAACTGCCCTGACATCCTCTGCCCGGCTGCGGGCTCTTACATCTCGAACACCACAAAAACCATCCGCACCACTCCCAAGGACTGCCCCATTCCCGTTGAGCAGATCAATGTGAACCGCAAGCCCCCGAGGTTCGGTTACAAACAGCGCCAAAGCACCCGTTCCCTGCCCGGCCCCGCGAAGCACAAATCGAATCGTCTCCGAGTCCTTCGGTGCCCTTCCGTGAGAAATGCCCCGCGAGTAAAGCGCTCCACCCCAAAGACCGAGGAACCTCACCTCACCACCTGGCATCGCCACGCGCATATCAGGGGTGAGATTTGTTTCAACAACCAACTTGCCGCCAAGCTCAACATCCAGCACCAGTTCCAACGGCGTGCCATGACAGGCCCGCACCCGCGTGGTCAAGTCGCCTGGCGCATTGGTTCTGATCTGGGCATATTCCCAACTGGACATACCCCAACTTGAAACCAGGGGGCGCTTTGTGCTTGCGTCAAATAATCCAACAGGCCTGAAGAAGCCGGGCGGCTGCTTAGTGGAACCCAATACGATGCGCAATTTCGGAAAAGCCTCGCCGATTCCACGTTTGCTGAACTTGTCATATTCAACCCAGTCCAGCTTCTTCAATCCAAGCTCACTCAACGCCGTAACACCGAGCGGCTTTCCGTCTGGAGCGAAATACTCCAGCACAACAGCTTCATCTCTGGATTTGGCCGGAACGCTTGCAGCATAAGCGATCGGACCAATGCTCGCGCCATCGCCACTTAACCATTGTCCAAGCGACAAATGATCCACAGCATGTTGGAATCCGTCGCCATCGCCCCGGCTATTCCAATCGTAGGGGACCGTGGCCGCAATAGTCTCGCCGTCAAATATCAGGCTGATTTGATCCAGCGCCTGCAAATCGAGCGGCCGCGGAAGGGGCGGCGAAATGGCTTTGAAGTAATCATTGGTGTCGCGCAGTGCCGTTGGGCTGGAATACGGTGCTCGCTCGCAGCCAACGAACGCCGCAGCCCCCAGACAAAGCACAAACAGTCGGATATGAGAAAACCTGCGATGCTGCAAGTGGGGATGACCGCTCATCCTCAACGCTCAGGGAATTCAAACTCCACCTTGCCCTTCGCCGCGAGCTTGAGGTGCGCGGAGAACGGCTTGCCGGCCTTGGAGATGAATTTGTCCATCACGTCGGTCTTGCCCTCGGCGAGCAGCTTCTTGATCTGCACGTGGTCGATGGGTTGTTGCAACACGACACGGCCAGACTTGAACGTGCAGCGCTTCGTGTCGGCCTGCGAGCGTTCGCAGACGTAGTTGACCGGCCCCTCGTAAACGTTGCCGCCGCACTTCGGACATTTGCCGAGCACTTCCTTGCCGGTGAAATCGATCTTCTCGACGGGCTCGTCGGCCTTCTTCTTCGCCGGGAACTTCCGCTCGCGCGGCGCAAACTCGAAGCTGACCTTACCCTCTTTCACGACGAGGAACGCCTCGAACTTCCGGTTCGTCTTGTTCGAGACGAAATTCTTCAGCAGGTCGGTCTTACCCTCGGCCAGCAGCTTCACGACCTGCGCCTTCTCGATGGGCTGCTGCAAGATCACCGCGCCGGTCTTGAAGTCGCACGTGCGGCTCGGGCCGGTCGCCTTCTCGCAGATGTAATTCATCCCGTTCTCGTAAACATTCGCCTGGCACTTCGGACATTTGCCGAGCGATTCCTTGCCCGTGAAGTCCACCACCGCCGCCGTTTCACCTTCAGCCGGGTCGTTGCCGAAGTCGAACTTCACTTCGTTCTGCTCGTTCAACTTCACGACCGCTGCGAACGGAAAACCTTTCTGGCTGCGGAAACCCTGCAACGGACCGATGGTCTTGTCACGTAGGAGAACCTCGAGTTCCTCTTCCTCGAAGATGCGGCCGCCCATCACACGACGCACGCTGAACTCGCATTTCTGGCATTGGAAGTCGCGGAACTTCTCGTGGATCTCGCCGCCGCACTTCGGGCACGGCGTCTTGAGCACGCCGAAATCGCCGGGGATGGTGTCCTTGTCGTAAAGCTTCGCCTTGCGAACGATCTCTTCGGTGAAGTGCCGGATCTCGCCCATGAACTGGTCGCGCGGCATTTGTCCGCGTTCCATCTTCTTGAGCTGGAATTCCCACTCGCCGGTCATCTCGGGCTTCGTGAGTTCGTTCACGCCGAGGCCATTCAACAACTGCATCAACATGAAACCCTTCGCCGTCGCGACGAGTTCGCGTCCGCTGCGATGGATATACATCTCGTAGATCAAACCTTCGATGATCGCCGCGCGTGTGGCCGGCGTGCCGAGACCGCGCTCGCTCATCGCCTCACGCAATTCCTCGTCCTCGACGAACTTGCCCGCGCCTTCCATCGCGCCAAGCAACGTGGCTTCGTTATAGCGGGCCGGGGGCTTCGTCTGGCTGCCCTTCACTTCGATCTCGCGCGTCGCGACTTTTTCGTTCTGCTCGATGGGCGCGAGCGTCGGCGCATCGTCCTCACCCTGCGCTTCCTTGCCGTAAACTTCCAGCCAGCCGGGCTTCACGAGCACCTTGCCATTGCTCTTGAACGGCTCGCCCTCGACGCGCGTGATGCGCACGGTCTCCAGAAATTCCGCCGCCGGATAGAAAACCGCGAGGAACCGCTTCGTCACCATGTCGAACAACTTCTGTTCCGGCTCGCTCAAGCCCTTCGGCACGACGCCGGTCGGGATGATGGCAAAGTGATCGCTGACTTTCGCGTTATTGAAGATGCGCCTGTTCGGGCGCACCCAGTCGTTCGTCAAAATCTTTTCGGCAAATCCGCTGTAGCCCGTCACGTCGCGGAAGGAATCGAGCGTCTTCTTCACCGTGCCCAGATAATCCTCCGGCAAGTGGCGCGAATCCGTTCTCGGATAGGTCAGCACCTTGTGCTTTTCGTAAAGCGCCTGCGCCACGCCGAGCGTGTTCTTCGCGCTGAAGCCGAACCGCGAGTTCGCCTCGCGTTGCAACGTCGTCAGATCGTAGAGCAACGGCGACATCTGCGTCGTCGGCTTGCTTTCCTCGGTGACGATGCCGGGTTTGCCTAGGCACTTGGCCTTGATGGCGTCGGCCTGCGCCTGATCCCAAACGCGCTCAGGCTTCAGGTCAACATCCACATCCTTGCCGTCCGGCTTCTGGAACTTCTCATCGAACCAGCGCCCGGTGTAATCGCCCGCTTTCGCGCCGAATGTGCCGATGATTTCCCAGTAGTCGCGCGGCTTGAACCCACGGATCTTCGCCTCGCGCTCAACCACGATGGCCAACGTCGGCGTCTGCACACGACCGACGGTGGTCTTGTAAAAACCGCCGGACTTGGAATTGAACGCCGTCATGGCGCGCGTGCCGTTGATGCCCACGAGCCAGTCGGCTTCGCTGCGGCAAACTGCGGCGCTCGCGAGCGGTTGCATGGATTCATCCGTGCGCAGGGCCGCGAACCCTTCGCGAATGGCGGCGGGCGTCATGGATTGCAACCAGAGACGTTGCACCGGCTGCTTCGCCTTGGAGTAATCCACGATGCGGCGGAAGATGAGTTCGCCTTCGCGCCCGGCGTCGCACGCATTGATAAGCAGGTCAACATCCTTGCGCTTGATGAGCTTCAGCAAAACTTTGAGACGCGCCTCACTCTTCTCGATGGGCTGGAGACCGAACTGCGGCGGAATGTGCGGGAGTGCGGCAAAGGTCCACTTGCCGCGCTTGATGTCATGCTCTTCCGGCACGATCAGCTCCAGCAAATGACCAACGGCGGACGAGATGACGTATTTCTCGCCCTCGAAAAAGTCACCGGATTTGTCCTTCGCGATGCCTCCGAGCGCTTTCGCGATGTCGGCGGCAACAGAAGGTTTTTCGGCGATGATGAGTGCTTTGCCCATGCAATGGCGCTACTCCTTACTACCGGACCGCCCAACTTGGCAACAACTTGTTTTCAGTCCGCTAACCCAAACCATCAGTTTTCCCCGACGAAATGACACCGACTAGCTGGCAGAAAACGACTCGTTCCCTTACGCTCAAACCCAGCAAACGCGCATGAACCCACCCCCGCTCCTGCAAACCACCCACCGCTACGAACTGCGCCGCAAGGATCTGTTCCTCGCTCAATTTATTGGCCTGCTCCATAGCAAAGTCGCGATTGGATTGTTGATTCTGCTGATGGTCTATGGCGCCTACACCCTCAGCACGAGCGACGAAGCCATGGGACAATCTCTTGCCGTGCGCATCCTCGCGGCCATGTTTGCCATGTTAATCGTGATCCTCTTCTGGATTCTCTTTCATCTCGTCATTGTCTCCACACTGGTCTTCGGCCGGAAACATAAGGGCCTCCTCGGCGGGCACACTTTGGTGCTCACCGACGCGGGCCTGATTGAAAAGACTGAATACAATGAAAACCTCCATCGCTGGAACGGCTTCCACAAGATCCGCGACACCATCGGCTATTACTATATCTTCGTCACCGACACCTTGTTTCATCTCGTGCCGAAACGTTCCTTCAAAAGCCCGACCGACGCACAACGATTCATCGATGAAATCCGACAGCGCGCCGCCCTCAAATGACCTCCGACCAGCGGAGGATTTCAAACCCAACATCGTCCAACGATCATGAAAACATTCCGCCCCCTGCTCTTCCTCAGCCTCGCCCTCGCGCTCGCAGGTTGCGCGCCCCGACGTCAATGCTGCGGCGGCCCGCCCTTGCCGGCGCCGAAGGAAAAACTGCTCACGCTCAGCGCCACCGTCGATGGCAGCGGGCGGATCGTGTTCACGCGCGCGAGCGCACACTACGAACACAAGTTCTGGTCGCCGCCGTGGAATGTCATCTTCGATGGCCAGCCGTGGACCGATCTGAATCGATCCCCCGCGAACTGGGCGGCACTTGGCAACGAACTCGATTTGTCCCGCGCCCGCGTATTTGAGCGCAAAGGCCGCGACGTCATCGCGCTCGAACCCACCGCCGACGGCTTCGACCTTTACCTGAGCGACACCCCCAACGGCGCCGACGATTACGCCATCACCCTCGCCATCCCGTGGCGGAAGTAGGTCCAGA
>JBEGQI010000323.1:0-5350 GCA_041181065.1 Verrucomicrobiota bacterium | reverse complement strand
TGGTCGTGTTGCGATCGGCGGCGTTGTTGGTCGCGAGACCGAGCGAGGTTTCCCAGAAGTCCGGCATGCCGTCGCTGTCGCTGTCGAGCGGCGCCGCTGCAGCGGTGAGCGTGGGCCACGGATTCACACCGATGAAATTCGTGCCATTGATGTTGTTCGTGATGTAGTCGCCGACAAAATTTGTCTGACTCACGAAGTCCACGAGCTGGCCGGTCTGCTTGCGGACGGTGCGGGCCATGCGCTGGTCGTAGGCGTCGCGACGCCACGGCATCGCGCCGGATTGCGCGATCACGCGCTGATACGCTGTGCCTGCGGATTCCGTGGTCGCGTCCGGCACATCCATCGGCGCAGAGAGTTGCGTCATCGGGCCGGTGAACATGGCCCAGCCGGTGTTCGCACCGTTCACGAGTCCGTTCTTGTCGGTGTCGATGAAGTTGCCGGATTGGTAAATGGTCGTCGTGTCGCCGCCGCTGAGGAAAGCGAAGTTGTAGGTCGTCGCAGGTCCGGCGATGAGATAGTTGTTGATGTAATTCAACTCCGTCGTCTCGTTGGTCGCACCGCTGTAGCCCGCGCGAAAGCCCCAGTCGTAAATCACGTTGTTGCGGAAGTCCAAGCGCAGCACGCCCGTCTGCGAATCGCTGCCGAGCCGCGGATTGCGGCTGTCGTGGTGGGCGTAAAGATTGTGCGTGTAGGTGTAGGTGGTGGTGAACGCGCCGGAAATGATGCCGCCGTAACCGTGCGCGCCCTTCGAGTGGATCGAGTTCTGGAGCGACTCCGTGATGAAGCAATTCTGCACCGTCAGGTTCGCGACCTCGCGGCTCGTGGACAACGTCTCATCCACCGACCACGACGCCGACAGATGGTCGACGATGATGTTGGTGCCTGAGTTGATCCACA
Organism: Verrucomicrobiota bacterium; assembly: GCA_041181065.1. Classification (GTDB taxonomy): domain Bacteria; phylum Verrucomicrobiota; class Verrucomicrobiia; order Limisphaerales; family DSYF01; genus DSYF01. The sequence goes on along the minus strand of JBEGQI010000323.1, from coordinate 4,453 downwards.
TGCCGTCAGCCTCCTGCAGCGCGTTAGTGCCGAGGCGCGTGCGGAGGTGGCGCACAATGATGTCGTTGGCGGCGATGTTGAAGGAGTAGTTCTGGAAACAGATGCCGTCGCCCGGCGCAGTTTGACCGGCGATGGTGAGCTTTGGCTTGTTGATGGTGAGCGTGGATGTCAGCACGATGTTGCCGGAGACTTTGAACAGGATGGTGCGGCCCGTTGAAGGCGCGTTGTTGATGCCGTAACGCAGCGTGCCCGCCGTGTTCGCGTCGCTCAACGAGGTCACGTAATAAACATCACCGCCGCGCCCACCCACGGTGAACGCCCCCGCCCCTTCAGCTCCCGGAAACGCCAGTGCCTGCGAGACGCTCACCGTGAGTAGGGCATTGCTGCTGAGAATGGAACCGGCAGGTGTGACAACCATGACCGAATAAGCACCCGCGTCGTTGGGCAGCACGGCGGCGATCGTGTAAGTGGCGTTTGTCGCGTTGGCTATGTTCGTTCCATTCTTCCGCCATTGATACGTCGGCTCGGGAATTCCGGTAGCGCTGACGGTGAACACGGCAGACTGGCCAGACGAGAGGGTCTGATTGGTCGGCTGCGACAGAATGTTTGGAAGCAATGCGGGCGTCCAGCCGTTCAGCCACTGCACCGCGTCTTGCGCGGCAAGCAACCGGGGATCATTGTTGGTCACGCCGATCTGCGTGCCATTGAACGCCACGGCCGCGGTGGCGGCGAGGTTGCTGTTGCCGAATTCCCACCAACGGAGATTCAGATTGGCATTTGCGACATCCGCGGCATTCCAGCCGGTATAGGCGCTGGTATCAATGCGGCAGTTGACAATGGCGACGTTGCCGTTGGTTGTGTTGATCGCGCGGCCAAAGAGGCAGTTGACGTAGCCGGAACTCGGGACAGTGAAAGCGCATTTGACGAACGACATGCCGTTGCTGTTGGCAGCGGTGCGGGCCTGCGTCACATAACCGCCAGTCGCACGAAGGGATCGCATTTCACAGTTCGTGAAGAAACAGTTGCCCCCGCCCCAGATGTAATCAACGTCGCCCTGAATCAGCGTATCACGAAAATAAGCCGTGTTGTCGCTGGTGTTGATGAGGATGGTATCCTGGAAGCTTGAGATTTCGGAATTATTGCAGACGAACCGCTTGCTGCCGGTTTCCATCATCAGCGCAAACGCCTGCGAACCACCTTGCGGTGTGGTGTTGGTCACCGTCAGGTTATCCAGCGCGATGTCGTTGGCGTTCACCTTGAAGATCATGCAGTAGTGTGAGTTCGCATAGACCCAGTTGTTGTTGGGATAGGCGATGCGGGTGCCCGCGCGGCTTTCGCCTCGGAACGTGAGGTTGTGTTTTGATTTCACGTTGACGATTTCCCGGTAAGTGCCGTAGCGGATGTTGATGAGTCGCACCGTCGTGTTTCCGCTCGGCACATAATCCACCGCGCCTTGAACGGTGCAGAAATCTCCACTGCCGTCGGCAGCAACGATGAGGTTGGTGCTGTTAGCCGGGCCGGTGGTTTTGGTGGTGAATCGCCAGGTGTTCGTCGCGCTGATACCGGGGAACACATTGCCATTGGTGTCAGTGAAAATGCCGCTGTCCATGAGCACGTAGTAAGCCTTGTTCGTCGTGAGCACACCGGAGTGCGGGAAGATGGTGGCGGTGCTGCCTGAGATCAGCACCGGAAAATTGGTGAAAGTGTCGCCGCCAATGTTCCGGGCCTGCACGTTGGCGGCATAGGTCGCGTGGTTATCAACATTCTGGCTGAGATCAATCGTGTCCACGGGCACCGCGGGCGCTGCCGTATTGTAAATGCGGATCGTGCCGGTTTTTTGCAGGACCACGGGCTTGTCAAACGTGATGCTCAACAAGGTGTCCACGCAAAGGCCGGTGGCGTTGTTGGCCGGCGCGAAAGCAACGGTGACAGGTGGAGTTCCAGTGATGTTGAACGTCGCACTGGTGGCCGTATTTGTGCCGGCGGCGGCCTGAAGCTGTTTCGTGCCGGCGGTGCTGAGGCTCAGGTTGGCGAAAGCGGCGGTGCCGTTGTTGCCGGTGGTTTGCGCGAGCGTGCCGTTCAGAAAACCGGTTCCACTGGCGAGCGAAACGGTCACCACAGCATTGCTGACCGGTGCGCCGCTGCTATTGGTGACCACTACCGTAACAGCGGGTGAAAGCGCTGTGCCGACGCTGGCGTCCGTGGGCTGTTGTTGAAAATAAAGACCCGCCACATCAGGCAGTGCATTGACAGAGAAGTTCAGCCGCGGGGCGAAGTCGCCCGGGGCTCCGCTCACAGCGCCTGCACCCGTCACGGTGGTTTCCTTGGAGCAGAAACGCGACTGTCCGGTAGACGACGTATCCACGCCGACGAGCAATGTGACCAGACTGTTGGGATGACTTTGGATGAAGCTATCGAGCGCAGCTGAACTGAATGTGATTGGCGCGCCTTCGTTGACGGCATTCATCGTGGCGGAGCCGAGATCGATCGTGTTGGTAAAACCTTTTGTAGAGGAGGTGCCGTCGAAGATCACGCCGGGCATCGTGGAAAACTTCAACACCGTGCTCGACTCGCTCCAGTTGTCGTCCGTCCAGTTGGTAACGGTGCCATTATTGTTCGCGCCGCCGGTGCCGTTGATCACGCCATAGTAATGCAGGATGCGCGCTGAGTTGGTGCGATGATTGAAGAGCTGGAGCTGAAAATTAGTGCACGACGAAAGAACGTAGCCCGTGAGGTCAAAGCGCAGCGCGATGACTTCGTTGATTTGGTTGGTGAATGGCGAAGCTGAAAACCACCGGGCGTTGATCGCAACATCAGCGCCGCCACCCGCAGAATCCAAAGTGCTAAGGTTCGTAGAAGTCCCAACGGTTGTATAATTGCACTCATACACCGCGCGATCCGCACCCAAGCCATTGGTGGTGGTGACGGTCACGGCTTGGGTGATCAACGTGGCGGCGAAGAAAAAGGCGACGGCGGCGAATGACTTGGATTTCATGAATGGATCAACGACGAGAAGCTAGTCCACAAAGCATACCTAGCCAACTGGAGGATTCTGCAAATCAGTTTGAAAAACATGCCTACGAATGAAATCGGGGGTGCCGTGGCCGACACCCCCGACTCCCAACCAACTTAACTCAAACTTTATGGGATACGATAGAACAAGCGGTAGAACACCGTGGGCGCTGCGGAGCTGACCGGGATCTGCGCCTGATTGGTGGTGGTCGAGCCTGCTACATCAAACCACGCATTCGTTGCCGGCACCAAGCCGACGCTGCGGAGGTTGGTCTGCACCTGCAACGTCCAGCCGATGTAGTTGCTCGGCCAGCTGAAGTTCAAGTTGCCGCCGCTCGCTGCGAACACCAAGTTCGTCGGCGTCGTGGGAATGGATGGTCCGGCATTGGTCGAGATCACCGCAATGGAGCCATTCACCGCCAGCAAGTTCGTCCACACCAAACCTGCGCCAGGCGCGGGAGTGATGGTGGCAAGATCGCCCGAGGACACCGGCACGTTCGCGAGCTTGAAACTGTTGCCGGCGACGAGCGCCGGGCCGAGGTTCGTCACCACCACCGTGGTCGAAGCGCCGGCGCCGATCGAGCCGGTCACGAACAAGGAGTCGTTCGTGTTCGGATTGTTCTTGTCGATCTCAATGAGCAGCGTGCCCGCGCACGAAACGCCGTTGTTCACCGTGAACTTGCCGATGCTGTTGTCACCGGGAGACAGCGTCGCGCCCGGCGCGATGCCGAGCACGGCATTCAATGATCCGGTGCCGCCAAAGACGCCGTTGCTGACCACAAAGCCACCGCCGTAGGTGTTGCTGCTGTTGAGCAGCAACGTTCCCGCACCCGTCTTGTAAACATACGTGCCAACGGGTGCCTGAACCGGCGCCGTGATGCGCGTGACACCGGTGTTGTCGACCTGAAGTGTGCGTGAGGCTGCCAAGCCATCCAACTGACCGGCGCAAGCGATGCCGCCCGACAGCGTCAGGTCGTTCGTGCCGGCGATGATCAGCGTGAACTCGTTTGAGCGCGAGTAGGCGATGGGGTTCGCCAGAATGCGCGGACCATTCAGGGCAATCAACGCGCCGTTGCCGCCGACGCCGTCACTCTCGTTGGTCAGAACCAACGAACCGAGGCCCAGCGGGCTCGAGACCATGGTGCCACCCGAGACCACGGAATCGACCCCGATGCCGTAACCGCCGGTCGTGATGCGCGCGTCGCCGGTGAAGATGTTCGTGTTGTTGAAGATGATGGTGCTGCCGCCGGCGCGGTTGACGAATCCGCCCGAGCCGGAGATGAGGCCGTTGTATTGCTGCGTGCCACTCGCGACATAAGGTGCCATCCAAACACCGCCGTTATTGAGCACCAGATTGGCGTCGTTGGTGAATGCGCCGTAGAGTCGGAGCCGGTCATGATTGATGGCCGAGGCATGATTGATGGTAAGAGTCTTGCCCGGC
>JBEGQI010000322.1:0-3307 GCA_041181065.1 Verrucomicrobiota bacterium | reverse complement strand
TAGACTGTGGAGCAAAAATGAAGATCACGCAGACACCGTGGCGTTTCATCTGGGTGATTGTGGTTCTCCTTCGCGGCTCGGCTGTTGAGGCGAGCGGGCCAAATTTTCTCGTCATCCTCGCCGATGATCTAGGTTACGGCGACGTCTCGGCTTATCACGCATCTGACGTGAACACGCCGAACATTGATCGCCTCGGCGCGCAAGGAATGCTCTTCATGACGATGCGAGCCAATTGCACGGTGTGTTCTCCGTCGCGGGCGGCTTTACTCACGGGACGCTACCCGGACCGCGTGGGTGTGCCCGGAGTCATCCGCACGCAGCCGGAAGATTCATGGGGCTATTTTGATCCGAAAATCCCGACCGTGGCCGACGAACTGAAGAAGGCAGGCTATCACACCGCCATCATCGGCAAGTGGCATCTTGGTTTGGAGTCGCCAAACCTGCCCAACGAACGCGGCTTTGATTTCTTCCACGGCTTTCTCGGCGACATGATGGACAGCTACACCACGCACCTCCGGCACGGGATAAACTACATGCGCCGCAACGCCGAGGTCATTGCTCCCGAGGGCCACGCGACGGACATTTTTTCCGATTGGGCGCTGGAGTATCTCCGCGAGCGGGGGAAGGCGAAGGACCAGCCTTTCTTTCTCTACCTCGCTTACAATGCGCCCCATTTCCCCATCGAACCTCCCGCCGAATGGCTGGCGCGTGTGAAAGTCCGCACACCGCAACTCAACGAGGCGCGTGCGAAGAACGTCGCGCTCGTCGAGCATCTCGACGATGCCGTCGGGCGCGTGCTCGCCGCGTTGAAGGAAAATGGATTGGAAGAAAACACCGTGGTTGTTTTCACCTCGGATAACGGCGGTTCGTTGCCGCATGCGCAGAACAACGACCCTTGGCGGGGCGGCAAGCAGGACCACTATGACGGCGGCTTGCGCGTGCCGTTCATGGTGCGCTGGCCGGCGCACATCAAGGCTGATTCCCACAGCGATTACGCCGGACTTAACTTCGACCTTTTCCCCACGTTCGTGGAACTGGCCGGGGCGAAGCCCGCCGCCGAACTTGACGCCGTCAGCCTTGTGCCCGTGTTCAAGGGCGGTGACATCACAACGTCCCGCGAGCTCTATTTTAACCGGCGTGAGGGTGGCATGGCCTATGGCGGCAAGACTTACGAGGCGATCATTCGTGGCGACTGGAAATTGATGCAGAACGATCCCTTCAGTCCGCTGGAACTTTACAACCTTAAGTCCGATCCGCAGGAACGCACCAACCGTGCGGCCGCGAACAAAAAGATGTTCAACGAACTTTCCGCCGCCCTGCGCCGGCATATCCAGCGCGGCGGCGCGACGCCGTGGCAGAAGCCACCTCCCGGCTGGTCTCCATAACGGTTGCCGCTACAATCAACATCGTGAACTTTAGGCCGGTTCCCATTCTTGCGCTCACATCGCTGGCGTTGACGCTCACCACCGTCAACAACACCTCGAAGGCGCAAGCCAACGAGAAGATTCAGAAGGGAGAAATGGCCGGCTACCTCCTCATCCCCAACGAGAAAGTTCCCGAAACCTACACCGCCGGGTTCTCGATGTATGTCGCAGCCTGGCCTTTGTTGAAGCACTACCCGGGACAACGATTCCAATCGGGCCTGCCGGGAACGTGGATGTTCGCGCAATATTCCGGTCAGGCACCGACCAACCTTTATTCCGATATCGAGGGTGGTCTTGGTTGGTGGCGCGATACAGAATACGCCACCGAGACGCCGAAGTTCATCATGGGCGGTGTGGCACCGAACTTCAGTGAGTGGGCCAACGGCCCCGGTGCCGGCAAAGGGCGCGACTGGAACAAACCCAAAGGCAAATACGGCATCGCCCAACTCAGTCCTTGGTTGCTGTGGCCGCCGGATGGTTTGAACCTCAAACCGGGCACGCGCGGCGAGTGGTTCGGCTATGGCTACCTGCCGCTGCCATTGGCTGCGGCCAAAACCAACACGGCCGGCACGAACATCCCGACCGGCGACAATTGTTGGACGCTGTTTCTGAACACGCGGAACTTCAAAGGCCCGGTCGCGTTCTTCACTCCGTTCTTCTGGTCACATGCCACCGTCGGCGAACCGCGTCTGAGCGGTATGTTGCTGGACAGTCGTCCCTCCAACCCGAACCGCGCGTTGCAGATGGAGACGCAGCATATCCCCAGCGCGCAGGCGACGGATGCAAAAGGTGACATCTACGCGCGCGTCGCGCCGACCTTGTTCCCTAGCGATCCGAAGGGCGACTCGCTGCTCGTTCATCACGTCACCTCCTACAACAAGCAGGCGCTCTGGGATGCGGTGAAGGCTTGGTTTGATGGCGGCCCGCAGGCCAGCGGCAAGATCAATTCAAAAGGAGCCGTCTTGCACGAGTTCAGCGGACGGGGCGGCGCCACTTGGCGGATTTACACCAATGGTGTTCCCAAGGACCAGAAGGTGGCGCTGGCCTGGAATACCTTCGCGACACCCATGGCGCCGGATGCAGAGACATTCGGCTATCGCTGGAATTCGGAGTGGGTGAAGAAAGCTGACGTTGGCGACGGCTCGCTGGTGGTGCTCCCGGAATACTTTCGACTCACAACGAACGCCAACCAGAAACCGGCATGGGTTCCGGTGCGGGCGGAGGATGTCCCCGCAGAAACAAGGTTGGCCCAGATGCGCTTTGACCAGCGCCCAGAACGGCGTCCGGCAACCTATGTCACCCCCGGCGATGCGGCGAGCTGCTGGAAGAAACCTGGCCCCAAGGCCGGACCGTTCCAGGCGAAGTTGGGCGACGGCAGCGTGGTCACTTACTACTGGTATCGCTTCGCCGACCAGCCGGCGTTGCTCAACGCGGACCTTACCGATCAAGAACGCGAAGCCATGCAAGCTCGCGTTGAGAAGATTCACCGAAATTGGAAGCAGGACCGAGACTACCTCGCGCCACCCACAGTGGGAAAGCTGGCGGAACTCGACCCAGCCTTGGTTGTCACCCCGCCGCCTGGCTTGGAGGTTGGTTATGTTCCCATTGCCACGAGGCAGGAAGCCAGACACTAGCCTGACCATGAAGCACATCATCACGCTCTTCGTCATCGCACTGGGCGCACTTGCCCCCGCGCAGGCGGCAACCAAGCCGGTGCGCGTATTCATTCTTGCCGGTCAGTCGAACATGGAAGGCCACGGCATTATTCGCGCTGACCCAAAACGCAATGGCGGCAAAGGATCGCTAGAGTTTGTGGTGAAAAACCCAACCACCGCAAAGCACTTTGCGCCGCTTGCGGATGCCGCCGGGCAGTGGCGCACGCG
>JBEGQI010000321.1:0-20972 GCA_041181065.1 Verrucomicrobiota bacterium | reverse complement strand
GAAGTCGAGCAATGCCTATTTGCTTGGGGTCGGCGCTTGGCCCGCGCTGGGCGCATTCTGGCAACGGCTCCGTGAGGTGTGCGGGAGATGAAATGATGCAAGTTTGCATTTCTTCCCGGCTCGCAATCTGATTTGTTTTTCCCATGCCAGCGATTTCACTCGTTGTTTGCCTTTATCATGAGGGCGACCTGCTCAAGCGGATGCTCGAGCGGGGGGCGGGTTGCTTTGACGATGTGGTCGTGGTGCATGACGGGCCGGATACCACGAACGTGCAGGCCATTGCTGAGGCGGGTGGAGCAAGGTTCTTCGAGCGGCCGCGCGCTTATCAGCAGGAGCCGCATTGGGCTTTTGCGTGGGGTGCAGCGAAGCACGATTGGATCCTGCGTTTGGATGCGGATGAATTTCCCGGGCCGGAACTGAAGGACTGGCTCATCAAGTTTCGCGCCGCGCCTGAGCCGGCGGCGGATATCTCCGGCTACACCTGTATCTGGCCATTATGGGATGGCACGCGGCAGGTGACTTCGCACTGGCCCGATAACCGGCGCTTCCTTTTCAACCGCCAACGCGTCCGGTTTTTCGGCATGGTCGAGCAGGTGCCCGTAGCCGATGGTCGCTGGGAGCCGTTGATGTTGGTGTTGGAGCATCAACCCAAGCGTATCTCCTACGGATTCAGTTATGTTTTCGGTCGCTCGCACGCGGCGAACTGGCGCCGGGTGATTGCGGAATCGTTGCTGCACGACTCGCCGATACAGCTCCCGCACTGGCGTTGGGATAACCTGCCGTGGCCCGGGACGTGGCAGCAGATACGCGAGCACCCGATCCGGACGTCGCTGGAGCGGCTGTTTGTTTCATTTCCTTACGCGCTCAAATCGCAGTGGGACAAGGAGGGAAAACTGTTTCCTTCCGCTGTGCTCACACCGATGCTCATGCACGTGTTGATCTGTTTCAAATTCATGAAGCTCCGGCGGCAACAGCAGCGGGCGCGGGCCAAGGAGGGCGGCCCCAAGAACTGATATGCCCGCGATTTCACTCGTCGTCTGCCTCTACAACGAAGCCGATTTGCTCCAGCGCCTCATCGAGCGAACGCGTGGCTGCTTCGATGAATTGATTGTGGTGCATGATGGGCCGGATACGACGGGCACTCGCGCCATCGTGCAGGCCGCCGGTGGCAGATTCTTCGAACGGCCCCGCGCCTTTCAGCAGGAGCCGCACTGGCCGTTTGCGTGGGGACAGGCAAAGCACGATTGGATCCTGCGCTTGGACGCGGATGAAGCGCCCAGCCCGGCGTTGGCAGATTGGTTGAAGAATTTTCGCCGCGCACCAGAACCCGCCGCAAGCGACTCCGGCTTCACCTGTATCTGGCCGCTGTGGAATGGCCAGCGGCAGGTGGCGTCGCACTGGCCGGGCAACCGGATCTTCCTTTTGAATCGTCAGCGCGTCCGCTTCATCGGCATGGCGGAAACCGTGCCGGATCCGGAGGGCAAATGGGAGCACATCCCGCTCGTGCTGGAGCATTGCCCCAAGCGGCTGTCCTACGGACTGCGTTACGTTTTCCTGCGACCCCAAGCCAAGAACTGGCGACGTGTCATCGCTGAATCCCTGTTGCCGGATACGCCCGCGCATCTGGAGCAATGGCGCTGGGAAAACCGTCCGTGGCCGCAAACTTGGGAAGTGGTGCGTCAACGGCCGTTGCGCACGGCGCTGATTCGCGTGCTGTGGTGGTTTCCCTGTTCTTTGGTCGAGCAATGGCGCATTGAAGGCCGGCCCTTTCCGATGGCCGTGTTGACCCCGCTTTTGATGCAGTCGTTGATCTGTCTGAAATACATGCGGCTCCGAAGACAGAAGCTGTGAGTTGTAGAATGGATTGGACGCCTGCCTCCACTTCGTAAAAACTTCCCGAAATGACCACGACCGAGATTTGCGCCCACATCCAGACCATCGTCAACCGTCTGCTCGAACAGAAGGGGCAGCCACCGGTGACCTTGACCGAGGGCTCGCGCTTTCTCGGCGGCGGCATCCCGATCGATTCGTTGGATCTCGCGGTGCTCGTGACGGAGTTGCAATCGCTCACCAACAAAGACCCGTTTGCCGCCGGCTTCCGCAACTTCCAGACCGTGGGCGAACTCGCCGCCCTCTATGCCGAGTGAGGCCCAATGCGCGCCGACGGGCGCCACGCTTGCGGCGTTCACGGCGTGCTTGGGCGACGCCTCGCGCGTCGTCGTGGAGCAGGACGGTGAACGCATGTCCGCCGGTCAGATCCGCACGTTGGCCACGGCGTTTGCGGCGGAACTAGCCCCGCTCGCCCCGGCCCGCATTGCCGTTCATGCTGTGCGCGCGGACGTGACGCTCGCGGCGCTTATTGCGGCGTGGGAGACGAATTCCGAAGTGCTGCTCGTGCGTGAAGTCTATCCGGTCACGGATGCGTTCTGGACCCAACACGAAGTTGCCGCGCTGTTCGATCAGCAGTTGAAGCCGCTGCAACAGTGGCCTTCCGCTGTGCGCCCGACAAAACCGGCGGTGTTGCTCACGACCTCTGGCACGACCGGCAAACCGAAGGTCGCCGTGCACGAGTTGGAAAAGCTGCTTGGCCGCGTGCGCACGGAGCAGGCGGGCAATCGCTGGTTCCTCAGCTATCATCCGGCGAGCTTCGCGGGATTGCAGGTGCTGCTCACGGCATTCTGCACACGGAGCGAGCTGGTCGCCTTTGCCGGGATGTCCGCCGCCGATTTGGTGGCGCGCGTGCTCGTCGCGAAACCCACGCACCTCAGCGGCACGCCGACGTTCTGGCGGGCGCTGTTGCTGGCACTCACGAAAGAAACGCCACTGCCGTTGCGGCAGATCACACTGGGCGGCGAGGCGGTGGATCAGAGCATCCTCGACGCATTGCGCGCGGCCTTTCCGGAGGCGCGCATCATCGCCATCTACGCCTCGACGGAAGCGGGCGCATTGTTCGCTGTGAAGGATGGCCGCACGGGTTTTCCCGCGACGTGGTTGCGCGAGGGCATTGAGGGCTGTGAGTTGCGCATCGTGGACGGCGTGTTGCAAGTGCGCAGCCCGCGGGCGATGCGCGGTTATCTCGGCGACGCCACCAAGCGGGCGTTGACCGATGACGGCTGGTTGATCACCGGCGATGTCGTCGAGGTGACGGGTGAGCGCGTCGAGTTTCGCGGGCGCGTGGACAATGTCATCAACGTGGGCGGTGGCAAGGTGATGCCCGAACAAGTCGAGGCCGCGCTGTTGGAAGTGCCCGTGGTGCGCGAGGTGCGCGTGTATGGCATCAAGAATCCCATCGCGGGCGATGTGCTTGCCGCCGACGTGGTGTTGGCGCAAGCGGTCACGGAAGCCGAGGCGCGCAAGGCGATTTTTTCCGCGCTGTCCGCCCGGCTGGAGCCGTATAAGGTTCCGCGCATCTACCGGTTCGTGGATAAAATCTCCGTGAATGCGACCGGCAAAAAAGTCAGAGTGAACTCATGAGCAACGCAACAAGAGTGGTCATCGTCACCGGCGGCAGCCGTGGATTGGGGCTGGGCATCGTGAAGGAACTGCTGGGCGCGGGTTATCGCGTCGTCACGTGCAGTCGCAAACCGACGCCCGAGATGGAATCGCTGGCGAAGGCTTCCGGCGCCGCGCGTTTCCTTTGGCAGGAATGCACGTTGGGCGATGAAAAATCCGAGACCGCGTTCTTCGAGGCCGCGCTGAAGTGGGCGGGCGCGGACGGTTTGTATGCGCTCGTCAACAACGCCGCCATCGCCGGTGAAGGCATTCTCGCGACGTTTCCGACGGTCGATGCCGAACGGCTGTTGAACATCAATCTCTTCAGCGCGCTGCGGCTGAGCCGGCTCGCCTTGCGCCGGCTGCTCGCGCAGAGCCGGCCGGGGCGCGTCATCAACATCAGCTCCATCGTCGGTCTGCGCGGCTACACCGGGCTCGCGGCGTATGCGGCGAGCAAGGCCGGTCTCGACGGCATGACGCGGGCGCTCGCGCGCGAAGTGGGCCGCCGCGCTATCACCATCAACTCGGTCGCGCCGGGTTACTTGATGACGGAACTTTCCGCGTCGCTCGGCCAGGATCAACGTCGCCAGATCGTGAACCGCACTCCGCTCGGCCGGCTGGGCGACGTGGCGGATGTGGTGCCGCTGGTGGGATTCCTGTTGGGCGACGGCGCGGGATTCATCACGGGCCAGACGCTCGTGGTGGACGGCGGCATCACGTGCTGAAGAGTGCGGCCCCGGGCGCGTTTGAAGCGCGATTGCTTTCATGTTCCTGACCAGACTTCTGAATCAAGCGGTGCAAGCGGTGGATCACGCGGCATCGCGGGTGCAGGTGCGACTCGGCGAACGCCGCGGCGCGCTGGTCACGTTGTTTTTCCACAACGTCTTTCTCGATGAGCGCGAGGTTGCCCTCGACCAAGCCTACCCGCAGCAGCGCACGACGGTTGCGGATCTGCGCCGCGTCATCGAATACTTCCAGACCGCCGGTTACCGGTTCATCACTCCTGACGAAATCCTGCGCGGGCTCAAGCCTGACGAGCGTTGCGTGCTGTTGACGTTCGACGATGGCTATTTCAACAACCAACGCGCGCTGCCGTTGATGGAGCAGTTCAATGTGCCGGCGCTGTTCTTCATCCCAAGCGAATTGGTGCTGTCGGGCAAATGCTACTGGTGGGATGTGCTCTGGCGGGAGCGCCGGACGCGTGGCGGTTGCAGCGTGAGCGCAACCATGACTGAAGTCTGGGACCGCGTCGCCCAGCGCGCCGATGAGATCGAAGCCGAGGTGATACAAACGACCGGCCAACCTCTCCGCGCCTTGGGCGACGCAGATCGGCTGTTCACGGCGGAGGAACTGGCGAAGTTCGCGGTGCATCCGCTCGTGCATATCGGCAATCACGGTTGTTCACACGAATGTCTCACTGCCTATTCGCAGGCCGAGGTGTTGGACATTGTGAAGCGCGCGCAACAGCAATTAGCCCGCATCACTGGCAAGGCGCCGACGGCCATCGCGTATCCCTACGGTTTGATCAACAGCGACTCCGTGGCCGCCGCGCGGGAAGCTGGCTTGAAGCTCGGCTTTATCACCGAGGCGCGGAAATTTTATCGGACGCAGGCCAGCGAACCTGATGCGTTGATGCGCATCGGACGAAATTCGATTTGGTCCGGGCAGCCCATTGAGCCGCAGTGCGAACTCGCCCGTGCCGATCTCATGTGGCACGCGCGCTATCGGGCGTTTGTCGCGCGTCGGAAGCGCGGGCATTGAGCCGCCCTTCCTTGACTTGCTTTCGCCCATTCAGAACACTGCGCACCCTATGGCCGAGCCTAAAGAAAACGTGCTCATGGAAAAACTCGTCTCGCTGTGCAAACGGCGCGGCTTCATCTTTCAATCGTCGGAAATCTACGGCGGCATCAACGGCTTTTGGGATTACGGTCCCCTCGGCGCGGAGTTGAAGCGCAACGTGAAGGAGTTGTGGTGGAATACCATGACCCGCCAGCGCGAGGACGTCGCGGGCCTCGAAGCGACGATCATCATGTCGCCGAAGATCTGGGAGGCGTCCGGCCACGTCTCGACGTTCAGCGATCCGATGTGCGACTGCAAGAAGTGCAAGAAGCGATTCCGCGCGGACCAGCTTTGCGAAGACCAAGGCTTGAAGCTCGGCAAGAACGCCGCGGGCAAGTTCGAGTTGCCGCCGGAAACGAAGTGCACGAACTGCGATTCGAAGGAACTGACCGAGCCGCGTCCGTTCAACCTGATGTTCAAGACTTACGTCGGTCCGGTCGAGAGCGAGGACAACGTCGCGTATCTCCGCCCGGAAACCGCGCAGGCCATCTTCGCGCAATTCAAGAACGTGCTCGAAACCTCGCGGCAGAAGGTGCCGTTCGGCATCGGCCAGATCGGCAAGGCGTTCCGCAACGAAGTCACGCCGCGCAATTACACCTTCCGCTCGCGTGAGTTCGAGCAGATGGAGTTGGAGTTTTTCATCAAGCCCGACGAAGCCGTCGAGGCCATCAGCGGCGCGGTCGCCGCGCCCGCGAGCAAGGATCATCCGGGCGAGCCGCAGCCGAACTGGGGTTGGCAGCTGTGGCACCAGTATTGGGTCGAGGAACGCATCAAGTTCTACGGCGAGATCGGCCTCCCGCGCACGACGCTCGAAGAATATTGGCAGAAGCCCGAGGAGCTGGCGCACTACGCCCGCGCCTGCGTGGACATCCTGTTCAAGTTCCCCTTCGGCACGCAGGAGCTCGAAGGCATCGCGGCCCGCAGTGATTTTGATTTGAGCCAGCATGCGCGTTTCTCCGGCAAGCCGATGGGCGTGTTCGACGAGGAATTGCGCTCGGCGTGGGCGAAGTTGCCCAAGGAAAAGCAGGACGACCTCTGGCGCCGTTACTACGAGAACCGCAAACGCTACATGGAGAAATCCGGCGTCGAAACCGAAGTCGCCTCGAAGCAGGCGACCGAGGACGCGAACGGTTTGGCGAAAGGCCAATACATCCCGCACGTCATCGAGCCGTCCGCCGGTGTGGATCGCCTGATCCTTGCGCTCATCGCGAACGCCTACACGGAGACCGTCAAGACCGACGACAAGGGCAAGAGCGAGACGATCTACATGATGAAGTTCCATCCGCGTGTCGCGCCGATCAAAGTCGGTGTGTTCCCGCTGTTGAAGAACAAACCCGAACTTGTGAAGAAGGCGCTCGAAGTCCGCGACCTGCTGCGTCCGTGGATGAACGTCGTTTACGACGACGCGGGCAGCATCGGCAAACGCTACGCCCGCATGGACGAAGCGGGCACCCCGTTCTGCCTCACGATCGACTTCGACACGCTCGGCGAGAAGCCGGAGCTGTTGAACACCGTGACCATCCGCCATCGCGACGACGGCAAGCAGGAGCGCCTGCCCATCAGCGAGCTCTTGCATTGGCTGCTGCCGAAGATACGTTGAGGCTATGACGCTTCAGGTCCGCATCTCTTTCGCCATTATGGCGGCGCTATTGGTGCTGATCGGGTGGTTGCATCTTGGCACGCTCGTGCTGACGTCGTTGTTCGGTTACTTCGCGTTGCAGAAGTTCAGCGTCGGCAACCGCCGCTGGCTCGGCATGTCACTCTATGTCATCGCCGTGGTTGTGATGTCGGTGGGCTCGTATCAATTCGGCAAACGCGCCTACAAGCAACTGCCGCAAATCGTGGAGAGCACGATGCCCCACATCGTCGAATACGCGAACCAGCACGCCATCGAGTTGCCGGTCACCGATTACGCGACGTTGAAGGAATACGTGAAGGAACACGTCCTCGCCGGGGCCAAGGAAGATTTGGGTGGATTCGGTCGGGCGGTGCGTCGGGCCACGTTCGAAGCGGTCTCGCTGCTCATCGGTCTGTTCGTTGCGGCGAGTTTGTTCCTCAATGCCCGTTGGGGAACGGACGATCCTACCACGGCTCGTGACAGCCTCTACGCGACCGTCGTGAACGAACTCGGCCAGCGGTTCATGACGTTTTACGCCAGCTTCTCGCGCGTCATCGGCGCGCAGATCATCATCTCCGCCATCAACACGACGCTCACCGCTGTGTTCGTCCTTTGGAATCATTTCAATTTTTCCACGGTGTTGATCGCGCTCACCTTCATCTGCGGGCTGCTGCCGATCGTCGGCAACGTCATCAGCAACACCTTCATCGTGTTCGCCGCGTTCACCATTTCGCCGAAGCTGGCGCTCGTCGCGCTTGTTTACCTCGTCGTCATCCACAAGCTCGAGTATTTCCTGAACAGCAAGATCATCGGCGACCGCATCAAGAATCCGATGTGGCTGACGTTGCTGGGCATCGTCCTCGGCGAAAAACTCATGGGCGTGCCGGGCATGATCCTGGCGCCGGTCGTGTTGCATTACATCAAGGCGGAGGCTTCGAAGGCGAAGGTGGCAGTCGAGGCGGGGAAGGCTTGAGTTGAAACCCGCCCGCGACACCGACTTCATCCGGCGCCGCGCTCCGACGCTCTGGATCATCATCCTCATCAAGCTTGGTAAAGCGCTCCTGCTCCTGCTGCTCGCCGTCGGGTTCTTCCAACTCATCGGCAAAGACGTGGGCGATACCTTCGATCACTTGCTACGTTTGGTGAAGCTCGACCCCAGTTCAAAATTCTTTGCCAAGCTGGGCGATCGACTGGACACCGTCACGCCGACCAACTTGAAGTGGCTTGCGTCGGGCAGCCTGCTTTACGCCATCCTGCTCATCGTGGAATGCGCCGGGTTGATGCGTCGTTCGTGGTGGGCAGTGTGGTTTGCCATCGGCGAAACGGCGTTCTTCATCCCGCTGGAGCTCTTTGAACTCGTCGGAAAATTCTCGTGGCCGATGTTTGGGCTGTTTGTCGTGAACAGCTTGATCGTCGCTTACCTGGTCGTGAACCGCCAAAAACTCTTTCATCATCATCACGCCAAGTCGCGCGATGCCGCAAAAGCACATTGAGCAGGCGGCGGCGGGCAGGTAGTCTCGGCGCGATGAAAGTTTTTGTCACTGGAGGAGCCGGCTACATCGGTTCGATTTGTGTCGAGGAATTGCTCGACGCCGGCCATCAGGTCACGGTTTACGATGATCTGTCGGAAGGCCATCGCTCGGCGGTGGACCCGCGCGCCACGTTCATTCATGCGCGCCCCAACGAAGTCGGCAACATCTCCGCTGCCGTCGGCTCAGCCAAGCCGGATGCCATCATGCACTTCGCGGCGAATGCGCTCGTCGGCGAATCGATGACAAATCCTTCGAAGTATTTTCGCAACAACGTCTATAACGCGCTGCAACTTGCCGACGCCGCCGTTGAACACGGGGTGAAGAAATTCGTCTTTAGTTCCACCTGCGCCACTTACGGCCCGCCCGATCGCGTGCCGATGACGGAAGATCTGCCGCAACGCCCGATCAATCCCTACGGCGAATCAAAGCTGATGTTCGAGAAGATTCTCCTGTGGTATCAGCAGATTCACAAATTGGAGTTCATCGCGTTCCGCTATTTCAATGCCGCCGGTGCGAGCAAGACCTTCGGTGAACATCATCGCATCGAGACGCACCTCATCCCGAACGTGCTCAAGGTCGCGCTGGGCCAGTCCACGCATTGTGAGATTTACGGCACGGATTATCCGACGCCCGACGGCACCTGCATCCGCGATTACATCCACATCCTCGACCTTGCGCAGGCGCACATCCTCGGCCTCGCGCCGGGCAAGACCGGTTTCTTCAACCTCGGCAACGGCGACGGTTACTCGGTGAAGCAAGTCATCGAGACTTGCGAGAAGATCACCGGCAAAAAGATTCCCGCCGTCGAAAAGCCGCGGCGCCCCGGCGATCCGCCCAAGCTCGTGGCCGGTGCCGCGAAGGCCATCAACGAACTTGGCTGGAAACCGAAGTATCCCAAGCTGGAAGACATCATCTCCACCGCGTGGGCATGGCATGTGAAGCATCCGACCGGTTACCCGGATTGACGGGACTTCCCGACGATGAACGAGCTTGCCCCCAAACACGTCCTGCTTGTCGACGACGATGTCGTGGTGGCGAAGATTTATCGCGATCGCATTGCCCAGCTTGGTTTGCGTGCAACCGTTGCCCAGGACGGGCTGGCCGCAGTTCAATTCCTCAAGTCTGAGCGGCCTGACGCCGTCGTGCTCGACCTGATGATGCCGCGTTTTACCGGAGTGGATGTGCTGAAGTTCATGCGCGGCAATCCGCATCTTGCCAATGTGCCGGTCGTTTTGCTGTCGAGTTCCTTTGCGAACGAACTTGCGACGCAAGCCAACAGCATCGGAGTTCAGGCGGCGGTGTTGAAGGTCCGTTGCACGCCGAAGATGCTCACCGGAATCCTGATGGACCTGATGGTGGCCGCGCCATCCAAGCAGAATCTGGCCTCCGTGACGCCAAAGGCGCCCGTAGATGTCGGCCAGTCTGCGCATCCGTTCACGCCGCCCGCCCCCGCCCATAAGCCGGATGCTCCGAGCATTGAAGCCCGGAAGCTCCTCCTGGCCACTGCGGCTCAGGCCCGCGGGGATGTGCATGCGTTGGCGCACGCGTTTCTGCAGGCCAAAAACGGCTCTGAAGGCGAGATGCGGCTTCAGAATTTTTACCGGTGCATCGACTTTCTGGCGACGACGGCCGGTATGGGGGAAGTCCACCACCTCGCGTTGCTGAGCAGCGCGCTGGCCGCCTTGCTGTTTGAACTGATGAGCCGGCCCGCACTGGCCACTCCGTCGGTGCGGCGGACGATTGCCTTCACCGCGGATTTTTTGGGCTCGGTTTTGGAGCAGTTGCCCACCGCGAAACTGACTGCCCCATTGAAGCCCGAAGCGCTCGTCGTCGATGATGATCCGATTTCAAACAAACTCACCGCGGCGGCTTTGCGCCGTGCCCACTTGGTGGCGCGCAGCACGGAGAGCCCGCTCGAAGCCATCCAATTGGCTCGCAAGCAACGCTTCGATCTGTTCCTTCTGGATATCGCCATGCCGGACCTGGACGGCTTTCAGGTCTGCGAACAGTTGCGGCAGCTCCCCGAATATCGGACCACGCCCATCATCTTCGTGACCGCGCGTGGAGATTTCGAGAATCGCACCAAGAGCGTCCTCAGTGGCGGCAACGACCTCATCTCGAAGCCGATCCTCCCGATCGAACTCGCCGTGAAAGCCGTAACCCATCTCCTGAAGTCGGCGCCGGCCGCGCAAGTCCCGGCGGTGAAATGACAATTTCCGGTGTGACTCTGCGGCTGACTCTGGCACGTTGGGGTTCGGAGCAACTTTAAGCGAATGATCGCAATACTCAGCGGATTGATAGCCGGCGCGGGCCACGTGTGGTCCGGGCCCGATCATTTGACGGCCATCGCGCCGATCGCCGCGCGCACGCCGCAACGCGCCTGGCTGCCCGGCCTTCGTTGGGGCGTCGGGCATTCCGCCGGCGTCATCGTCATCGGCCTGCTCTCGCTGATGTTCCGCGAATTTATTCCCGTGGAACTGCTTTCCTCTTGGGGCGAACGGCTCGTTGGCGTCATGCTCATTGGCATTGGTATTTGGGCCTTGCGCAAGGCGCTGAAGAATTCCCTCCACTCGCACGAACATGAGCACGATGGTGAACGCCATGTGCACGTTCACGTCCACACGCCGAAAGGTCACCACGCGGCCGCGGGCGCTCACGTCCACACGCACGCGGCGTTCGGCATCGGCATTCTGCACGGACTCGCCGGCAGTTCGCACTTCCTCGGGATTTTGCCGATGCTGGCGTTCCCGACGCAGATCCAGGCGATCAGCTATTTGGCGGCGTTCACCGTGGGCACCGTGATTTCCATGGCGGGCTTTTCTTCAGCGATGGGCTTTGCCGCCCGGCGTTGTGCGGATCGCGGATTGAAGTTCTATCGCGGACTGATGATCGTTTGCGGCAGCGCGGCGATGATCGTGGGCTGCGTGTGGATCGTGCAGACGTTCAGCAGCCACGTTGCGTAGGAGCGCGGGCGGATCGCCCGCACTGCTGAATTACCAGTTCGGCGCCTCTTCTTCCTCGGCCGTGGCCATCACTGCCATCGGATTCTGCGCCTGCTTGGCGAACACTTTACCTGCGCCGGAGGAAGCCTTGCGTGCGCCCGGATTCAACAACGCCTGCCGCTGCCGGAAGCGGTCGCCGGCGCCGCGCGCCACCGGGATCGGCTTGCCGGTGTCGTAATCCATCCCCGTCACATACATCGCCGTCGCCGGCATCAACGGCAGCGGGATGAAGTCCTGCACCTGCTGGAGATTCCACTTCGAGTTGTTCAAAAACTTTTCCACCACGCCCATCTCCTGATCGCTGCAGCCGGGGAAGCTGGAGATGAAATACGGCACGAGATACTGCTGTTTGCCTGCGGCCTTGCTCTCTTCACGGAACATTTCCTGGAACTGCTCGAACAGCCCCGCCGGCTTGCGCATGCGCTTGAGCACATCGGCGTGCAAATGCTCGGGGGCGACTTTCAAATGACCCGAGACATGATGATGGATGAGCTCCTTTAAATACTCCGGCGTGCGGAACGCCACGTCCATGCGGATGCCGGACTGAATGTGCACATGCTTCACGCCTTCCGCCTTGCGCGCCGAGCGCATCAGCTGAATGGCCGGATCGCTCTCGACGTGGAACTTGCTGCAGATCGTCGGATGCAAACAACTCGGGCGGCGGCAGACTTTGCACGCATCCTCGACGTCATTCTCGCAGCCGTAAAGATTTGCGGTTGGCCCGCCGAGATCGGAGATGGTCCCGCGAAAATCCGGCTGCTCGGTCATCTGACGGATTTCTTTCAGCACGGAATTTTCGCTCCGGCTCGTCAGGAATTTGCCCTGATGCACACCGATGCCGCAGAACGTGCAGCCCGCCGGGCAACCGCGCACGACCGTGACTGAGTCCTTGATCATCGTGAATGCCGGGATGGTCCTGCGATACATCGAATGCGGACGACGCACGAACGGCAGGTCGTAAAGCGCATCCAACTCCTCGGTCTTCAGCGGGAACGCCGGTGATTCGATGATCACCGCGCGATCGCCATGACGTTGCACCAGCACGCGGCCGTTGAACGGACTTTGCTCACGCTCGACGATCTTCGTGATGGGCGTGAGGAGATTCTTGTCTTTCAGCAACGCATCGTAGCTCGGCAGCTCCAGCAGCTTCGACATATCGAGCGCCGCCGTGGCCTTTGCACCGAGCAATCGTGCCGTGCCGCGGATGCCGGCCAAGTCCTTGCCGCCCTTCAAACGCTGTGCGATTTCACGGACCGCATTCTCGCCCATGCCGAACACGAGCAGATCCGCCTTCGCATCAAGGAGGATGGACGGCTTGAAACCGTCGGACCAATAATCGTAATGCGCCACGCGCCGCAGGCTGGCTTCGACGCCGCCTAGCACGAGCGGCAATCCGGGAAACGCGCGCCGCGCCAGTTGCGCATAAACGACCGCCGCGTGATTGGGCCGCTTGCCGGTAGCGCCTTCCTCCGAATAGGCATCCTCGCGGCGCTTGTGTCGCGCCGCGGTGTAGTTCGACACCATCGAGTCGAGATTGCCGGCGGTGATGCCGCAGAACAGTTTCGGGCGCCCCAAAACTTTGAGCGCCTCGACATTGCGCCAGTCTGGCTGCGCGATGATGCCGACGCGAAAGCCATCCGCCTCCAGCACGCGCCCGATGACCGCCGCGCCGAAGCTCGGATGGTCGATGTAGGCGTCGCCCGTGATGAGCAGGACGTCGAGCTCATCCCAGCCGCGCGCGGTCATGTCCGCGCGCGATACCGGGAGAAATGGAAGCGAAGATTCAGGCATCGATAACAGCATCGTCCGTGGACGACGACCAAGATTCGCACAAACCGTGAAGGATTCCAACCTTGGTTTATGCGGGCGTCGTGTCCGTTTATTTCAGTTGCGAATTCTTGTTCAGGAGCATGGGTTCGCTAGGCTTCGACCATGAACAAGCCTTTGTTCGCCAAAGTGCAGTTTAAAACGGTTGCCCTTGCGATGCTCGGTCTGACTGCTTTCGGGGTCGCCCGGGCCGAAACGTTCTGGCTCGATCAGCTGGATGTCTCGCAGACCCAGCAGGATTGGGGGCAGGCGCACAAGAACAGGTCGGTGGACGGCAACGCCCTGACGATTGCAGGAAAGAAGTTTGAACGCGGCGTCGGCACGCACGCGAGGAGCACGCTGGAGATCGAGCTTGGCAATCGCTTCGACCGATTCACCGCCAGCGTGGGCAAGGACGATGAATCCAGCTCCGGTGGCGGGGGTGTTGAATTCCAGATTTCCGGTGACGGCAAGAAACTGTGGTCGAGCGGCGTGATGCGAGCGGGCGACACCGCGAAGTCCGTGGGCGTTTCGCTCACCGGCATAAGGCGCTTCGTGCTCGAAGTCACCGACGGTGGCGACGGCATTGATTTCGATCACGCCGACTGGGTGGACGCGAAGTTCGAGGGTAAAGGGCCGAAGCCGGTGACGTTTTCTGGTCCGCCGGAGGAACCTTACATCCTCACGCCCAAGGCGCCGCCCACGCCGCGGATCAACGGCGCCCGCATCATCGGTTGCCGCCCGGGCCACGATTTTTTGTTCACCATCCCTGCGACCGGTGATCGCCCGATGACTTTTGCGGCGAAGGGGCTGCCGGAAGGGCTGAAGCTGGACGTAACCACGGGGATCATTACCGGCAAAGTTTCGAAGCGTGGTGAATACAAAGTCGCGCTCACCGTGAAGAACGCTCGCGGTTCGGCGAAGCGTGACTTGAAGATCGTTTGTGGCGACCGGATCGCGCTCACGCCGCCGATGGGTTGGAACAGTTGGAATTGTTTCGCCAGCGCGGTCACGGCGGAGAAGGTGAAGGCTGCGGCCGATGCGATGGTGAACAGCGGCCTTATCAATCACGGTTGGACATACATCAACATTGACGACTTCTGGGAACAGCATCCGAGTGGCATGGCCAAGGACCCGACGCTTGGTGGCCCTGGCCGTGATGCGCAAGGCCGTATGGTGCCGAACCCGCGCTTCCCCGATATGAAAGCGCTGGCAGACTACGTTCACGGCAAAGGGCTGAAGATCGGGGTTTACTCCTCGCCCGGGCCGTTCACCTGCGGCGGTTGCCTTGGTAGTTACGAGCATGAGTTGGCTGATGCGCAGAGCTACGCCGAGTGGGGCGTTGATTATTTGAAATACGACTGGTGTTCCTACAAGCCCGAAATGGAGGCGCAGCGCGGGACGAAGCCCGATTTTTCTGACATCAGAAAATTCTGGGGCGAGCCAAAAGAAAAAAAGCTGGATGAGCTCATCAAGCCATACGCTATCATGCGCGCCGCGCTCGATAAGGCGGATCGCGACATCGTTTACAGCCTTTGCCAATACGGCATGGGCGACGTATGGGGATGGGGCGACAGGGTCGGCGGCAATTGCTGGCGCACGACTGGAGACATCACCGACACCTGGGGCAGCATGTCCGGCATCGGCTTCAAGCAGAACGGTCACGAGAAGTTCGCGAAGCCGGGTAACTGGAACGACCCGGACATGCTCGTCGTCGGTAAGGTGGGTTGGGGCCCGGCGTTGCATCCCACGCGCCTCACGCCGAGCGAGCAATACACCCATATCACGCTTTGGAGTCTGCTCTGCTCGCCGTTGCTCATCGGCTGCGACATGACCCAACTCGACGAGTTCACGCTCAGCCTGCTGACGAACGACGAGGTTATCGAAGTGAACCAGAACCCACTCGGTCAGGCGGCGGGTCGCATAAAGCAGAACGGCCAGACCGAGGTCTGGGCAAAGAGGATGGAGGATGGCTCCTACGCCATCGGCTTGTTTAATCGCGGTCCGTCAGAGACGGAAGTCTCTGTGAACTGGAGTGATCTTGGTTTGAAGGGCTCCCGCAAAGTGCGCGACCTCTGGTCCCAAGCAGATCTGGGCAGACGAGCGGAGGGCTTCAAGGTCAGCGTCCGTCGGCACGGCGCCGCGCTGATCCGGGTGTGGTAGGCGCTATTTGGTTTCCGGCGGATCGAGGAACGTGATCTTCGGACCGGAACTCGCCGGCTTGGAGAAGCTATCGAGCAGGGTAGGGGATTGCGCGGTCTGCGGAACAATTGGGGCAGGGGCCGCCGCCTTGGGTTCGAGCGCGGAGCGCAACGCACCTTCCACGAGCTGGGCACAATGGATTTTCATCGGCGGTAACGGGCCGAGTTCGCCGGCGAGCTCCTCGGTCTTGAGCGAAAGCGCCTCCTGCGGCGTCTTGCCACGGATGAGTTCCGTCGCGAGGCTGGCGACGGCGATGGCCGTTTCGCAGCCGAAGGATTGGAATGTCGCTTTGTCGATGACCTTGCGCCCGCCTTCTTCGCGGAACTTCACCCACATGCGGAGCATCTCGCCGCAATCGGAATTGCCCACCGTGCCGACGGCATCGGCATTGGTCATCTCGCCGACGTTCTGCGGATTCGCGAGAGCTTGCTGGATGCGCTTTTGGAGACCTTCGTTCATATGATGAATCTTAGTGAGACAACAAGGGCAGGCTTGCAAAGAATAAAGAAACCGCCGCAAGCGCGATGCCGGCCCAACCAATTCGCCTGCGCTTGCACAACGCCACAACCGAAGCAACCAAAAGCATGGCGCCAACAACCCCCAACAAATATTTCATGGTGTGCTGGAGGTAATCATGCACGTCCGAGCGCGAGCCGACCCAAATGAAGAAACCAACAAGCAGCGCGTTGATGGTCATCAAGCACCTGAACATCATATGGCTGCGAGAATCAGTGAGTGTATTCATTGAGTGGTGCGGCGCTTTTTCAAAGCCTCAACCCAACCGATAACGCCGGACTGTCGCGTCCACTTCCTGCGACCACGCATCGATGCCGCCGCGCAGGCAGCGGACGTTCTGCAAGCCGTGGCCCATGAAATACGCTGCCGCATCAAGGCCGTTCTTGCCCTGATGATCCACGACGACGAGCGGACGCGTGTTGGTGCCCTCGGCCATGATTTGCTGCATCACGGGTTGCGAGAGCAGAATGGAACCTTCGATGTGAACGGCTTCAAATTCCTCACGCGAACGCACGTCCACGAGGCGCAGTGTTGAATCTTGTTTGCGCCACTCGGCGAGTTCCTTCGCGCCGATCAAAATCTTCTCGTCCTGTTCGTGGCTGGATTGGATGTGCGCCAGCACTTCGGCAACGTTGAGGCTGCCGTTGCGTTCGCAGACGCCCGCCAGTGTTTCCGTCGGCTGGAAACCACAACTGCTGCAACCGCCGATGTGGTAACGCCGGAACAACGCCCGTTGCGCACCAGGATACGCGGCGAGCACGTCGCTCATCGGCGATTGACCTGTGAGGGTCGCGTTCATGCGCCGAAAAACTTCTGGATGCCCTTGAGCACTTCGACGAGCCGGTCGATCTCCGCCGTGGTGTTGTAGAAGTAGAAGCTCGCGCGGCTGGTAGATTCGACACCGAGTTTGCGCATGAGCGGTTGCGTGCAGTGATGACCGCCGCGCAACGCGACGCCCTTCTGGTTCGCCAGCTCGGTCACGTCGTGCGCGTGGATGTCGTTGAGTAGAAAACTCACAAGCCCCGCGCGGCCGATGTGCGGGCCGAAGATGCGGATGTTCTTTAGCGCGGTCAGCTTCTCGAAGGCATACGCGCCCATGGCCATGTCGTGCTCGGCGATTTTGTCGCGGCCGATGGCGTCGAGGTAATCCATCGCGGCGTGCAGGCCGATGGGGCCGGAGATGTCCGGCGTGCCGGCCTCGAACTTGTGCGGCGCGGGCTTGTAGCTGCTCTTGTGGTAATCCGCCGTGAGGATCATCTCGCCGCCGCCGTGATAGGGCGGCATCTGCTCCAACACTTCCCCGCGACCGTAAAGGAATCCGATGCCGGTCGGGCCGCACATCTTGTGGCCGGACACGGCAAGGAAATCGCAACCGATCTCCTGCACGTCGAGGGGACGATGTCCGGCGCTTTGCGCGGCATCCACAAGTGTGGTGATGCCTTTCTTGCGCGCCTTGGCGCAGAGTTCGATGACGGGATTGATGGTCCCGAGCGAGTTCGAGATGTGGACCATCGAAAGCAGCTTCACGCGGTCGGTCAGGAATTCATCGAGGCGGCTCAAGTCGAGCAGGCCGATGTCGCCGGTAATGGGCAGGAAGCGCAGTTCCGCGCCGGTGCGTTGCGCGAGCAATTGCCACGGGACGATGTTGCTGTGGTGCTCCATCTCCGTGAGCAGGATGACGTCGCCAGCCTTGATGAACTTGTTGCCCCACGCGGTCGCGACCAGGTTGATGGCCTCGGTGGTGCCGCGCGTCCAGATGATCTCTTCGGCGCTGCGGGCGTTGATGAACTTCGCGGCGCGTTCGCGCGCGGCCTCGAAGGAATTCGTCGCGCGCATGCTCAGCTCGTGGATGCCGCGATGCACATTGGCGTTGTCGCGCTCGTAATAATGCACCAGCGCCTGCACCACTTGCCGCGGCTTCTGCGACGTGGCGGCGTTGTCGAGATACACCAACGGCTGCCCGTGGACCTGCTGGTCCAGGATCGGGAAATCCTTCCGCAATGCCGACCAATCAACTTGCTTTGAATTGCTCATTGAAAATTAAACCGCGGAGACGCGGAGACGCAGAGAAGAGTTTTAACTCCGCGTCTCTGCGCCTCCGCGGTGAAAATCACATCAGCCCAAGCTGCAACTTCGCCGCTTCGGTGAGCATGCCTTGGTTCCACGGCGGGTCCCAGACGAGTTCCACCTGCACGTCCTGGATCGGGTCGATGCCCAGCAGCTTGTTCTGCACGTCCTGTTGCAACACCGGGCCCATGCCGCAGCCGGGCGCGGTCAACGTCATCTTCACGGCGACCTTGTATTCGTTGTTGCCGATGGACTCGATGTGGCAATCGTAGATCAAACCGAGGTCCACGATGTTCACCGGGATTTCCGGATCGTAACACGTCTTGAGCTGGTCCCAGATCTGTTTCTCGACCTGTTCCTGTGTCAGCGGGCCGCTGGTGGCCGCGGTGGGCTTAGCCGCGACCTCGTAGCCGAGCGCGTCGGCGTTCTGGCCGTCGATGCGGAACATGTTGCCGTTGACGATGACGGTGTAGCTGCCGCCGAGCGATTGCGTGACGTAAGCCTGCTCGCCCTTGAGCAGCGTGACCTTCGTGCCGGCGGGCACGATGGAGCCTTCAACATCGCGAGTGAGAGTGACGGGTTCGTTCGAGTTCATGGAAAAATCCTAACTGGGTTTAACCTTACCGGCAGTGTGAAATTTGTCGAGCCGGGCGCGGGTCAGTTCTGCTCATTCTCCGTCGAGACCGGCTGCCCCTGGCCTTTCAACGCGGCCATCAATGCGTGCCACGAGAGGATGGCGCATTTCACGCGCGCCGGAAATTTGTGCACGCCCGCGAACACCGCGAGCTTGCCGACGTCGCCCTCGGCCTTGCCTTTCGTGACCAGCTCGCGGACGAGGTTGAACATCGCCTCCGCCTCGGCGCGCGTCTTGCCGACCACGGCGCCCGTGAGCAAGGACGCCGACGCCTTCGAGATGCAGCAGCCTGAGCCGATGAACGTGGCTTCCTTGATCCTGTCGCCGTCGAGGTTGAGAAACAGCTTCAACTGGTCGCCGCAGAGCGGGTTCTGGCCCTGCGCGGAACAGGTGCACTGCGGCAGCTCGCGGAAATTCCGCGGATTCTTGCAGTGGTCCAGAATGACCTGCTGATATAAGTCGGCGACGTCGTCGAACATGGGCGACAATCTAACTGATTTCAGCCCGACGTCACGCCGAAGGTTTTGCGAAGCTCTCGCAGGGCAACTTTGACCGAAAGGCTGAACCGGGATTACAGATGCAACCACTTTCGCAGGCGCTCGTTCAACGACTGCTGGTCGGCGATGGAGATGGTTCCCACCACCTTGAGGACGAGATGCTCCTCCACGGTTGCCAGTTGGGACTTGATGCCAGACGGAACATTCAGCCCGGCTGCGCGCCAATCCTTGAGCGGCAAATCGGTGTTGGCGAGGACGGAGGAGATAGGAACCAGAAATAGGTCGGCTCCGTTGCGTCCGACGACGACTGCCGGGCGAACTTTGCGGCTGGTCAAATCCGTGAAGGGGATCGGAAGCAGGACGACGTCATTTCTGGAGCAGTTCATTGAAGACGTCATCCGCGTCGTTGGCCCACACTTTGGTCAGGGACTCCTCGGAAAGCTTCAGCCAGGCTTCCCGCTCGCCATCGCTGCTCTCGATGGTGACGCGCACCCGCGCATGCTCAGGCAACGACAACGGCTCCGGGAGGAGAAGCTTCCCGTTTTCGTAGATGGCATCCACGGTCGTTGACATGGTGTGAGAGTATCGCGGGCTGACAGACTTGGCAAGTTGACGGCGGTCGCTGCCGTCCGGTCGAACATGGGCTTAATCTAACCGCGAAACACGCGGAACACACGAAACAAAGTTGGTGCGCGTCCGTTACTAACCTGAGAAGAGAGATTCTGCATATTCCCGCTTTACGTTTTCACGATACTTCTCAAGCCGCTCCGGATTGCGTAACTGCACCTGCTTCTCGACCACAGCGCGAAATGCCAACCCCTTTAACATCTCAAATTCAACATGCGCAGGGTTCTTGCGGAGCATATCCGCAAAAAATTGCTCCCGTAGTTCGGGGCCGAGTTGCCAATAGATAACCTGCAGACAATCTCGCCGCCACATTGGGTCCGCACCGGAATCGGACGCGATCCTTTGCAACTCTTCCAATGAGATGGTCGCGATGCAACGGGATTGCTGGCTCAGATATTCATTCACTGTCTTAGCAGCGTTCAACGCCGACAGAATCTCGCGAGCAGATTGCATTGGGCGTCTAGCGAGGCATAGCTTCTACTTCCCCGCCACGAGCGGATTCGCCTCCAGCCGGTCCCAGACGAGCTTGTCCAGTTCCTCGCGGACGGCTTCGTGGCGCACGCGCTCGATGATCTCGCCCGCGAACGCATGGATCAACATCCGCCGCGCGGTGTCCGGGCCGATGCCGCGGGCGCGCAGGTAGAAAATGGATTCGTCGTTGAGCTGGCCGATCGTCGCGCCGTGCGTGCATTTCACGTCGTCGGCGTAGATCTCTAATTGCGGCTTGGTGTCCGCCGTGGCGTCGTCGCTCAGCAGCAGGTTCTTGTTCGTTTGCTTCGCGTCCGTCTTCTGCGCGATGGGATGAACGTAGATGCGTCCGTGGAAGACGCCCTTCGATTTGCCGTCGAGGATGCCGTTGAAATACTCGTGGCTCGCGCAATTCGGCTGCGCGTGCTCGACGATCATGTGGTGATCGGCCAACTGGTCGCCCTTCGTGAGATAAAGCCCGTTCAGCACGGTCTCCAGCCCTTCGCCCGCGAGGTTCGCGCGGATGTTGTTGCGCGAGAGCTTCGCGCCGAGCGCGAATGAGTGCGACACGAAGTTGCTCGTGCGCCCCAGCTTCGCGTGCAGCGCCGCGATGTGATACGCCGACAGACTTTCGTCCTGAAATTTCACATGCTCGAGCACCGCGTTGTCGCC
>JBEGQI010000320.1:0-6857 GCA_041181065.1 Verrucomicrobiota bacterium | reverse complement strand
GTCCGCGTGCGCGGGAACCTTGGCCACATGAGCGCCCCGGCCCGCCACGCCACGCGCTACACGGGATGGTCGCTGTCTTGGATGATCCCGGCGCTGATGGCTTACTCCGAAGGGCTGGACTTCTGCTACAAGGAGCAGGATTGCTACGCCTCCGGCCCTTGGCTTGAAGCGATCCAGTGCGGTGATTTCACCGTTGGGCGCAACTCGATGATGCCCTGCGAACAGTCGCTCTTCTTCATCCGAAATCACGCCATCCTCGACGTCCTGGCAAGATATCAAGCAATCCGTCAATCGGACTGCCAAGTTTCCACCGAGGAAAAATTCACCATGTGCGGGGCCACGTTCCATGAGGTTGGTCCGGGGCGCGACAGGCCGCTCAACATGTCTGCCCCGCTGTGGTCTGCACAGAAACTAACGAAAGAAGAAATATATGCTAGTAATCCAAGGTTGGTTTGACTTCGACAACATCTACGACGCCGCCGTCCGTGACGCTGGCCCCGGCGACACGCTCATCGAAATCGGCGTATGGAAGGGCGCCTCGCTCTGCTACCTCGCCAGCCGCGCCAAGGCGGCGAATAAAGATTTGCGAGTGATCGGCATCGACAACTGGGCGCACACCGACTGGGATGGATACCACGCCATTCTGCGCCGGGACCGCGAGCAGGGCGAGTTCCGCTCCCCGTTTGAGCAGTGCTGCGCCAACCTGACCGCCGCCGGCGTGCGCGACTTCGTGACGCTCATCGAGTCCGACGCCATCAAGGCGGCTGACTTGTTCGCTGACAAGTCCGTCCGATTCATCTTCGTGGATGACACGCACAACTCCGAACACATCGAGCGCGAGCTGCGGGCGTGGTTGCCGAAGATTGCGCCAGGCTCATGGATTGCGGGCCACGATTACCCCGGCAACATCGAGGCGGGCGTCCGGGCCGTTTTCGGCAGCAACGTCAAACAGGACAGAACAAGCTGGGTCGCCAATGTCTAAGCCAAAACTCTATTACCTCGGCCAGCCCGCAGACGGATACGGCTGGGGCGTGGCCAACACCAACCTCGTCCGCGCGCTTTCCAAATACGCCAATGTGGTGGTGGACAATTCCAAGCGCGACACATTCGACGCGCCCGTGTTCGTGCCCATCGCCGACTCGCACCTTAATCCCATTCGCAAGATAAAGCGTGCGCCCAAGGTGCTTGGCTATTGCTTCACCGAATGGCCGATCGAGGGCGAGGCCCATCGCAATGCACGCCAATACGATGTCATCTTTGCAGGGTCAACCTGGAACGTGCGGCGCCTCGCGGAGAAAGGCATCCCATCGCAAGCGCTGGTTCAGGGAGTTGACCTCGATGTGTTCAAGCCACTGCCGCCATCCAAACGCAAAGGCTTTGTCGTGTTCAGCGGAGGCAAGTTTGAGTTCCGCAAGGGACAGGACTATGTCATCGCCGCCATGAAACACTTCATGGCCAACCACGGCGACGTGGTGCTGCTGACGGCATGGCACAATCCGTGGTCGGAGTCGATGGCATCGATGAAGAAAAGCTGGCTCGTCGGTGAAAACCCGCTGGACGGACTGCCGCTAGACCGCGTCATC
Source organism: Verrucomicrobiota bacterium (assembly GCA_041181065.1). GTDB lineage: Bacteria > Verrucomicrobiota > Verrucomicrobiia > Limisphaerales > DSYF01 > DSYF01. The sequence continues at coordinate 5,274 of JBEGQI010000320.1, read as the reverse complement.
AGCCTGCCGCCGATGCCCAACTCCAAGATGCCGGAGGTTTACGGCATGGCGCACATCGGCCTGTTCCCGAACCGCTGCGAGGCCGGCAACAACATGGTGATGTGCGAGTTCATGGCGTGCGCCAGAACGGTCATCGCCAGCGCAGAAACGGGCCACAGAGACGTTTTGAGCGCCGGAGCATATCCACTCGCCACTGGCGACTTGGACCCGGCAGGATGGTTCAACCCGCCCGTCAGCGACATCCTCGCCCACCTAGAACACGCCTACGCCCACCGGAACGAACTCGTCTGGCGCGGGAACCTCTGCCGCGCCTTCACGGAACAATTCACATGGGACGCCTGCGCCCAAAAAATTATGGCCAACCTATGAGCTACGGAAAAGGGAGCGCCAGACGGCGCGAGAATCAAAATGCGGTCAGGCAGAACTGGGACAGGATAGACTGGTGCGGCTCCAAAACCGAACCGTCACGCAGACGCAAGCCCATCCTCAAGCGCCTCGCAGATCGCGTGGAAAAGTAGCTTGTGCGCCTCTTGGATGCGGGCCGTGCTTTTCGCCTCAACCAGCAGCTCGATGGTCGCCATCCCCTTGGTCTGCCCGCCGTCACGCCCCAGAAAACAGACGCTCTCGATCCCAATCCGGTTCGCCTCTTCAATCGCACGGACTACGTTGCGCGACTTGCCGCTGGTGGTGAAACAAACCAACACGTCGCCGCCCTGAGCTAGCCCGTTCACCTGGCGGGCGAACACATCGTCGAAGCTGTAATCGTTGCCGATGGCCGTCAGCAGCTCGCCATTGGCCGTCAATGAAATCGCCGGGAACGGTTTTCGGTCAGACTTGAAGCGGCAAAGGAACTCCGTGGCAAGGTGCGTGGCGTCCGAGGCGCTTCCGCCATTGCCGCAGACCAGCAGTTTTCCGCCCCCCAGCAGGCAGCGCCGGATGGTTCTGGACGCCCCATCAACCGCACCTCCCAGTCCAAGCAGCGACTGGGTGACGCGGATGCTTTCCGCAACGGCAGCCTGAAGGTGGCCCATCAAGCCTCCATTGCACACTTCACCACGCGGCAGGCCGCCGTGTCCGCCTTCGCGTAGATGGTCGCCGTGGTCGGCGGGATTAGGAGGCACTCGCCCGCCAGCATCTTCATCTCCGTGGGCGGATTGGTGAACCCAACCGTGACGAAATTGGTGGAGTCCAGGTTTTGCAGAAAAATATACTTTGGCGCCCCGGTGACCTCCCCCCAGGTCAGGGCTTCCGCGCTGGTGCCGATAACCTGCGTGTCATACATCATGTCATCCCCGGTCATGTCAATGACGTCAGACGCCGATGCGCTCACGGTTGCGCCGCTCTTGCTGGCCCGCAGGCTCACGCTTAAAACGATTTCAGATGCCATAGATTATACGAGTTTGGATTTGCTGCGCTTCGCGGCCTTGATCGCCACCGGCTCGCGGTTCTCAACCTCCGGTTCGCGGGTCTGGACCGTCTCCACCTCGACCACGCGCACCGCCTTGCCGATGGCCAGCAGGTCAATGCCAACGTCCCGCGAAACCTCCATCGTGTCGCCCGGTTGCGCGTGAGGGTGGCCCGGAACAATGCAGCCGCGAATCAATTTGATCTTCACACTTAGAGCGCGTTGACAACGTAAAACCGCCGCCCCCATTGCTGAGGGCGGCGGTGTGATTGGTTCAACTATCGTTAGTTGATGATGTCCAAGATTGCGCTGAACGACTGCGGGCGGCGCACGCCGATATCGACCCACTTGTTCGTCAAGATGCGGACCACGCGGTTGCTCGCGAGCGTGTAAGGGTCAACCACCACGTCCGTGCCGGTGCCGAACTCAGCAATCAACAGGTCGTTGAAGTTGCCGAAGAACGCAGCGGTGCAGATTGTGGTCGCCGTGCCCTTCGTCAGGTTGGTCTTCAACTGGTTGCTGATGGCCGTCCGGTAGCCGTTCACCGTGTTGCCTGGCTCCCACACGAAGGTGGAATCCAAGCCCGTCTTGGTGATGCTCTTGAGCTTGCCACGGGTGGCCGCGTTGATGACGTAAGCCAAGCTGCCCACATCCGCGTTGTCCGTCGCAATCTCGGTTTCGAGGCTCACGAAGGACGCATAGGCGTTCGCCGTGGTCAGCGCCGATCCGTTGGTGCCCAACGCAACCGTGGCGATGCCCGTGGTGTTCACGATGCCAGTCGGCTCGCCAGAGGTGCCAGCGCCATGGAACGCAGCCAGGTCAATCGCCAGAGCGATGGACTTGATGGCGTCATCACGGATGATGGCGTCGATGGACGGGTTGCTGGTCGCCAGCAACTGCTTGGAATACTGCATCTCGCTCGTAGCGCACTTCGGACTCAGCGTGAGCTGGGTGAAGTTGACGCCGGAGAGGGTCGATGCCGAGGTTTCTGTTGCGGCCCAGTTCACCGTGCCGGCGCCGTTCTGGCGCGGGATGGTGACGTTGCTGGACAATTGCAACATGCGGGCGCCCAACTGGCCAACGACGGCCTGCGAGCGGAGCAATTCCACGAACTCGCTGCCGAGGTTCTGCGTGGCAACCACCATGCCGCCGAGGGTTCCGGTGCCAGCCACCGCATTACGCTGGCCAAGCACTTCATTGGGAAGCCAGAAACCAGTCGCCGCCTTGCCGGAGCGCAGCGCGATTTCATCCGACAGCTCGCGTTCCAGACCGTCCAGACGGCCATTCATGATGCCGTTGATGGCGCGGGTGATGGAATAGCCGCTGATGTCGCGGGCGGTGAACTTCTCGATCTTGGGCGCCACCGCTTCGGCCTTGGGCAGATTGTCAAGAATCTGCTGGCGGAACGATTCAACGCTAAGGTCGCTCTCGATGGCCTTGTCGGCCATTTCACGCACGCCAGCAACCTTGTCGGACATGCGCTTCGCCATTGCCAAGATTTCCTTGGCGCGGGTGTCGGGCTTCTGCTCGACCACCGATTCAATCTTATCACTCATAATTCGTTGTTCTTTCTCCGGTTCCGGGTTTTTGGGTTTTTCCGGCTCCGGTTGTTGCGACTCCAAAGTTTGTTCGCGGCCAACACCCACCGTCGCATCAGCGGGCACGGACACGAGGCTGATTTCGTAGGGTTGCCACGCAAAGCGGACAAGCTCCCGCCCGTCCTTGACCTCTGCGCCCAACTCTTCCGTGCGTCGATAGCCCACCGAAACCAATCGGCGAATACCATCTTGCACGTCCCGCCAAATCTCATCAGCCTTTTGAGACTTGGAAAACCTCACCGTGGCCCGCCCCTTCTTGTCGGCATCGACTCGGGCGGACTCAACGACGCCGATCAACTGCTCGGTGTCGTGGTTAAGAAGTAGCGGATGCCCGCTATTCAGCCTGGACAGGTCGCAATGACCGTCTGCATGGCTCAAAATCTCGTAAAAGCTCCCGCGCTGCACCGGCAGCTCGGAGCTGAATGACAGTTCAACCGTGCGCTTGTCGCCGTCTGCGGCGGCACGGTCCAGTTCCGCTGTGCGGAAAAACGTCTCGCTGGGTGAAAGGCGTGTCATGGTGCTTATACTTTCTCCGTTGCGTCAACGGGACGCGGCTTGCCGTTGCTGCCCTTCGGCATGGCCGCCGCCGTGTTGGCCTCGTTTTTTGCCGTTGCGCTAAAATCCAGACCGTGCGTCTCCGCCAGGTCTTCGTCCGCTGCGATGTCTTGGAACGTGTCCTCGATGTCGCCGCCAGCCTCCGCGATAATCTGCCTGCGGCTCTTGAACCCCTTCTCCACTGCCAGGACGCTGGCCTGCATGTCCGAGAGCGGGTCAACCCAGTCCCATCGGCGCGGCTTGAACTCCGGCTGGTTGAACTTGTCGAACTTGGCCACAGGCAAAACCAGATTGCCGTCCGTCACCGCGCCAGCCACCAGCGCCATCTGCAACCACTCCTCAAAGACGGGCATGACAAGCCGCTCGACAAACCAGTTCTGGATTGCCTTCCACTCCTCGCGCTCCTCCAATAAGCCGGCCCGGATGCTGCTGAAGTTGACGCTCTCCAAATCGTTGGCCAGCGAGGTGTAGCTCACGCCAAGGCCCGCGCTGATTTCGCGCAGTTGGGCCTTGACGAAATCCTTGAACGCGGAATTGGGATGGCTCGGGTCGAAGGATTTGAAATCATACCCGAACGGAAGCTGCTCGATGCTTCCCGGCTCCACCTCCATGTATTTGTTTCCCGCCGTGTCCGTCGCCCCGGTGTAGCCCGGAGGCGCGGCGGTCTGGTTCGGCACAAGAAATCCCATCTTCGCCGCCGCAGATCGCGCTGCCACTACTTCGGCTTCCGAGTATTTTGAGAGGTGACGAAGACCAGTGGTGGCTGAGTGTATCCACGGCGGCGAAACTGATTGGCCAATGCGGTCTGGCCGGTGAAGGTGAATGATGCGGTTGGACGGAACGAACTCACGCCAAAGTCCCGGTCCCACATATTGAAACGTCTCGCCCGGATGATTCTTCAGAATCCAGTAGCCGGCGACCCTCGCGCCAGAATACTGCACGCCCATCTTGACGATTGTTCCGGGCGAAAAAGACGCATTGTAGTCCACGTCAAGGTGGTCAATCTCAATCGGCTCCAAGGCAAAGCGATACGGATTGTCCTCGGGATAATGCTTTCGCAGCAGGACTCCGCCGTCGCGCACCGCCGAGCGCAGCGCGATGCGCTGTATCTCAGCCCACGAACTGCACTGGGTGAAGTCGCAGAACTCGCGGCGCGACCATTTGCGATGAGACCTCTCCACCGCGCTGTTGGCCCGCGTGTCGTATCGCTCGATCCATTGGCCTTTTTCGTTCTTGGCCGTTTCCCGAATCTTCGATTGAAACCCGATGCCCTCCGAGCCAAGCACGTTGTTCTCAACGAGCTTCAGATACCGGCGCATGTAGTTCTCGTCCCGCTCAAGCGAGCGCGCCCTGTCGCGCATGGTCTTGACATCGTAACGCAGCGCCGAGTCGGCGCTCTGGTTGGTGACCACCCAGTCCTGCGTGAGGCGGCCCTGTATCGCGGCCAGAAAAGAGCGGGCATCCACTGGCCGAGTGTCGTCTATTCTGGAGTAACCCAGCCAGCTTGCCACCTTGTCTAAAGCTCGCATCAGTTGAACCTCATTAAGATATTTTTTCCCGTCGCCTTGCCGTTCGCCGCATCTAGCGCCGCTTCTTCCGCCGAGACTTCCGCACGATAATAGTTCCGCCAGAACGCCAACTGCTCGGGCGTCATGCGCCCAACGCTCTGGCCGGCAATGGTCGTGTTGATGATGTCCTTCGATGCCCGCCCCTCCA
>JBEGQI010000319.1:0-8178 GCA_041181065.1 Verrucomicrobiota bacterium | reverse complement strand
AGAAGGTTGAAAAGAGGCGGTTCGTGTTTGCGTCTTCCGATTGGCCCGAGTTTGTTGTGTATCGCAATTTCGACTGGGCGATCAAAGCCGCTCCGTCAATCGCGGGCCGCTGGGGAAGACTGGATGGGTAGCGAGCGGGGAATGTGCGCGTGAGCCCGCCGACAATTGAAACGGGAATGGACTCCAGCCGAAGTGTCGCCGACTTCAATCCTGGACGCATAGCCGTAAGAGTGACGATACCTGGTTGCAATGTGGAGCGCATGCTGACGCGGTTGATGCCGCACTCGGTGTCGAAATATAGACGGTTCACACTGGATTCCTTGCCGCTGTTGTAACTGCCGCGCCAGATGCCCGGACCTTCGAGGTCAAAATCCACCCGTGCCTGATCGGTCGGACAGCGGCGTCCCTGGGCGTCCACGATTTCAACATCCACCAACGCCACATCCGCTCCGTCCGCACGCCAACCAGCGGGGGAGACGATGGGCGTGAGGCGAATAGCCACCGGTTCGCCGGCAGTCTGCCTGGTCTGTTCCGCCACCGCTGTGCCATTGCGATAAGCAATAGCTTTGATCTCGCCCGGCTCGAACACCATGTTGGTCCACGTGAACAAGGTATCAAGGCTGCGCTCGCCATAGCCACGGCTGCGGCCGTTCACGAACAATTCTACTTTGTCAGCCCGCGCCACAGCAAACATGGGCTTAACCGTGCCGGATGGATAATTCCAGTGTCCGATCAAGTGCACGCGAGATTCGTCGGCCCAAATGGCTTGCAACGCCCAGTAGGCTTCTTTAGGCAATCGCACGCCATCCACTTCACCGCTGGCACGGGCCACGTCGGTAACCTGCCGGCTTCCGTGCGGGCCGTCGGAAAAAATCCAGTTTGCCCCACCCGAATGGGCGGGGTCGCTGCCGAATTTAGTCCACCATTCGCAGATGGCATTCGTCGCGAAGCCTTCCTGCGTGAGGTGATAAGTGTTGTCCGCCTCGTTTTCTCCGAGATGTCCAAAATCCGGCGGTGAAAACTTGTCCCACACGCGGCGCGGCACTTCGGTGCGATCATATTCGCCCTCCACGGCGGGCAAGGAGGGCAGGCCCCGGCCGCGCCCAATCGTGGTGATGTCAATCGTAACATAAGGCTGCATGTCCGGCGTGGACATGCGGAAGCCAAAATAGCGTTGGCCGTGCGGGTCCCATTTGTCCATGAGCGTTCGCAATTCAGCGGCGTGGGCGGGCTTGACGTTGTAGTTGCCGCCTTCCCAGATGCAGATGGAGGGATGATTGCGGAAATAGATGATGAGATCGCGAAATGCCGCGCTGCGGATTATCCATGCCTTGCCTTCGCAATCACGTTCGCCGTCCACGCCGGGCATCTGTGTGACCAGTCCGTATTTGTCCGCGAACTCCGCACCCACGGCCGGGCCGGCGCAATGCCCCCAACGGAGGAAGTTCCCCCCCGCCTCCCACATTTGACGGAGCGTGTAATCGGTCAACCAGTCAGGCAGCGCCGCGCCAAGTCCCGCCCATGCCTCAGTCGGTTTCTGTCCCCAGCCGTGGAGCTTGACGTGATGGCCGTTGATCCAAAAGCCGGTGTCCCGATCGAAACGGAAGCTTCGGATACCAAAGTCGGTTGTGGCTACATCTCGCGTCACGCCGTCCGCGCCGATGGCGACTCGCACCTGATACACGTAAGGGTAATCCGGCTGCCACAAGTGCGGATCAGCCACGTCAAGCCGGGAGGCTACCTTAACCTTGCCGCCATCGGGCAACGTGATTTGCTCGTTGGATTCCGCCACCACCCGACCCGAGGGATCCACCAGTGCGAAGTTCACCTTGACTGCAGTCGCCTTGGTTTGCTCGTTTTGAATCTCCGCGCTGATGCCGACGGCTGCGGATTCCTTGGTCAATGATTCTGTCCAGGCGTAAACACCCTCGGTTTGCAGGTGCGCATAGAGCGGGAGCGTCACGTGCAAGGGATCGGTGATGTGCAGATACACGTTGCGGTAAATGCCGCCGTGGGGCGGATGCCAGTTGGGATGATTCCATGGCGTTTCGCCGGCGTATTGTTTGTCAAAACGGTTGCCCACGCGGACGGCAAGGACGTTGGTGCTGTCAAAGTTTACAAACGGCGTCAGATCAAACCCGAAGGGGATGAACCCCGTCTTATCCAAGCCCAAGGGATGGCCGTTCAGGTAAACCTCCGCACTCTGCCGGACTCCCTCAAATTCGATAAAGATTTTTTTCGCGCGCGCCGAGGCCGGCAACACGAACTCCTTGCGATACCATGCTGCCCCGGTCCATAGATTGGTTTCCCCGGTATGTCCGCCCCTGGCAAAACTGGCAAAGCTATCCACGTCGTTCCAGGTATGGGGGCAGCTGACCGTATTCCATTTGCCGGCGTCAAATCCCGGCCGCTCCGCACCCGCCACATCCGCGCGCAGAAAGCGCCAGTCGGCATTGAAATTCCATTTTCGAGGCAAGGATTCCGCCTGGCAGAGCATTGACAGGGATAGAGCCGCGGCGACGCCGAAGACAAAACAGATTCTGGATTTCATAAAATTCACAATTCAATTTTGATGGAACATTTGTTTCAAGGGCACGCGGACGGGCGAGTTGTCCGGGTTCACCTCCATGATGTCGGCCATATGTTTCCACCACTGGTGCATGATTTCGCTTTTACGCAACTCGGCGGTGGTGTTCGTGGTGGCGACTTTTTGCACTGAAAACAGAGTGCCGGTTTCCTCGTCCAGAAAGATCGAGAAATCACTGATGCCGGCGGCGCGAATGGCCTCGGACAACTCCGGCCAGATCGCATCGTGCCGTTTCTTATATTCGTCGCCCATGCCGGGCTTGAGCTTCAATTTGGCGGCATTGATCGTGTAATCCGGAACCGCAGCGGGCGCAGCCAGGGCAGACTTTTTCGCATTGGGATCAACGGCAGGTGCACCCTTGGTTTCCGGCAAGTCCTGCATCGCGAGCCGGCGCAGCAGGTCGGCCTCTTTGAGCCACGCAAGTTCCAACTCCGCCACCTTCGTGGGATTTTTCGCGGCGAGATTCCTGGTTTCAGAGCGGTCGTCCTTCAAATTGTAGAGTTCCCACGGCTCGCCGGATTTTCCGACGAGTTTCCAATCACCCGCTCGCGCCGCGCGGTGTCCATCATGATAGAACCAAAGGGAATCGCGCTTGACCGCGCCGTCGCGGGTGAAATCGGGCACGAGACTTTTGCCAGGCAGCGCCGGCACGGGCAGGCCGGCAACCTCGGTGGGCCGCATCGCGCCGGAAACTTCCAGCGCAGTCGGCACGAGGTCAATCAAGTGGCCGGGGTCACGACGCAGTTCACCGTGCGACTTGATGCCGGCGGGCCAATGCGCGATCAGCGGAGTGGCAATGCCACCCTCGTGTGTCCATGACTTGTGGAGGCGGAAGGGAGTGTTGGCCGCACTGGACCAGCCCGGGCCGATGCCGAGATAAGACGTGGCCGAGCCGATGGGAGCGCTGGGATCGTTGCCGTCTCCCCGCAGGATTTGCTCCGCGCTTGCGCCGTTGTCGGAGACAAACATCACGAGCGTGTTGTCGAGCTGGCCCATCGCCTTGATCTGATCCAGCACGCGGCCAATCTCGATGTCCATGCGATGCACCATGGCGGCATGCACGGCCATCTTCGCGGCTTGGAATTTCCTCTGCCCTGGCGTGAGGCCGCTCCACGGCACGGCGTGCCCGAGTTCATCGCTGCTGATCTGGCTGTGCATCTCCGCGTCGGTCAGATTCCAACGCGGTGCGGTTTCGGGTTCGAGCGGCGACAACTTGCAGTCCACGATGCCCAACTTCTTCATGCGCGCCAGGCGTTCCTTGCGGATCTCATCCCAGCCCCCCAGGTAGCGATCCTGGTAAATCGCGATGTCCTCGGGCAGCGCCTGGAGCGGGAAGTGCGGCGCGGTGAATGCCAGGTATTCAAAAAACGGCCGGTCCGGGAATTTCTCCGCGTGCTCCTTGAGGCACTTGATGGCGTGGTTGGCGATGAAGGTCGTGGAATAGTATCCACTGCCCGGCTCAACGGGCGGAAGTTTCACGTCATCTTCAAGGTGATTTTGCGGATTGAAGAAGCGGTTGTGGTCCTCCAGCGAATACGAATGGTCGAATCCAGCGGCCAAACGGTCGCCGTCCATGTGCCATTTGCCGGAATGATACGAGCGGTAGCCGAGCGGCTTGAGAAACGCGGGCAGCATTTGGGCCCAGCGCGGACGAATGCCGTTTGCGCCGCTGATTGGACCAAACATGCCATATTCGCCGCGATCCACCTCCGGCAGCAAATCCCGCCGCACCGCCTGGGGGTAATAGCCCGTCAGGATGCTCGCGCGGGAAGCCCAGCAGCGCGAGGTGTTGTAGAATTGCGTGAAGCGCAAACCGTTCGCGGCAAGACCGTCAAGGTTCGGCGTTTGAATTTCCCCGCCGTAACAGCCCAAGTCCGAGAACCCCATGTCATCGGCCACGATGATGAGGAGGTTGGGGCGCACAGGTTCACCGGCATGAATCACCGAGATAGACACGAGGATTAAGCAGGAGACGAATGCGATTGTGCGTTTCATCGGTTTGTGTGCGGAACGTTGGTGTGGAATTTTCGTGATATACTTCAAGGCTGGGGCGGTTTTCGTTCGCCCACCCGATAATCCACCACCGAAATCTTCCTGCCGGTCTGCCCGATGACGGAAATCCAGGCATCCACGCGCATCCGGTCAACGGCCATGCGGCTATCCTTGAACAGCTCCGCCGGCGCGGGAACAAGCATTTCCATTTTCCCAAACTGACTTGCCGAAGCGCGGTGCAAGCCATCTTCCGATGCCAGATAAATCCAGTTGTCCTGGCCGCCGATCAAGGTTCCGAACGCAGGGGATTTTTGTCGCGACCATAGGCTGGTTGTTGCATCGCGCAAAAAATGAACCGGCGCGCCAGTTTCGCCGCGGGCGAGGACGTGCACCATGCCCCCTTCATCCACCAGCATCGAGCCGCCGTTGACGTATTTTGTGCCGGGCGGGATTTTCCAGACGGCCACCCCCGGGGAATCGGCCGTAATACACTTTTCACCGGTGATGCCTATAACCTGGCCGGCATTGTTCAACCAGGTTCGGCCGTTGTCATCGCTGTAAGCGTAGCAGAGGTCGTGGCAGGTCGAGGCGTCCGGCGTGTCGCGCCAGCACCATGCGAGATGACGGCGGCCGTTGTGAAGCGTCAGCCCGAAAGGATATGCGGAGACGGTTCGATCGCCGCCGGACCAATTTTTATCGATCAACTTGCTGGCCTTGGGGCTGTTGATGGCCCAGCGTCCGTTGGCGTATTCAAAAAAATGGGAGTCGGCGGATCCCGACCCCCCGTTGAGCCGCAGATATAAAGTAAAGCCCTGGCCGTCGCTGGTAAAACTGGGATACGTGACGCCTTCTATACTTGGCCCGCCCAGATGATCCTGAAGCGGCCCAAACAGTCCCGGACTCCAGGAATACGCCGCAGGGTTTTCCGCCACTGGCAACAGGCTCCGGCGATAGTGCAGCGTGGAGACATGATGATCGAAGGCGAGATGAATGAAGCCATCCGGCGAGATACCCAGCGATACTTTTTCATGGCCGTCGCCGAAGCCTTTGGAAATCTCACCGCCCCGGCCGCGGCTAAGGTTCGTGGTGCGCTGATAGCCCGGCAAGGAAACCACCGACCACAAACCGTCGGGCAACCGCCGGCGCGCGACCGACACTTGACAAGCATCGTCCCAATAGGCCGCATATTGCCACCCCCTGTGCGTCCAGAGTGAACCAGGGCCGAAATTCCAGTCGGCTCCCTTGGGCACAATGTTTTTGGGCATGCCATTGGTGCCGACGCTGGAAACGCGGAGCGATGGTGAATTCGTTTGCGGTGGGCCATTGCCCGCAGTTGCGGGAAGCTCAGACGCCGCTAGCAAAACAGCCAGGCTACTAGCCAGAATCTGCGATAGTGGGAGATATGAATTCATTAGGCTCATATGCGAGGCACATCAAAAAACCCGCGGGCGGAGATTTGATGGATGTTCGTCACGAAAACCTTGAGCGCCCCGCCAGCCGTTTTTCCATTGAACCATCAATTTTTTGACCAGCGCGGCTTGATCCGGATGGTTGGCGAGGTTCTCGTTTTCTTGCGGGTCGGTTTGATGGTCGTAAAGCTCAATCGCATCCACCTTGTCATGGGTGGATTCGCTGGCCCAAACGGTAAACCGATAACGGTCGGTGCGCATGGAATAGCCCATCAACTTGCCCTTGCCCTTCGGTGTGCGGGGATACTGGCTAAACGCGGCGGATTTCCACGGCAAGTTGGGATCGTCGAGCAAAGGCTTGAAGCTGATGCCCTCGAGATGGCTGGGCAACGACAGGCCCGCCAGATCGGCCAGGGTTGGATAGATATCCACAAACTCGACCAACGCGGCGGAATGTTTCCCGGCGCTCTTCATGCCGGGCACCGAAAGGATCAAGGGCGCGTGAGTGTCATTCTCCACATTGCTGTGCTTGGCCCAAGCATCGTGTTCGCCGAGTTTCCAGCCATGGTCGCCCCAGAGAATGACGATGGTGTTGTCACGCAGGCCAAGCCGGTCGAGTTCCGCGAGCACCCGGCCAACCTGCGCGTCCATGTAACTGACAGCCGCGTAGTAGCCGTGCTTTAACTGCCGCGCGTAATTATCCGGCAGATGCTGGGTGGTAGGAACGCCATCGTAGGTTCGCAGTTCTCCACTGTTCGCAATTGCGTAAGATGGAGCGCCCTTGGGGCGGAATGGATTGGGCGCGAGCGTAATTTTTTCAGGATCGTAGAGGTCCCAATATTTTTTTGGCGATACGAACGGCAGATGCGGTTTCAAAAAGCCAACCGCCAGAAACCACGGCTGCGTATTCGTCTTCAGACTGGCCAGGGTTCTCACCGCCATGTCCGCGAGTTCCCCATCGTGCAACACATTGTCCGGCCCGTCTGTCGCGCGGAACGCCGGACCGCGACTCAGCTTTGACCCAGGCGGAGCATCGGCATCCACCGGCGCGTGTTCCGCGCCTTGTGGTGCGCGCGGAAAAGTCGTGGGCACTGACCAGGAGGCCGGATCGTCAAGTCCATGGTGATAGATTTTGCCCATGGCGATTGTGAAGTAGCCTTGGTTCTTGAAGAGTTGCGGCAGCGTGACCAGGTCCGGCAAGGCCTTGCGAAAATGGGTTTGGAGGTCATACACCTTGGTGGTGTCCGGACGGGTGCCGGCCAGCAGGCTGGAACGCGAAGGCGAACAAACGGCCTGCTGACAATAGGCACGGTCGAGCACCAAGCCACGTTGGGCGAGTCCATCGATGTTCGGGCTTTTGATGGCCGACACGCCGTAGCAGCCCAACTCCGGCCGCAAATCATCCACGGCAATGAAGAGGACGTTCGGCTTCACCGCGGGGGCGGCGGCACATACTGTTCCCAATGAGCCAACCGTCAGCAGGCAGGGCAGTAACAGTGCGGTGAGTTTCAGATTCATGAGGCAGGTTTCGACGTTTATTTCGCTTTCAAAGTTTCGATGAGATACGCGGTGGGCGTCTGGTGCCGGACGTCGGGCGCGCCGGGATAGGCCAGTTCGCACGGCACATGATTGGCTGCGCAATGCTCCTGGAGCTTGACGCCAAAGTTGGCAGTGTGCGTCGGATCCTTTTGATCGTGGCCGATACTGGGCGGAGAACTGAAGATCATATAGACCGGCGGATCATCCGTGCTGACGAGTTCGTAGGGTGAATATTCCTTGATCCACGGCATGATCTTCTCGCGCGCGGCCAGAAACTCGCCAAACGAACCGAGGCCAAACGCATGGCCGCCATATTTGCTGTTCGGCGTCCATTCCTGCATTTGCTGCGGATCGAGCGACGTTTGCGGGACTTTCACGGCGGCGCACGTCAGCCTTGTGGATTCGCAGGCAATCGGGTCGTCGCTCTTCGGATTCGCCAGATCGTCATGAAACGCCAGCCACAGGGATGAACATGCGCCCGCCGAACCGCCCGACGCCCCGACGCGCTTGGGATCGAGATTCCATTCCTTCGCCTTGCTGCGCACAAATTGCAACGCCCGGGCGCAATCGTCCATCGGCCCTTTGACCGGCGGACTGATGCCGGCGGCTTTGGCTTGCGATACATAGCGATAATCGATCGCCGCGACTGAG
>JBEGQI010000318.1:0-3102 GCA_041181065.1 Verrucomicrobiota bacterium | reverse complement strand
AGGATTCCAATCACAACGTTCAATTCAGCGTGACCTGCACACGGCTTGAACCAAGCGACCCCTGGCCAGGCCGGCGTGGACGGATTGATGCGACATGGGTGAAGGAGCATGTGACCGACCTGCCGAATACGGTCTTCTACGCTTGCGGTCCGACGACGTTCGTCGAAACGGTCGAGAAGATGGTCGTCGCAGAGTTGGGCGCGACGAAGGAGCAGGTAAAGACTGAGAAGTGGGGATGAGGTCATCCTTTCGCACACGGTGTTTTCAACCCAGGCCAAGTTCTATTCAATAATCCATGTTGCAGCGCACACCTCTCTTTGAACGGCATCAGAAGCTCGGTGGAAAACTCGTCGAGTTCGGTGGCTGGGAGATGCCCGTCCAATACACGAGCATCACTGATGAACATCTCGCCGTCCGCAGCGGCGCCGGCATTTTCGACATCTGCCACATGGGCGAGGTGTTTCTCTCCGGTGCAGGCGCGGAAACTTTCCTCAACGCGACGCTCACGAATGATGTTCGCAAACTCGCGGTGGGGCAGGGGCAATACACGCTGATGTGCAACGAGCGCGGCGGGGTGGTGGATGACCTCTATTGCTACCGGATCGGTGCGACGGACTATTTGCTCATCATCAATGCCTCACGGATTGCGGATGATGTGGCGTGGCTGGAGAAGCAATCGAAAGCCTTTCCCCAAGTCGCCTCCGTGTCGATGCGTAACGCTTCCGCCGAGATGGGCGCCGTGGCGGTTCAAGGCCCAACGGTGCGTGGGTTGATCGATCCACATTTCACTGGCGCGACCAAGCCGAGCGCGTTGAAGAAGAACGAAGTTGCGGAGTTCAAGTTGCGCGGCAGTTCCGTGTGGATCGGCTGCACTGGCTACACGGGTGAGGATGGCTTCGAGGTCATCGCTCCAGCTGCACTCATCGGCGATGTTTGGGACGCGTTGATCGCGGGCGGTTGCAAGCCGTGCGGGCTCGGTGCGCGGGATACATTGCGCACGGAGGCGTGCTATCCGCTTTACGGCCACGAGTTGGACGAGAACACGACGCCGATCGAGGCGGGCGTGGGATTCTTTGTCTCGCTCGACAAGGGTGAGTTCGCGGGCCGCAGTGTGCTGGCTGACCAGAAGGCCAACGGGGTGCAAAAACGCTGCGTGGCATTCAAGATGACCGACAAATCGGCCCCGCCTCGCCCGCATTACGCGATTTTCAGTGCGGGGCAAAAGGTCGGTGAGGTCGTCAGCGGCACGCAGAGCCCCTCGCTTAACGTCGGCATCGGACTGGGCTATGTTCCGCCTGCCTTGGCGAAGGTGGAAACGCAATTGCAAATCGAGATCCGCGGTAAACTTTTCGCGGCGGTCGTGGTGCCCAAACCGATTTACCGCAAGCCCGCTTGAGCAAAGCGCGCTGACTTCCGCAGGCTTCATGCATCTCTTCCTCGCCTCTGCTGATGCCGAGCCTGAGTTGCGCGCTGAATTGGCAGAGGTATTTCCCGGCGTGTCGGTCTGTGAGGTGTCGCCGCTCCTGTTTGGGATTGATGCCGCTCCGGCGTCGCAATCCGACCCGTGGCCGCAACTTGTTTTCTCACGCCAACTGTTGCCGAACGCGCGAGTTGTCCGGGCTGAGTCCATCCGTGCGTGGGCGGCAATGATAGCTGACGCGGTGATGGGGGTGGTGCCGGAAGATCAGCCGTGGACGCTTCACATCGAGCCGCATTACGGCGCGCAGGCACGGCATCATATCGGCGCTCGCGCGTGGCACAGTGCGTCGCGACAACCAACCGCAGGCACGCAACGGGCTGAAACCGCTTCGTCTGCGCCGGCTGCGGAGGCGGGCCGACATCGTTGCAAGCTCATCCGCGATTCATTGATTGAAGTCCTTCAGAAGCGCCGACGGCATCTGTTGCGCCGGCTTCGGTGCGAGGAGGGAGCGTTCAGCGCCGGAGAATCGCTGGTGCAGGTGCTGCTCACGGCGCCAGAGGCGGGTTTCATTTCAGTCGCAACTGCGCCATTACCGTTTGAGCAGCGGCATGTCCTGTCGCCGTTTCGAAAGGGAGAAGTCCCGATTGCCTCGGACAAGGAAGCGCCGAGCCGCGCCTTTGCGAAGTTGGTGGAGGCGGAAATGCGGCTGGGCCGCATGATCCAAGCCGGCGAGTCGTGCATTGACCTGGGCGCTTCGCCCGGAAGCTGGACCTATACGGCGGTGTGTCGGGGGGCACAGGTGATCGCGGTTGACCGTTCGCCATTGCGTGCGGATTTGATGCAGTCGGCTCTCGTTCATTTTCATCAGGGCGACGCCTTCACTTTCGCGCCGCCGAAGTCGGTGGACTGGTTGATTTGTGATGTGATCGCCACGCCAGAACAGTCTGCGGGGTTGCTGCTGGAGTGGTTGAAGCACGGCTGGTGCCGCCGATTCATCGTGACGATCAAGCTCAAGGATTCATCCGGTGGCGCCGTGCTGGCAGATTTGAAGCGCCGGTTGCCGCCGTTGACCAGTGACCTGTTCTTGTTACGGCTTTGTGCTAACAAGAAAGAGGCCTGCGCTTTTGGCGTGGCCGCTCCGCGAAAACCTGTTTGACCTTGAGCGGTTGCTCCCGCTGAATGAATCACGATTTATGGCAAATGTTCCATCCGACCTGAGATACATGAAATCACACGAGTGGGTCCGCGTCGCCGGTGATGTGGCGACGGTGGGCATCACCGACCATGCGCAGCATGAACTGACGGACATCGTCTTCTGCGAAGTGCCTGCCGTGGGCAAAACCTTCAACGCGGGCGACGCTGCGGCGGTCGTCGAATCGGTGAAAACGGCCAGCGACATCTATTCGCCGGTCTCTGGCACCGTGATCGAGACGAACAAAGCGTTGGGGGATAATCCAGCCCTCGTGAATCAAGACGCGTTTGGCCAGGGCTGGTTCTTCAGGGTGAAGTTGTCGGTGCCGGCGGAGGTTGATGCGCTTTTGACGCCAGAGCAATACGCGCAGCAGATCAGCGGGCATTGAGTTTTTCCTGCGCTCGGCGTTGTCCAGCAGAACAACATGTTCATGGGGTTGCAAATCCCCGCCGCCGGCGTCACCTTGATGTCGTGAAACCTAGGCGAGTCA
>JBEGQI010000317.1:0-31994 GCA_041181065.1 Verrucomicrobiota bacterium | reverse complement strand
AAGCCGACGGGCATGGTTGTGCCCGCCGTGCTGAGGCTGTCGAAGTTTTCGGAATAAACGCCGGTGAAGGAAACGGGCGCGGCAGGTGCGATGCCGCAAAAGGATAGAAACGCGGCGGCGCCAGCCAGCAACATTTGCGTGCGGCGGATCAGGGTTGGTTTGGGAGTCATGCTTTAGATTGTTTCGCGAGCCGGGCCTCGACGTGCGCCAGCCCTTCGCGGGCGCGGGACTGGAGCTGAATGGTCTGTTCCAATCCACGTCGAACGGGCGGATATTTCTCGATGCCTCCAAGCGATTGCTGGAAGGCGTCCCGCGCTTCCGCGAGCCGCCCGGCTTGCGCCAGGATTTCCGCGCGCAACACGAGCCATGGTTCTTTCACCGGCGCTGGTATCAGCAGTCTGTCCACGCGCGCCAGCGCGGCGTCAAAGTCCGCCCGCTGCCGGTCGTATTCGATGGCGGCAAGTGCAAGCGCAGGAATCTCACCGAGACGGGCAAGGCCCTCATCCAGTCCGTTTGCGGCAGCCGCCAACTGGCCAAGCGCCGCTTGTGACCGCGCCCGATCGAGATACAGATCCGGCTCGGGAGTTTTGATGGCGTGGAGTGCTTGCGTGTAGTCGGCCACGGCGGCTTGTGGCTGGTTTAACTTGAAGCGACAGCGCGCGCGGATCACCAACGCACCGGAATGATTTGTTTCCCGCGCCAGGAATTTTTCCACGGCATCAAGTGCATTGGTCGTTTGCCCCGCGTCGCTGAACACCTGGGCTTGCGCGAGATGGATGGCGCGTTCGTCAGCGTGGGCGCGCGCGGCCGTGGCGAGGTCGAGCAACGCAGCGTCGAATTGCTGATGTTGCCGGAATAGTTCCGCGCGCTGGATCAGCAGGGTGGGGTTGCTGGCGTTGGTGGCGATCTGTTGCGTCAGGAATTGGATGCGCTCGTGGAGATCGCCGTGGGCGTGGACCGAGAAGGCGAGGCTATGGATCAAAGCCGCAAATATGGACGCGCGCCGATGCAACATGGTGGTTGAGTCGGCGCAACTTAGCCGCGAAGGGGGCGGCGGACAAGGGGCAGCCTTCGGGGCGGCCGGGCGCCAATTAGATATTGGCAAGCCCGTGCGCTTAAGTATCGTTGGCCCACGTCGTTTTCGACAAAACCCAGATTGATTTATGGCCAGAACTGAACGTCATCGCATCGCAAACCGCACCATCCACAATCGTGAAGCCATCGCCGAAATGCCGGAATGGCTGAAGGAAAAGAATTGCCCGCACAAAAAGAAATACATGGCGGGCAAGCGCATCCAGCCGAAGAATCTCACCGGCAAGGAAAAGCTCACCTACATGGTGGACGAGTGTTTCCTCGCCTACAATTCCGCGCGCTTGCGCGAAGCCTGCCAGCTCTTCAGCCGGCAGATGCTCGCGCCCGACGTGACCATCGGCATGAGCATCAGCGGCGCGTTGACGCCCGCCGGCCTCGGCTGCTCCAGCATCATCCCGCTCATCAAGGCGGGTTTCGTGGACTGGATCGTATCCACCGGCGCGAATCTCTATCATGATCTTCACTTCGCGCTGAATTACCCCGTCCACTCCGGCAGCTTCAAATTCGACGACACCGATTTGCGCGACAATGACCTCGTCCGCATCTACGACGTCGTGATCCCTTACAGCGACGGCTTGATGGCCACGGACGAATTGCTGCGCGAGATGTTCATGCAGCCGGAATTCCAGAAGGAGATGGGCACGGCTGAATTGCATTACCTCATCGGCAAATACGCCGCTGAATGGGAACGCAAGAACGGCCTCAAGGATGTCAGCGTGATGGCTGCCGCGTATCGCGCGGGCGTGCCGTGCTACACCAGCTCGCCCGGCGACTCGACCATCGGCATGAACGTCGCGGGCGTCGAGTTGCGCGGCAGCAAGCTGCGCATGAACCCGTCCATCGACGTGAACGAAACCACCGGCATCGTGCTCGCGGCCAAGCGCGCGGGCGGACGCAGCGGCGTCGTTCTGTGGGGCGGCGGTTCGCCGAAGAACTTCACTTTGCAAACCGAGCCGCAGATTCAGGAAGTGTTGCGCATCAAGGAATTTGGCCAGGACTTTTTCATCCAGGTCACCGACGCGCGGCCTGATACCGGCGGTCTTTCCGGCGCGACGCCCGGCGAAGCCGTGAGCTGGGGCAAGGTGGACCCGAGCAAGCTGCCCGACGCCATCGTGTGCTACACCGACACGACGATCGCGATGCCGATCCTGACGCACTACGCGCTGGCCACGCACAAGCCGCGCAAGCTGAAGCGGCTTTACGACCAACGCGGCAAGATCATCAAGGCGCTGACGAAGGAATACTTCATGCACAACGAAGGCGTGAAGATGCTCGACGGCTCTGATCCAGTGTATTGATCGAGGAACTGCGTTTGGCACGGGCCGCGGAGCAATCCCCGGCCCGATTTGTTTCCGAACCTTGACGCGACATGTCCCTCTGCTACGTTCAGCTCGTGAATCGCAGCCGTTACTTTAGCAGCCTGTTTTCGTTCCGGTTTTATTGGCCGGACACGACTGGCTTGCGGCTGCATTGACACAACAAACATCGAAACAAAGAAATGCCGCAGGTTGTCACACCTGCGGTTTTTTTGTGACGACCTGCGGCCAACCCACAAACAAATATGATCATCGTTCTTAAACCGAACATCTCCCGCGCGCAGGAAAGCCAAGTGCTCAAGGAAATCCGCAAGCTCGGCTACACGCCCCACATCATGCGCGGCGTCGCCCGTGTCGTCATCGGCGCCATCGGCGACGAGCGCACGCATAAATCGCTCGAGACCCTGACCACTTGGCCGCAGGTCGAGAGCGTGATGCCCGTGCAGAAGCGCTTCAAGCTCGTCAGCCGCGAGGCCCATCCCCAGAACTCCACCATCAAGGTCGGCAAGAACGTCGTCATCGGCGGGAAAAAGGTCCACGTGATGGCCGGGCCGTGCTCGGTGGAAAGCGAAAAGCAGTTGCTGACCACGGCCGTGGCGGTGGCGAAGGCCGGCGCGACGATTCTCCGCGGCGGCGCGTTCAAGCCGCGGACATCGCCCTACGAATTCCAAGGGCTCGGCGAGAAAGGTTTGAAGCTGCTGGCCAAGGCCCGGCGCGAAACCGGTTTGCCGGTCATCACGGAATTGTTGTCCGAGAACCACGCCGAGCTGGTCGCGGAATACGCGGACATCCTGCAGATCGGCACGCGCAACGCGCAGAACTTCCAGCTGCTCATCGCCGCGGCCAAGACCGGCAAGCCCGTGCTGCTCAAACGCGGGCTCGCGATGAAGATCGAAGAATGGTTGCTCGCCGGCGAATACATCCTCGCCAACGAGAACCCCAACCTCATGTTCTGCGAACGCGGCATCCGCACCTTCGAGACCTACACGCGCAACACGCTCGACCTCTCCACGATTCCCATCATCAAGAAGGAATCGCATGCCCCCATCGTAATCGACCCGAGCCAGGGCGCGGGCCGTGCGGATTTGATCGCCGCGATGTGCAAGGGCGCGGTGGCGATGGGCGCGGATGCGTTGCTCATCGAGGTGCATCCGAACCCAGCCGAGGCGTGGAGCGACGGCGCGCAACAGGTGACATTGGACGGCTTCGCGAAGCTGATGACGGACCTGAAACCGTTCATCGCAGCCGCAGGGCGGGAGTGAACGACGGACACCCACCAAAGCGAGGCAGGGCAAGACTGGCCTTGCCTCGATTCGGTGGACAGGGAGTGAGTCTGACTTCTGCCGGACCGGTCTGCCGCGTTTTACGCGGGGGTGTCGGCTTTGGCGGTGGCTTGGAGTTCTTTTTCGAGGCGGGTGAAGGTTTCGCGCATCTCGGGGTAGAGGGCTTCCGCCACGCTGAGGTCGCCGCGGTGGGCGGCTTCTTCGATCTGGACGCTGAGGGTGCAGGCGCCTTGGGCGTTGAATTGGAGGGCGGAGCCTTTGAGTTTGTGCGCGGTGCGGGCGACGGCTTCGGCGTTCTTGGCGTGGATCTCTTCGCGCAGCCGCGTCAGCAGGGCGGGGGTCGTTTCCGCGAACAGGGTGACGAGGGTCTTGAACATCTCTTCGTCGCCGTCGAGGGTTTCGAGGCAGAGTTTGTGGTCGTAGGCCGGGGCGGCGGCGATCCAGCGGCCGGTGCGGCGCATGACGCGTTCGATGGCGTTGGTGAGGTCCTGGCGGCGGACGGGCTTGGTGACGTAGTCGTCCATGCCGGCTTCGAGATAGCGTTCGCGGCTGCCTTTGATGGCGTGGGCGGTGAGCGCAATGATGGGGGTGCGGGGCTTCCCGGCGGATTCCATCGCGCGGATGCGTTGCGTGGCTTCGAGGCCGTCCATCTCGGGCATCTGGAGGTCCATGAAGACGAGGTCGAAGCGGTCTCGCTCGATCGTTTCGACGGCTTGGCGTCCGTTGCGGACGGTGAAGACGGAGTGGCCGATGCGGGAGAGGAGGTGCATGGCGAGTTCGAGGTTCACTTCGTTGTCTTCGACGAGGAGGATGCGGAGGCGTTCGCCGACGGGCGGGGCGGCTTTTTGGACGAGGACTTTGATGCCTTCGGGTTGCAGGACGGTGACGATGGTGTCGAGCAGCTCGGATTGGCCGACGGGTTTGGTGAGGGCGTAATGGATGCCTTCCTCGCGGCAACGGGCCGCTTCTTTGGCCGGGTCGGCGGAGGAAAGCATCATGACGATGGTCACCTTGAGTTCCGGCATGCGGCGGATTTCCTTGGCGACGGCGAAACCATTCAGGCCGCTCATTTCATCATCAAGGAGCACGAGCGAATAGGGATTACCGCCGCCGGTTGCGGCCTTGAGTTCGGCGAGGGCGGTGGCGCCGCTGGCGACCGAGGTGGGTTGCATTCCCCAGCCGGTGACCATTTCGCAAAGCACCTCGCGATTGGTTTGATCGTCATCGACCACGAGCACGCGTTGGCCGGCGAGGCGCTCAGGGGCGGGCGTCGGTTCGACGAGGGCGTGATCTTTTTGGATGCGCAATTGGACGGTGAAATGGAATTTGCTGCCCTTGCCGGGATGGCTTTCGACCCAGACCTGGCCACCCATCATGCGGACGAGGTTGGAACAGATGGCGAGGCCGAGGCCGCTGCCGCCGTATCTGCGCGAGATGGTCCCGTCTGCCTGCGTGAAGGCCTCAAAGATATGGAGCTGTTTGTCCGGCGGAATGCCCACGCCGGTGTCGGCGATGATGAAATGAAGATCGCATTCGTCGCCGCGTCTGGCGGGTTGCTGGCCGCGGCGTTTGGCGACGTGGGCGGTGTCGCTGCCGGCGCGGCGGATCTCGACGCCGATGTGGCCGTGCTCGGTGAACTTGATGGCGTTGCCGACCATGTTGATGACGAGCTGGCGGATGCGGATGAGGTCGCCTTCGAGGGCGTTGGGGACGTTGGGGAGGACGTGGAGCGTGAGTTCGAGTCCTTTCTCGTGGGCGCGGAGGGCGAGGGACTTCAACGTTTCGCTCATGGCGTTGCGGAGGTTGAAGCGTTCGGGGTGCAGTTCCATCTTGCCGGCCTCGATCTTCGAGAAGTCGAGGATGTCGTTGATGAGGCGGAGCAAGTCGTTGGCGGAATTGCGCACGGTGCCGAGGTAGCCGCGTTGCTCGGCGGAGAGGGGAGATTCGAGGGCAAGTTCCGTCATGCCGATGATGCCGTTCATCGGGGTGCGGATCTCGTGGCTCATGTTCGCGAGGAATTCGCTCTTCGCACGGTTGGCGGCTTCGGCGGCGTCCTTCGCGTCCCGCAGGCGTTCGTAAAGGCGGACGCGAACGATGGCGGCGGCGGCACGGTGGGCGAGGGAGCTGAGGAATTCGAGTTCGTCGGGCGTGAAGACACGCGGCTTCATGTCGAGCGCGTAAAGGACACCGAGCGCTTCGCCTTCGGCTAGAAGCGGGAAGCCGGCGTAGGCGCGGAGGCCGGATTCGCGGGCGGTGGGGTTCACGGGCAGGGTGTCTTCATCGAGTTTGCTGACGATGTGGGGTTTGCGGCTCTCGATGATGTGACGCGTGGCGCCGCCCTGACGGCGGACTTGGGAGGCGGCAAATTTGCCGCCGCGGCGGCTCTCCGTGCTGGCGTTGATGTTGAAGACCTGATTCTTGGCGTCCCACAGGACGATGCTGGCCTCGCTGGCGGGGAGCAGGTTCATCGTGGCGTGGACGATGCGGTCAAGCACCGCGAGGAGTTCGCGCTGTTCGTTGATGGAGAGTTCGATCTCGGCGAGGGCGGATTGCCGGCGGAATTGCTGGGCGAGGGTCTGCTCGGCCTTTTGGCGTTCGGTAACGTCCTCGGAGATGGCGATGAAGTTGATGAGGTGGCCGGCGTCGTCGCGAACGGGGGAGACGGTGATCTCGTTCCAGAATTCGGAGCCGTCTTTGCGACGGCTCTTCACGACGATGTGGCAGGCGCCGCCGCGGTCAAAAGCTTCCTGAAGTTCGGCCGATCCGGGCTGGTCAGGCTCGGCGATTTGGAGGAAACGATTGGCGCGCCCGATCAAGTCCTGTGCGGCATAACCGGTGATACGGGCCATGGCGGGGTTGGCGTAGATGACCGGGTTGCCGGGCTTGCTGGGATCGGTGATGATGATGCCGTTGCTGGCGAAGGTGATGGCGCGTTCTTGCAGGCGGAGCCGGGCGGTCATCTGCTCGGCAAGGGAGTAAGCCTGGCGCCGGGCGCCGGATTGCATGAAGACGATGCCAACACCAAGGATGGTGAGCGCCAGGCCGGCGGCGAGCACGACCGCTGGCTGCCCCGATTGACGTGTGGAGCGGAAGTCCTTTGACGCGGAGTAATAGATGGACCACGTGCGCGTTCCGAAGGTGAGGGTGTTGGTGTGGGAAAAAATCCGGCTGGAGTCGCGCATGCCGGAATGCAACTTGCCGTCGAAATCGAAAAGCAAATTGGTGGTCGTCAGCTTCGGTCCATCGAAGATTTCGAAATCGATGGCCGCCTCTTCCGGTTCGAGCACGTGGTCGAGGAGGGCGTTGATGGGAAAACGAGCGAATACCCATCCACGAACGGCCAGCCGCCGTTCGTAGGGTTTTTCGTGGGAAAGGTTTTCAGCGAAGACGGGCAGATACATGGAGACGAGATCCACGTTTTGGTTTGAAACGGTCATCTGCCATTTCGGGGTCATGGCGACCGTGTTCGATTCGCAGGCGATCCAAGCGGAGGCAATACGCTCGGGATCATTGCCCATGTCGTAGCCGAGCCAGTTGGTTTCGGACGGGTATGGTGCGATGAGCTTGACGGGAAAGAATTCCAGCCGGTTCGTGTCCTCCGGCCAGATCGTGTAGCCGGGCAAGATGGACTTGTTCGCTTCGCGGATGAAGGCGTTCTTGTCCCAAGCTGGAACCCGCGCGGCGTAGCCGATGGTTGAAACTTCCGGATAGAGCGTCGAAAGGCCGATTTGATCCAGGTAAGCCTGCCATGTGTGTGTGTCCGTGCCTGCAGCGGGTGTGACCAACACGGCGGCGGGCCGCAGGGCGCGTTCGCCATTTTTCAACGCTTCCAATACGCCCTGATGGATTTGGGCGCAACTTACCTCGAAATGGCGGCGCTCCTCGGCTTCGTGATTGCGTTGGGCCAGCATCCACAAACCGATGGTGGCCGTGAGACCCAACCCCAGCAGCAGCCACGCAAGACCTGAGCCGAATCCGAATCGGGCCAGAATGGAACTCAGACTGTCCGCCTCTTGGTTGTGAGGGTTCAGGGATTTGTTCATAGGGCAAAAACCGCTGCCACAACTTTAGCATTTAGCTATTTCCCTTGGCGGTAGCAAGCCGAGTCGTTGAATGACGACAACAAAAAACCGGCCGGGCAGATGCCGCGGCCGGTTTGGGAGAAAGGTTTGTCAGTTGAACTTGTAAGCGATGGCGACGACGAGCTTGACGTCGTTCTTTTTGCGGCCGACGGCCGGGGTGCTGTCGTAGGTATCCTGCACGAAGGTGCGGAGGCTGAGTTTCTTCGTGAGGCTGGTGTCCAAGCCGACTTCGGTATTGAGCACGTAATCACTGAAGTCTTCCACTGCCGGGAGGAGTTCGAAGGACTGCCAGAGTTTCACGCGCTCATTGAGTGTGTGTTCAAAGCGTTCGGCCAAGCGGAGCGTCACGTAGCTGTCGCTGACGCCGCCCACCTTTTCGAAGACAAAGCCCGGACCGGCTTCGAAGCGGAGGAAGGTGTTGGTTTCTTTGATGAGGTAATAACCGACACCAGGGCTGAGGGTGGCGCGGTAATCGATGTCCGCGATGGAGTCGTTGACCGCGTCCAAGCGCAACAATCCGAACAGGCGGGCGTTGAACAGGCGGTTGTATTGGCCGAAACCATGGAGGTTGCCCGCGCTGCGGACGCCGTCGGTCTCGCCGTAAAGTCCGTCGATGCCGAGGTCCAGTTCGTTCACATCCCACTTGCGGGAAGTGAGCAAGTTTCCGCCAGCAAGCAGGTTATCAGTGTTGCCCTTGGAGAGCGAGAGGTTGAACGCGGCGGTGGTGATCCAGCCGGTGTCCTTCTGAGTCGCGGGGGCGGTGGGCGCGCTTTGGGCGAAGCTGCTGATCGCGGTGGCGACGCACGCGGCAACGCAGAGGAGTGAGGTATATCGATTCAGTTTCATTTGTGATTTTTGTTTTGCTGTTCTTGGCTTGGTCAGCGGCGTGGTAACGGGCTGATTACTTCAGCAGGTTGCTGACCGTTTTGGACGCCATCGCCTTTTGGATTTGAGCCTTCAGGTCAGAGACGACTTTTTCCTGCTCCGCCGTGAGCTTGAAATTGGCGAGTTGTTGGAGCGTGTTCATCGCGTCGGTGTATTTGTTCTGGCCGAGCAATGTCTTGGCTTGATCCACGATGGAATTGAATTTGGCCGTGACGTCGGCAACGGTGGTCGTTGCTGCCGTGGTCGCGGCGGCCTTGGTGTCCGTGACAGTCTTTTCAACAGCCGTCTTGGTCGCGTCCACCGTGGTGTTCACAGCTTTGACGGCAGTTTCAACCGGCTTCGCGGTTTCAGCCGGGGCGGGTGCGGCAGTTGGGGCTGGCGCAGCCGCAGGCGTATTATTTGTCGTGGGCGTCGTGGGCTTGTTGCTGTTATCGCAGCCGACAAACAGTGTCAGAGCGGCAATCAAGCTGGTGCAAAGGGTGAGTTTTTTCATTTTGTCTGGTTTGGTTTGGTTCAACGCGCGAACTACAAGGCGCGTCAAGGTTTGTTGTCCCTCCGCCTCAGGAGTCGCCTCAATTGGCAACAAGAGAGGTGGTGGTAGGTTCTGGATTCGAACCAGAGAAGGCGTAAGCCAGCAGATTTACAGTCTGCCCCCGTTGGCCACTTGGGTAACCTACCACGAAGGGGCGCAGATTAAGCCAAACACGCCCCTCAATGTCAACCCATGCACCGAGCCCTGACTTGTGGGCCGTTCCCAGCCTCTGAACTGGTCAAGGGATGTTAAGTTTCTCTCAAAAAATGTTCGGCATTCTTTCACGCCTACGATATTCTCACCGGCTGACCGGACCAGTGTGATTCATGTTGGGCCGGTCCAATTGAACCAAACCTAGAACTCGAAACTGAAATTATGGCAGTGAAAGTAGCAATCAACGGGTTCGGCCGCATCGGACGCCTCGTCTTCCGCGCAATGGTCGAACAAGGACTGGTTGGCAAAGACATCGAAGTTGTGGCCGTGGGCGATATCGTTCCGGCGGACAACCTCGCTTACTTGCTTAAATACGATTCCACCCAGGGCCGCTTCAACGGCACGGTCGGCTCCAAGAAGTCTTCGGCGGACAAAGCCGAGGACGACGTGTTGGTTGTGAACGGCAAGGAAATCCTCGTCGTCAGCGCCAAGACGCCCGCTGAATTGCCTTGGAAAGCGCTCGGCGTGGAACTCGTCATCGAGTCCACCGGCCTTTTCACCGACGCTGATAAGACGAACGCCAAGGGTTGCTACGGCCACATCACCGCCGGCGCCAAGAAGGTCATCATCTCCGCTCCCGGCAAGAACGAGGACATCACCGTCGTCATGGGCGTCAACAACGACAAGTATGACGCGGCCAAGCACCACATCATTTCCAACGCATCCTGCACCACGAACTGCCTCGCGCCACTCGTGCACGTGTTGCTCAAGGAAGGTTTCGGCATCGAGGAAGGTCTGATGACCACGATCCACGCCTACACCGCGACGCAGAAGACGGTGGACGGGCCCTCCAAGAAGGACTGGAAGGGTGGCCGCACCGCCGCGCAGAACATCATCCCGTCCTCGACCGGCGCCGCGAAGGCCGTCGCGCTCGTTTGCCCCGAAGTGAAGGGCAAGCTCACGGGCATGGCGTTCCGCGTCCCGACGCCGACGGTTTCCTGCGTGGACCTCACCGTCAAGACGACGAAGGACACCAGCTACGCCGAAATCAGCGCCGCGATGAAGAAGGCCAGCGAGACCTACCTCAAGGGCATCCTCGCCTGGACCAGCGACGAAGTCGTCAGCACGGATTTCATCCACTGCACGAACTCGTCCATCTTCGACGCCGGCTCCGGCATCGAGTTGAACAAGCGCTTCTTCAAGCTCGTGAGCTGGTATGACAACGAATGGGGCTACAGCTGCCGCGTGGGCGAACTCCTGAAGTTCATGCTCAGCAAGGGCCTGTAATCGGATTCTGAAACAGCAAACGGCGGCTCGGAAACGAGCCGCCGTTTTTGATTTCCCGCCGAAATCCGGGTGACGCCACCCCCCGCGAGGTGAGTTTTCTCCCAACTCGGCACAAGGCAGGCCGAAAATGTTCAAATCACTTGTTTTAAGCCACTTGTGCACAGATCAACCTGTGCCACCGACAGGTTGACCGGTCCCCACGACAGGTCAGCCTATCGTTTCGACAGGTCGACCTAGGGCTTGGACACGTTGACCTATGCAGGTGACAGGACAACCGGTCCAATCGACCGGTCGACCTAGGCCCCAGACCCGACCTGCTATCCACCCGACCGCCTGACCTATCCCTGGCAGTGATTGACCGGTCCGATGCAGAGGGTGACCTGAGGCAGCGACAGGTCGTTTGGTGTAAGAGACAGGATAACTGATCCCGCTTCCAACGGGAGCCTTAGAAACTCGGAATCCGCGCCAAAATTTCCGGTTGGGGAGCCGCAGTAGATCACTTGTGCTCCGTCGCCTTCAGCTTCTTCTCAACCTTTTCCACCTTGGGTCGCACCACCATTTGGCAATAACCCTGATTCGGGTTGTTGCGGAAATAATCCTGATGATACGCCTCCGCCGGCCAGAACTTTTTCAGCGGCACGATCTGTGTGACGATGGGGCGACTCAGTTCCTTTTGCGCTTCAGCCATGGACTTCTCTGCCGCCGCCTTCTGAGCTTCGTTGTGATACAGGATGATTGACCGGTATTGCGTGCCGACATCTTGGCCTTGGCGATTCAGCGTGGTCGGATCGTGTATTTGCCAGAACGTTTCCAGCAATTTCTCAAAGCTCGTCACCGCCGGGTCGTATTCAATCTGCACTACTTCTGCGTGGCCGGTATCGCCACCGCAGACTTCCTTGTAGGTCGGGTTCTCCTTTGCGCCAGCCGAATAACCACTGGTTACGGCTTTTACTCCAGGCAACAGCTCGAAGCACGCTTCGAGGCACCAGAAACAACCGCCGCCAATTGTCGCCATTTCAGTCTTGTTCGTGTTCATATTCGAGGAAAGCGCCGAAGCCGCGCCGGCGAGCAGCAGCCCGCAGATCAATGCCAGATTTGAGATTCGTTTCATGGCCGTTCGTCGTGCAAAAGCAGGGGAACCTTACGCCAAATTTAAGACCGCGCAAATCAACGGGGGGATTGAGGCCGGTCTGGGTCGATGTTCTCTGGCAACTCGGAAAACTCCTCGAAATGTGCGGGCTTTAACGGCTCGGAGATGGTGTGTTCCTCACCAAACCACTTGCCAAGGTCGATTAGCCGGCAACGCTTGGAGCAGAATGGCCCGAACTTGCCCGCAAACCAGTCGCCGCGCTTCTGGCAAGTTGGGCAGCGGACTTGAGCGGGGGTGGGCATGGCTTGCTTTTTAAGCTAACACTTGCTCGCAATCTAAATCGCTCGCGAGCTTGCGAGGGAATCAAACGTAAGGTTGGGATTAAGACGCTGGCTTCATTTCGCGGTCTGCAACTCCGTCATCACAGCTTTGAGGTGGCTCGTGACATTGACTGCTGCGCCGCGCGTCAATCCGGCGTTCTGTAAAATCGCCTGCACATCGTCGCCGACCTCGGTGGTGCGTTGGGCAGGCAGGCTGGCGCTGTTGACGGCGAGATTGATGTCGGCGGCGAGCCGCGATTGCGCCCCGGATTCAACGGATTTTCCAGCGATCGCCTCCGCGAGCCCGGCGGAGAATTTTTCCACCGTAGCCAGCGCTGGTTTTTTGCTGCCGCGAGCGCAGGCGAGGATGTCTGTTGTCAATTGCTTCTTCTGTTCTACGGAAACCGCCGAATTGCCCGAGATGGCAGCGATGTCTGCTTTGATTTTCGCCACAGGATCGGGGCGTTGCGGCTGGCCGGGTTGGGCTGTGGGTGGTTGGGAGGGCGCCGCTGGAGCACCGATACCTTGGCGGACGTTGTTTTGGTTGACGACTTCCTTGGCACGCTGTTTGGCGATGGCGCCAGCAGCTCCCTGAGCGTGGGCTTGTTGGGCAACAAAACCGAAGGCGATGACCATGAGGCACAGAATCGTTTTCATATTCTCTTTGTAGTTAGCCAGAAATTCACTCAGAAGCGGCGGAGCGTCCACAAGAATTCCCCATATTCACCCGGTCTGGCCCACTTGAAAGGGTGCTGCTAAATCTTTCAACCCACCCGGAACGAAATTTTCGCCACCAATTCCTTCCCAAAGCTGTTTTGGAGGCGCTCGAGGATTTCGCGTTTGCGGTAGCGGATGATTTCAGCGAGCCACACACTGCTGTCCACGGTGACAAAAAGCGTGCCTTTGTTCAGTCCAGTTGGCTGGGCGTGCTTCACGATGTTTGGGTCAATCAATGAATTCCACACGCGCATCACCTCCGCCTCGGCTTGGCGCTTGTCCATGCGCAGTTCGCCAAGGACTTTCGGGAGGACATCGCCAGCGGACTTGGATGTTTTGGCGCGAGCCTTTTCGAGCGGGGCAAGATCAACGCCACGCCATTGCGCGAGCACCCGCTGCTTCGCCGAGCGTTTGCCCGGGCCAAGCGGAGGAATGCGTCTGGGGGGCGGGGTAAGCATCACGCTGTCGCCGCCGCTGTTTCGCCTGCCGGCGTTTGCTCGTGCGTTTCCTGATGCGCCTCGACGCGTTCGCCGAGCACCAGGACGCCGTGCGGGGGCAGATCGTGATTGCCCACGATGTTCGCGCCCGTGAGCAGGTCGTGCATCGGCTTGTAGAATTGCACGCGCACCGGGGATGGCTTGTGGTTGAGCAGGAAATGAATCCGCACGCCATCCTTCTCGCGCATGCTGACTTCGATCTGCTCCGGCACCTTGAGCAGCGGATGCAGGTTGCAGAGCTGGCGCAGCCACGTCACGAGGTCCATGTAGAAGTGCTGGTGGCTCATCGTGCCGAGATAGATGGCCTTGCCGAGACCGTAGGTGTTCATCGTCATCGCGGGCTTGCCGGAATAGAAGTCACGGGAGTAGGACGCGAGCACCTGACATTCCTTGGGCTCGATGATGTCGCACCAGAGTTTGGCTGGATGCAGATGGCTCGTGGGGAAGGCGCCTTTGAAAGTGAGATGGTTTTCCTCGCCCGGGGGCAGCATGTCGAACTCGGAAACTTCCAGGCCGAACAAATCGGTCAGGTCGTGCGGGTAACCGGTGTCGGGTGCGAGGTGATGTTCATCCACCAGTCCGGTGTTGAACGTGCCGACGAGCGTGCCGCCGTTCTGGACGTAGAGCTTGAGGTTGTCCGCCTCCGAGCCGCGCAACAGGTGCAACGACGGCGCGATGACGAGCCGGTAGCGCGACAGGTCTTCCGTGGGCCGTGCGAAATCCACGGCGATGTTCTTATCGTGGAACGCGGCGTAGAAAAGCTGGATGTGGTCGCGCAGGCCGAAGAACTTGTTCGGCTGCTGCGGCAGTTGCAGCGTCCACTCGTTGTCGTGCGTGTAGAGGATGCAAACCTCGGGCGCGACCTTGGTGCCTTGCAGCGCGGGAGCGAGAAGCTTTAGCTCTTCACCGAGCTGGGCCACTTCGCGATAAACACGACTGGTCTTGCGGCCTGAGTGCGGGAGAACCGCCCCGTGGAATTTTTCCGGACCAAACCGCGGTTGACGCCAGCGGAAGAAGAGCACCGAGTCGGCGCCGCGCGAAATGAGCTGATATGTAAACATGCGCAGCACGCCCGGACGCACGAGCGAGTTCACATCCTCCCACGAGACGTTGCCGGCCTTGTGTTCCATCACCCAGAAACCGGCGCCACCGTCGGGCGAATTCACCCCGTCCTTCTTCAACGAGCGCAACATGTCGATCTCGCACGCCAGTTCTGCCGAGCGTGTGCGGATCGCTGCAGCGCTTTCGATGGCGACGAAGTCCAGCACCTCGGCCATGTCGAAGTGGTCGAACTTGTGGCGCAACGCCCGCAGATTGGTCGTGACCGGACATTGGGGCGCAGCAGCGCGCAGGATGTCCGCTTGCATGCGGATGAACTGGACGATGGTGTCACTGCAAAAGCGGTTCCAATCGAGGACCAGCGCGGGGTTGTGGACCGCGGGCGCGTTCATGGGCATGGGCACCTGTTTGAAATCGCTGACCACCTGGCCCCAATGACGGAGACCCAACAGGTTGTTCAGCTTTTCGACGGTTTCGTATTTGGCCTCCAGCCACAGATGCCAGTCGCGGCGGGCGTCCTCATTGAATGACGCTTCAGTGAAATTACCGCCGATGCCATTGTCGATCTGCCACGCGATCAGTCCCGGATGCTGTCCGACAGCCTTGGCCAACTGCTCGACGACCGCCTTTGAGTGGTTCCAATAAACCTCGCTGTTCAGGCAGACGGCACGGCGGGTGCCTTCATGTTTGGTGGAACCATTTGCATCCACGGGCAGGATTTCGGGATGCTTCTTCGCGAGCCAGATGGGCGGCGCGGAAGTGGGGGTGGCGACGACAACCTTGATGCCCGCCTTGTTCAAAAGGTCCATCACGCGCTTCAGCCACGCGAAGTCGAACTTGCCTTCTTCCCGTTCGCACAGGCCCCAGGTGTATTCGCCGATCCGAACCACGTTCACACCCGCAGCGGTCATCATTTCGATGTCCTTCTCCCATTCCGCCTCGGGAGTTTCTGCGGTGCCACCGTAGGGAAAGACCCACTGTTCCGGATGATAATCAACGCCGAAATACATAATCGTGGTGAGTTGAGAGTTTACGGCTGCCTGTCACGGAAGCTAAGTCTGCCCCGTGAGTCTCGCAACGGAAATATCAGGGCGCGGCCGACTTCTTATTCACTTGGGCTTGGTGGGTAGATCCACCGGGTATTCACGGCGAGTTCTGCGGACATCACTCGCTTTGATTGTTAGCCGGTCTTGCGTTATGAGTAGCGGATGTTTTGCCGACGGTTCAACTACGGTCTGTCCCTGATTATTTTGGCGCTGACAGGCTACGCCGACGCTGCCGCGCGTGTGCCCAACACCACACTCACGCTGCCCGCCACCCCGCCGCAGTCGGGCTTCGGCACGGCGCCAGCCTTTGGCGGACTGTCGTTCACTTATCCGGTGGCCATCGTGACACCCCCCGGTGAAACCAACCGCCTATTTGTCGTTGAGCAGTATGGGACCATTTCCGTCATCTCGAATCTGGCAGCTCCCACCCGGACGGTGTTTTTGGACATCTCGTCCCGCGTCACGCCACCGGTGGCCGACAACGAACTCGGGATGCTGGGGCTGGCGTTTCATCCCAACTATGCGAGCAATGGCTGGTTCTATGTCTACTATACTTCCACCAGCATCCGCACGACCAACCTCAACGGTTCATTGAACACGGGTTATCATGAATGCCTGTCGCGGTTTACCGTCTCCGCGACCAATCCCAACGTGGCCAACGCCAACTCGGAGTTGCGCGTGCTGGCCATGCCCGACGACGGCGTCAACCACAACGGTGGCTGCCTGCAATTCGGTGCCGATGGCTATCTTTATGTCTCAACCGGGGATGAAGGTGGGCAGGACGACCAATTCAACAACTCCCAGAGGATCACGAATGATTTTTGGAGCGGCATCCTGCGTCTCGATTTAGACCTGAAGCCGGGGAATTTGCTGCCGAAGACCAATGCGGCCCATCGATTTGAGGGCTGGGGCGGGGCGTTCAATTACCGCATCCCGACGAACAATCCGTTCGTGGGCGCGACGAACTTCAACGGCTCAGCCATCAACACGAATCTGCTCCGCCAAGAGTTTTGGGCCGTCGGATTGCGCAACCCGTGGCGCTTTTCCTTCGATACGAACGGCACACTCTACGTCGGCGATGTTGGCGGAAACCTGTGGGAGGAAGTCAACGTCGTCGTGCCCGGCGGCAACTATGGCTGGGCCTATACTGAAGGGCTGGTGGCCGGCCCCAAAGCTGCGCAGGCGCCGAGCGGATTTTCTGCGCGCACACCCATCATCACCTACGCTCACGGCACGGCCACCAATCAAGGTAGTGCCGTCATCGGTGGCGTGGTTTATCGCGGCACGCGCTTCCCCAGCCTCGATGGTAAATACATCTTCGGTGATTACGCATCCGGCCGCATCTGGTATGCGCAACCCAATGGCACCAATGCCGTCCCGTTCGGATTGCTCGCCACCGATGCGGGCGTCAGCTCGTTCGGCTTTGACCCGCGCAACGGTGACGTCCTGTTCACGGATGTCACCGAAGGGATCCTCAAGCGGTTGACCACTGCCACCAATCTGACCGCGCCACCTACGCTCGCGGACACCGGCGCCTTTGCGGACCTTGCTTCGCTGACACCCAACCTCGGCGTGCAGCCCTACGAGTTGAACCTGCCCTTTTGGTCCGACAACGCCATCAAGTCGCGGTGGTTCTCCGTGCCCGACACCAACCTCTTCATCAACTTCAATGCGGAGAACGTCTGGCAATTTCCTGCCGGCACAGTGTGGATCAAACATTTCGACTTCGAGACCAACACCGTGACACACGAGGCGCGGCGGCTGGAGACGCGCTTCATCGTGCGCTACACCAATGGCGTTTACGGCCTGACCTACCGCTGGACCACGCCGCCGACCAACGCCCTGCTCATCGCCGAGGAAGGCCTGGATGAAGCGTTGCTTGTGGATGAAGGCGGCACCATGCGGACACAGCAATGGCATTATCCTGGGCGCGGCGAATGTCTCACTTGTCACTCCATGAACGCGGGCGGTTCGCTGGGTTTCGACACGTTCCAACTGAACCGTGCCACGACGAACTACGCAGGCGCCAACCAGCTTCAAGCCTTTAGCGACGCCGGTTATTTCACCGCCCCCGTCAGCAATCTCAATTCGCTCCGTGCCTTGGCCCACATCACCAACGAGACTGCGAGCCTCGAATGGCGCGCCCGCTCCTACCTCAAAGCCAATTGCTCCTTCTGCCATCAGCCGGGCGGTTTAATCACGTCTTGGGATGGCCGCATCAGCACGCCTACCCGCAACGCGAACCTCATCAACGGAATCCCGTTTAACAATTTTGGCAACACCAACAACCGCATCATCGCACCCGGCATCACCAATCTTTCGCTCATCCACCAACGCATGAGCACGCGTGGCGCGGGCCAGATGCCGCCGCTCGCTTCTGCGCTCGTGGACACCAATGGCGCCAACTTGATCGCGCGTTGGATCTCTACCGATTTGACGAATTTCCAGACTTACGCAGCGTGGCAGTTACAACAGTTTGGTAGCACCAATGCACTTGGCACTGGTGAGCTTGAGGATTACGACAACGACAGCGCGAAGAACTATCTCGAGTATCTCACGGGCACCGACCCGCTGTCTCCCGCAAGCGGCTGGGGACTGGCGGCCGCACCAAGCAACGGCGCTGCCATCATCTCCTGGACCCAGCCGGCGAATCGCGCCGTGGAATTACAACAATCCTTTGATCCCCTGCCGGCTGCGAATTGGACGCCGGTGAGCGCCGCGTTCAACCAGCCGTTCTATCCCGCCAGCAACCGCGTGCAGCAGCTCATCATTTCGACCAACACCGCAGACCCGATTTTCTTCCGCGCCCGTGTGTCGGAGCCGTAAAAGAAAAACCGGCGTCGTGTGACGCCGGTTTGCGCAAAAATCTGTCCGTCCGATTACGCCTTGATGGCGGCGTCTTTCAGCAGCCAGTCGTAACCCTTCTGTTCAAGTTCAAGCGCGAGCTGTTTGTTGCCGGTGCGCAGGATGCGGCCATCCGCCAGCACGTGCACGAAGTCTGGCACGATATAGGTCAACAACCGTTGATAGTGCGTGATGACGAGCTGCGAGCGGTCGTTGGCGCGCAGCTTGTTCACGCCGTCGCTCACAATGCGGAGCGCGTCGATGTCGAGACCAGAATCGGTCTCATCGAGGATGGCGAGCTTGGGCTCGAGCACGGCCATCTGGAAGATTTCGTTGCGCTTCTTTTCGCCGCCGGAGAAGCCCTCGTTGACGGAGCGCTTGAGCAGGTCTTCGCGCAGTTCGAGCAGCTTCATCTTTTCCTTCACGAGCGTGAGGAATTCCATGGCGTCGAGTTCCTGCTGGCCGTGGTGCTTGCGGATCTCGTTGAGCGCGGCCTTGAGGAAGTAAGTGCTGTTCACGCCGGGGATCTCGACGGGATATTGGAACGCGAGGAAGATGCCTTCGCGCGCGCGCTCCTCGGGATCGAGGTCGAGCAGATCCTTGCCGCGATAGATGACTTCGCCGCCCAGGATGTCGTAGCCGTCACGACCGGCCAGGATGCTGGCGAGCGTGCTCTTGCCGGAGCCGTTCGGTCCCATCACGGCGTGGACTTCGCCTTCGTTGATGGTGAGGCTGATGCCTTTGAGGATCTGCTTGCCCTCAACGCCCGCGCTGAGGTTTTTGATTTCAAGAATCGGTTGCTTGCTCATTTCAGTTCAAAAAGTCTGACACGAATCATACGAATTCACACCAATGGAATCCGTGGCAATTCGTGAAATTAGTCTCTAGCCCACGCTGCCTTCGAGGCTCACACCGAGAAGCTTTTGCGCTTCGACGGCGAATTCCATCGGGAGTTCCTTGAACACTTCCTTGCAGAAGCCGTTCACGATCATGTTCACGGCGTCCTGCGTCGCGATGCCGCGCGCGTTGCAATAGAATATCTGGTCTTCACCGATCTTCGACGTCGTGGCTTCATGCTCGACGCTCGACGACGTGTTCTTCACTTCGATGTATGGGAACGTGTGCGCGCCACACTTGTTGCCGATGAGCATCGAGTCGCACTGTGAGAAGTTGCGGGAGTTGATCGCGCTCTTGCGAATCTCCACCAAACCACGATAGCTGTTCTGCCCGCGGCCCGCCGAGATGCCCTTGGAGACGATGGTGCTCTTCGTGTTCTTGCCGATGTGGATCATCTTCGTGCCCGTGTCGGCCTGCTGCATGTTGTTCACGACGGCAACGGAATAAAACTCACCCTTCGAATTGTCGCCGAGCAAAATGCAGCTTGGATATTTCCACGTGATGGCGGAACCGGTCTCGACCTGCGTCCACGTGATGCGCGAGTTCTTGCCTTTGCAGAGGCCGCGCTTCGTGACAAAGTTGTAGATGCCGCCCTTGCCGTTTTCGTCGCCGGGATACCAGTTCTGCACGGTCGAGTATTTGATTTCGGCGTTGTCCATTGCGACAAGCTCGACGACGGCTGCGTGGAGCTGGTTCT
This sequence comes from Verrucomicrobiota bacterium, assembly GCA_041181065.1. Classification (GTDB taxonomy): domain Bacteria; phylum Verrucomicrobiota; class Verrucomicrobiia; order Limisphaerales; family DSYF01; genus DSYF01. Next base: position 12,197 of record JBEGQI010000317.1, on the reverse strand, counting down.
CGTCACGCATCGGCGCGGTGCAGCCTTCGAGGTAACTCACGTGCGAACTTTCGTCCGCGACGATGAGCGTGCGCTCGAACTGGCCGGTGTTGCTGGCGTTGATGCGGAAATAGGTCGAGAGCTCCATCGGGCAACGCACGCCCTTCGGGATGTAGCAGAAGGAACCGTCGCTGAAGACGGCGGAGTTCAGCGCGGCGTAAAAGTTGTCGGTGTAAGGCACCACCGAGCCGATGTATTTTTTTACCAGCTCAGGATGTTCCTTCACCGCTTCGCTCATCGAGCAGAAGATGACGCCCTTCTCGGCCAGCGCTTCCTTGAACGTGGTGCCGACGGAGACGGAATCAAACACCGCATCCATCGCTACGCCTGCCAGACGGCCGCGTTCGCGCAACGGGATGCCGAGCTTCTCGTAGGTTTCGAGGAGTTTGGGATCCACTTCATCGAGGCTCTTGGGACCGTCGCTGGCTTTCTTCGGTGCGCTGTAATAAGAGATGGCCTGAAAATCCACGGGCGGATACTCGACCTTCGGCCACGTTGGCGGGGTGAGCGTCAGCCAGTGGCGATAGGCCTTGAGGCGCCATTCGAGCATCCACGCCGGCTCGCCTTTCTTGGCAGAGATGAAGCGGACGATGTCCTCGTTCAAACCGAGCGGCGCGGACTCGCTTTCGATGTCCGTGACAAACCCGTATTTGTATTCTTGTTTGACGAGGCTCTCAATGGTCTCTGTCGCTGTGCTCATGGTCGAAAACTGGGTTACTTCTTGCGCCGGCTGGCGCATGCCGAACACACACCGTGGGCGGCAAACTCAAACTGGTCAACCTTGAAACCGCGCGGCAACGGGAAGTCATCCGGCTTGATGGACGGCATGTCCATGTCGAATACCCCGCCGCACTCGTTGCAGTGAAAATGCCAATGCTCGTGCATGTTCGGGCAGAACCGCGCGGCGCCGCGCTCCACCTTCACCTGCTGCGCCAGGCCGGCCTGCACCAACGCATCGAGGCAATTGTAAACCGTCGCCATCGAGATGTCGGGCATCGACTTCTTCGAGCGCAGGAAAACTTCCTCGGCGGTCGGATGATCGCGCTTCTGGATCAACACGTCATAGACCTGCCGCCGCTGCTGCGTGAAGCGAAAGCCCGTCGCGGCCAGTTGTTCGCTCAACTGGCTCGGCGCGGCGGTGGTTGTGTCCTTCCGTTTCACGGGCCGCGCAAGATACGGGCTCCACGCACCGTGTCAATAATTGGAATGATTCTAAATTAGGCCGGACGGCTTCCGGCTTTTCGGCGGGCGGCGGGCGGGATAGGGTTGGCCCATGCTCAATTACATCTGGCTCGCGCTGATGTTGCTGGCCGTGCTGATCGGCGGCTGGAACGGCCAATTGAAAGACGTTGCCGACAAGGCCCTCGAGATGGCTGATACCGCCGTGGTGAAGATTTCATTCTCGCTCATCGGCGTGATGGCGCTGTGGCTGGGCATCATGCGGCTGGCGGAGCGCGCCGGGCTGGTGGCCTTGCTGGCGCGGGCGCTGCGTCCGCTGATGAAGCGCATCTTCCCCGACGTGCCGCCCGAGCATCCGGCGATGGGCTCCATGCTCATGAACATCGCCGCGAACATGCTCGGCCTTGGCAACGCCGCCACGCCGCTCGGCTTGCGCGCGATGAAGGATCTGGAGTCGCTTAACAAAACTCCCGGCACGGCGACGAACGCGATGTGCACGTTCCTCGCCATCAACACCAGCGGCATCCAGCTGATCCCGGTCACGGCCATCGCGATCCTTGCCGCGAACAAGTCCACGAATCCCACGGCCATCGTCGGCACGAGCATCATCTGCACCGCCAGCGCCTGCATCTGCGGCGTGTTGATGGCGAAATTCCTAAGCAAGCTACCGATGTTCCAGATAACGAAAGCGGAAGTCGAAAATCGGAAAGCAGAGACCACTCAGGCAGCCAAAACTGAAAATGAAAAACCTGCGGTGAAAGAGGCGGCAACGTTGCGGCCGTTGCGATGGTGGGGCGGAATTATTTTGGCGGCGTTTGGGTTGTTCTTCGGCTTTCTGTTCGCGCGAATGGTTTTTCCGCAGAGCTTTGGGTTGCCGATTTCGGAAGAGGCGGCGAAGCAAAATTACTTCATCCGCACGGTCAGCGCCGTTTCGTTGCTTTCAATCCCGTTCCTGCTCTCGGCCATCCCGCTTTACGCGATCCTGCGGCGCGTGAAGGTCTATGAAGAATTCGTGGACGGCGCGAAGGAAGGCTTCGACGTGGCGATCCGTATCATCCCGTATCTCGTCGCGATGCTGGTGGCAGTCGGGATGTTCCGCGCGGCCCACGGTATTGACATGATAAGCGATGCGCTTTCACCCATCTTGAAGCCGTTGCATTTTCCCACCGACTTGCTGCCGATGGTTTTGGTGCGTCCGCTGAGCGGGAGCGGCTCGCTTGGATTCTTCACTGAGCTGGTGAAACAATGGGGGCCGGACAGTCTGATTGCGCGAACGGCAGGCACGATTTACGGCAGCACCGAGACGACATTCTACGTGCTGGCGGTTTACTTTGGGTCCGTCGCCGTGAAACGCGCGCGACATGCGTTGCTCGCGGGATTGACGGCTGACCTGACCAGCGTGGTGGTGGCAGTATTTATCTGCCGGCTGATGTTCGGCTGAGCGTCACGCCGAACGGCGATAGACGCTGACCTTGGCGGGCGGAAGATTCTGCCAGACGATCTCGGAGTCCACGGCGTGAAAGGTCTTCGCGGGCGCGTGGCCGTTGATGATCTGGTAGCTGTATTGGATCCAATTCCCGCCGGGCAGCAGGACATTGTGAATGGCCGAGGAGATGCGTTCGACTTGGTCTTCCGAGAACGCCTTCAACGGCAAGCTGGAAAACACGGCGCCGAATTTCATCCCGTCCAACACCCGGTCGAGTTCAAGTGCGTCTCCTTCGATGATGCGGGCCTTGGGAAAACGTTCGCGGAGGAAGCTGGCCAGACGCTCGGACTTTTCCACCGCCACCAACTGTTCCTCGGGCAACCCAGCTTCCAACAACTTCTCCGTCACGATGCCGGTGCCGGGTCCGAGTTCGAGCATGAGTTCACCCTTGTGCTCGGGGAGCCAGCGGGCCATCGCCTCGGCGAGCGCGGGTGAACTGGGCCACACCGTGCCCATCTGCTTCGGGCTTTTCGCGATCTCCGAGAGAAAGAGACGCAAGGATGTGGTTTTCGCGGACATTGCTGCTTTGGCTTTGAGATTAATTCGCTGACAGTTCCTGCGGGCCTTTGCCGCCGTTGATCAGGAACAACACTGCCATGCGCACGGCTAAGCCGTTGGTCACTTGCTCCAGGATGACAGACCGCTCGCCGTCGGCGATGTCGCTGTCGATCTCCACGCCACGATTGATCGGGCCGGGATGCATGATGAGCACGTCGGGTTTTGTCATGGCGAGGCGCTGTTTGTCGAGCCCGAAAAGCTTGGTGTATTCGTTGATGCTCGGGAACATCGTCTTGCGCTGGCGCTCGTGCTGGATCCGCAAAAGGTTGATGACGTCGGCGTCGCGGATGGCTTCCTCCATGTTGTGCGTCACGCGGCAACCCATCTGTTCGAACGTCTTCGGCACGAGCGTTGACGGGCCGCACAAAGTCACCTTCGCACCGAGCTTAGTCAGCGACCAGATGTCGGAACGCGCCACACGGCTGTAAAGGATGTCGCCGAGAATCGTGACGTTCAGCCCGTCGATCCGCCCCTTCTTCTCGCGGATGGTGAAGGTATCCAACAACGCCTGCGTGGGATGCTCGTGGGCGCCGTCGCCGGCGTTGATGACGTGGGCGTCGAGCACGCGGGAAAGAAAATGCGGCGCTCCGCTCGCGCTGTGACGGATGACGATGAAATCGATGTTCATCGCCTCCAGATTCTTTGCCGTATCCTTGAGTGATTCCCCCTTTTTCAACGACGAGGCGTCGGCGGAAAAATTGATGATGTCGGCGGAGAGACGTTGCTCGGAAAGTTCAAAACTGGTGCGAGTGCGGGTGGACGGCTCGACGAAGAGGTTCACGACCGTTTTGCCGCGGAGTGCCGGGACTTTTTTGATGGCGCGCTCGCCGACGGTCTTAAAAGCACGGGCGGTATCGAGGACGGTGTTGATTTCTTCCGCCGTGAGAGATTCGATGTCGAGCAGGTGCTTGCGGTTCCAGGCCATGCGCGGGCGGATGCTGCCGTTTCCGGGGCGAACTCGCCACAATTATTTCCGCTCCAGAACCACGCCGTCACGACCAACCAGCTCAGTCAATTCAACGCGAACCCGCTCATTTGGAGCCGTCGGAACGTTCTTGCCCACGAAATCTGCGCGGATGGGTAATTCACGATGGCCGCGGTCCACCAGCACGGCAAGTTGGATGCGTGCGGGGCGGCCGAGGTCGGTCAGCGCGTCCATTGCGGCTCGAATGGTTCGTCCGCTGAACAACACGTCATCCACGAGCACAACCGTGCGACCGGTGATGTCAAAGGGGATTTCCGTCGGATGCAATTTGGGGGCGACGCGCTGGTCGAGGTCGTCGCGATGCATGGAAATATCGAGTGAGCCGGTGGGAACGGCATGTCCCCAGACGCGTTCCAGGATGACCGCCAGCCGCTTTGCCACAGGAACCCCGCTCTCTTGGACGCCAACCAATGCGACTTCGTTGCCGTTCTCGTTGCGTTCGGCGATCTCGTGGGCGATGCGCGTGAGCATGCGCTGCAAGGCGGCGCCGTCGAGGAGGGAAATGGTTTCAGCCATAAAAAAGAAAGAACCAGCGCTTGGCTGGTTCGAGGCGGAGAGACGGTTCAGTTTCTGGCGGCCGCCGAAATGTGCCGGGACTTTCGCCAACCTGCGCGATGGTTCACGATCCAGTCGGTCAGAGCCTGCTCGAAGCCGATGTCGCGCCCGGCTTTTTCGGACTCGAGCCATTTATGGCGCAGGATCTCCTCGCGCTCAGCAAGGAACTCGCGGTAAAGCGAGGAACGCTTCAACAGATCTTCGCCGCCACCCGCACGATTAAACTGGTCTGACATAACTCACCTATACTTGGACTGGTGGTGGCAATGTATCGCCCGGTGGTTCTTTTACAATGGCAAATATACCGCATGAATAGGCTACATCGCACCCGGGGGAAACGGGGGAAAATACGGCCCAATCACTCCCACTCAATCGTCCCCGGCGGCTTGCTGGTGATGTCGAACACGCAACGGTTCACGCCTTTCACCTCGTTGATGATGCGGCTGGCGAGTTTCTCCAGCAGATCGTAAGGCAGCTTCACCCAGTCGGCGGTCATACCGTCCTGCGATTCCACGGCGCGGATGGCGATGGTGTAATCGTAGGTGCGTTCGTCGCCCATCACGCCCACGCTGCGCACGGGCAGCAGCACGGCAAAGCTCTGCCAGATCTTGTAATACAGTCCGCTGGCCTTCATCTCTTCCACGACGATGGCGTCGGCGTTGCGCAAAATCTCGCAGCGCGACGGCGTGACTTCGCCGAGGATGCGCACGGCGAGGCCCGGTCCGGGGAACGGCTGCCGCCAGACGATTTCCTTCGGCACACCGAGTTCTTCGCCGAGCAGCCGGACTTCGTCCTTGAACAAATTCTTCAGCGGCTCGACGAGTTTGAACTTCATGTTCTTCGGCAGGCCGCCGACGTTGTGATGCGATTTGATGAGCGCGGCGGGATTGCCGGCGATCGGCACGGATTCGATGATGTCGGGATACAGCGTGCCCTGCGCGAGGAACTTCGCTTTGCCCACGCGCTTCATCGCGGCAGCGAACACTTCGATAAACGTCTTGCCGATGATCTTGCGCTTCCGTTCGGGATCGGTGACGCCTTTGAGCCGCGTCATGAAAATCTTCGTCGCGTCTTCGTATTGCAGCTTGATCTTGAAACTCTTGCCGAACACCTGCTGCACGACATCGGCTTCGCGCGAACGCAGCACGCCGTTGTTCACGAAAATGCAGGTGAGCTGATTGCCGATGGCCTTGTGCAGGAGCGCCGCGGCCACGCTGGAATCCACGCCGCCGGACAAGCCGAGAATGACGTGTTCCTTGCCGACTTGCGCGCGAATCTCTTCGACGGCTTGATCGAGGTAGTTGCGCATCGTCCAGTTCTTGCCACAACCGCAAACGCCGTGGACGAAATTGGAAATGATTTCCTTCCCGCGCGGCGTGTGGACGACTTCCGGATGGAATTGTAGGCCGAAGAATTTCTTCGCGCGGTTTTCAATCGCGGCGTATTCGGAGTTTTCCGTGGTCGCGACGGTCTTGAAACCGTTCGGCATCTTCGTGAGCTTGTCGCCGTGGGAATTCCAAACTTGGAGTGACTTCGGCAGCTTGGCGAACAGTTTGCACGAGCCGTCCTTGATGGAGAGCGTGCCCTTGCCGTATTCGCGTTTGAGACCTTTCTCGACCTTGCCGCCGTTGAACTGCGCGAGCAATTGCACGCCGAAGCAGATGCCAAGGATGGGCACGCCGAGTTCAAAAATGTTTTTATCCGGCAACGGCGCTTTGGGCGAATACACGCTGGACGGTCCACCGGAGAGGATGATGCCGCTGGGCTTCATCGCCGCGATCTCGGCGGCGGGCGTGTTGAAATGGATGATGGTCGAATAGACGTTGCACTCGCGCACGCGCCGCGCGATGACCTGCGTGTATTGCGAACCGAAATCAAGGATGACGATTTTCTCAGTCATTGAAGCCGCGCAGTGTGGCGCGGCGGGCGGGCTTGGCGAGAAAAAATTGAGGTCAGAGCCGTTTCAGGGCGTCCTCCGCCAGCGCCTTTTCCTCGGGAAGCTGGAGGTTGCCGACGGCGATATGCAGGTATTTGCGCGCCTCGGCCGGGGAGTTCGTCCCAAGGACAAGTCCGTAATAGAGTGCGACGCCTGGCTGTTCCAGGGCGGCTGGGCTTATGCCTGAAAAAGCCCGCCGCGCTTCGTCGAATTTGCCCTGTGTGTAGAGCGAAAATGCAAAGGTGGAGGCAATGACGGCGTTGCTGGGGTATTTGCCATACAAGTTACGCGCGGTTTCGTGCGCGTTAGCGAGCTGGATATTTAAAAGCAACGACGTTACAGCGAGATCGTTTTGGGCGGCTACATTCGCAGAGTTCTGGCCTGCCATGATTCCTGCAAGCCGGTTGAGGCCGCGCGTATTACCTGTTTTGGTAAGCAGTTCGCTGAGCGTGCTGGGCGCCCACTTCTCTCCGGGAAAGCGTTCGACGATTTGCCAGAGCAACTCCTGTTCTTCGCGGGTCCAGCCCCAGCTGTTTGCCTGTCGTGCGAGTTGAGCAATGATGTGGGGCCGATTGCCCGCCGCCTTTACCGCGTTCAACCACGCCGCATCTGAAGAGATGTTTTGCCCGAGCTCGTGCCAGGCTTTTGCTTGCAGCGAGTAGCGGGCGAACTCGGCCTCGGCCCAATTCCCCGTCGCCGTCGTGCGTTGAAGCCCCGACCAATTTTGGGTGGCGAGCCATCCGTCGGCAATGCATACAGCGACGCGTGGGTCTGTCTGCGTATTGGCGGGCAAATTCGTCAGCCATTGCAAGGCTCTGGTGCTCTGTTTCGAGCTCGCCAGCCAGTTGGCGAGCGAACGGATTTGGTCCGGGCTGGCAGCGGCCTTTGTTTCCATGGCGGCCAAAGTGGCATCATAATCTGGCCGGCCAGCCTGATGCATGATGGAGAGCAGCAACAGTTCATCGGCAAAGGTCGCGTTCGTCATGCTTGTGAGTTCGCGGGCGAGGGTCACGGCCTTGTCGTATTGTTTCTGCACCAGGTAGCCTTGCGTGAGATTTTGCTTCGCGACGCGGCCATTGGCGGGGTCATTGATGTGCTGCTCCAAGGTTTTGACCGCATCGGCGACGATATTTGAGTCGCGCGCTTGCATGAGGATGACTGCGTGGTTGATTCGCAACAGCGTATTGGTGGGTGCGAGTTTGAGTGCCGCGTTGAAGTGGGCTTCCGCTTCGGAAAGTTTGTGCTGGCTAGCGAGAATGAACGCGGCGGTCTGGTGGAATGCAAGGTTATCGCGGTTCGCTGCTGGGACGCGGAGTAATGACTGTTCTGCCCGTGTGGTATCACCGAAGGTTAGTGCGGCTTCCGCGAGTGCGATGTGATTCGTCGGGTTGTTGGGCTGCAGGTCGACCAGCATCTGCCGGCAAGTAACCAAATCTGGTGAATGGATGCGCGCGGTGATTTCGCAAAGTAACTTTACGGCTTGGATGTTCGCGCGGTCCAACGTGAGGACCTGCCGGGCACACAAGGCGGCGTTTCTGTAATCTGACTTTTGGATGAACGTTTCGGCCTTTCCGAGGTAACGTTGCTTCTTCCATTCCCGATACAAAGGGCGGGCCGCCCACGCGGCAGCGACCAACGCGATGGCCACTACAACGTAGATGAGTGGCTTATAGTTACGTGGTTGGTCGTCGTTCATCGGCGGCAAATGCTGGCAAAGCGCTGCGCGAAGTCAACGGGGAGGGGATAAAAAACAAAAACCCGCGCAAGCAGCGCGGGCTGTATTTGTTTGGGTCGGGAATGACAATTCAAATCTTAAACGGTCTTTTCGCGACGGGAAAAATGCCACCCGCCAAGAATCGCGCCAAATGCGAGCATCGCCCAAGTGGTCGGCTCCGGCACAGCTTCAACGGTGAGCGTCCAACCGGTCACCTGGCTGATGTCGCCCGAGGACATGTCAGCGAGGAATAGCGACCAACTGCCATCCACTGTCATTCCATCAAAGCTTTGATCGAGGCCAGCGCTGCCGGTATTGCCAGCCGAGTTGTAATTTCCGGAGGCCAAAGCTGCCGCCGCACCGCCGCTGCCACCATAGTTCTGAATGCTGGTCAGCGATGTGGAGTCGATCAGGGTGACGTTGTTGAAGCCCGCTTCGCCATAGCCGTAGGTGGGATAGGTGCCTGTGCCGACCCGGTTGAGGAGAACTACTGAAGCTATGCTGCTGTTTGCGTCCACGTGGACCAAATAGCCATAAAGGTCACCGTTCCAGCCGCCAGTGATGTTCAGGGTGACGGTCACGTTTTCCACCAGAGCACTGCTGCCAGTGTAGCCTGAGAGCGTGTGAGTATCTGACCAGCCGCTGAGGTTGTTGTCCGGGATGACGCCACCGTTGGCGAACGAGCCGGTGTAAACATTGGTGATCAGGGACGCGGAAGTCGACCCGACGCAAAGCGCGAGGAATCCAACAAAAGCAAGCAGGCGTTTCATATTGCGTTACCGCAATTCGATGAGGTCTCTAACTGGGTGTGGATGTAATAGGCGGGGAAGCGGGTTTTGTCCAGACACATTTGGGCAAAGTTGCTCACAAATACCCCCGAGTTTGCCCCGGGGGTCTTCAGCGGCGGTTTCGGACAGCTTCAATCAAGGCCTTCTCTTCTGGCAACAGGTCCGCCTGTCTGGACAAATCTGCGTAGGTCTCGGCGGTTTTTAGATCTCCTTCAGCGTTGCATATCACCGCATAGTAGACTGCCAGGCTTGGCACTTTAAGGGTTTCAGTTCCGAGGCTTTCCATCGTTCGGCGGGCTTCAGCCACCCGGCCCTGGCGGTAGAGTGAGAACGCATACGTCGAAGTATGCACCGCGCTTTCCGGGCTTTTGAGATGGGATTCCAAGGCCAGTTGATGGGCCTTGGGTAAATCTTTTTCGAGAAGCAGCAGCACCATTGCGAGATTGTTTTTCAAGGGCAGATCATTGGGTTGCCGGGCTAGCTGTTGTGTGAACACCCTGCGGATGCCGTCCGTATCTCCCCGTTCATGGTAGCGCCGCAACAACGCGTCTGCAGCCCAAGTCTCTGCTTTAAAACGGTCGAACATCGTCCAAAGCAATTCATCCACCTCACCAGTCCAGCCCCAGTCATCGGCAAGCTGCGTCAACCGCGTTAGGCGAAGCGACATGCCGGCGGCCAGTTCTTTCGCCCTGGTGAAGTTGTCATTGAAGGCCATCCGGTCGCCGATTCCACGGTAGCATCGGGCCAGCAATGCCTGCCGGACGAATTCGATGGTGCCCCAGTCGCGTCGCTCGATTTGCAGGAATCTTGCCAGCCCAGTCCAATCGGATTGCTGCACGTAGGCATACGACGAGGCAATCAGCGCAGGATCCGAATATCGGATGGGGGGTGGTAACGACGCAATCCATTCCAATGCATTGGTGGCTCGGCTGTGAGCTGTCATCCACGACGCCAACTGGGCGACGTAGTTGGGGTTTGAACTTACCTGCTCCTGAAGTGTCCGGAGGAATCGGGTAGAATTGGGATCGCGTTTGAGAAACAGCACATCTAAATGCGCAAGCCGATCTTCGAACGTGGATGTATCGGCTTCGAGAATCCGCTCTGAATAGGCCAGCGCATCCTCAAGATTTCCGCGGGAGATACAGAGTCCGGCCAAGGGGCGCAGTGCGCGAACACCGACACCTGGGTCGTCTACCAAAGTCTTGAGTGCTTCTTCCGCCTGCTCAATGTTTGTCGAATTCCGCATCTGAAGTTGAAGCAGTGCTAGCGAAAGAGCTACCTCTTTGTTCGTCGGCATTTCTGAAACGGCGATGCGGTAATATGATTCTGCGGCGCGAAGGTTGCCGTTGCGCGCCTCGTATTGCGCGGAGACCACATGGAACAGCGGGAGGTTTGTGGCGCTGGCTGAGAGGTCGCTCAGCACCCGGCTCGCGGTGGCGCTGGGTGGCGCTTCGAATCGCACAGCCGCAATCGCAAGCGCCAGTCGGTTGGTGATCGACGGCGAGCAATCCACCGCCCGTCGCCGCCAACTCACCGCTTCGGGCCGTCCCTGACGTTCACACAAGTCGGCGAGCACTCGACAGGCTTCCTCGTTGTTTTCGTGCTTTTGCAGGACCCGGACAGCCTTTTGGGCGGCCAGATTCTGGTAGCCACGCTCCAGCAATAAGCGCGACTGAGAGGCCCACTTTTGTTCAGTGTGTCGCGACCAACTTGGTATTGCCCAGAACACGATGCCACAGAGTGCTCCGACAACTGCCAGGCCACCGACCGCCCCTTTCCAGTTGAAGAACTGCTTGCGAAAGCCGGCTGGTGTCATCGCGGGCAACAGGAAACCCCCAATCCACCGTCGCCCCAACATGTTTATCTGCCGGAAAGGTGAAGTGAACTCTTGCCATCCAGCCCGAAGGATCCGTTCGTGTCGCACGCGGGCTTCTGGTGGGTAACGCGCATCGATGAAGGCATCGATTTTATTGCCTAGCTGCGTCCAGCGTGTTTCTGGTGCGGCGTCAAGCTTATGCGGAAGGACCTTGAAACCGATGCTTTCAACCTTGTTGCCAAACTTCTGCGAGCGCCGACTCCAGCGCCGCCGCCACTTTCGGCGTGTTTCGTGGGAAATGATGTTCCGGTCAAACCAGATCCGTCCGCGCAGCCTCCAGCCAGCGACGCGCTCCTTCCAGCGTCGTCGCCAACGTCGAAAGCTCCATTTATGGTTCGCTCCGGGCATCGGTCTACTGCGCAACAGGTTGAAAAAAGACTGCCAAGCCGGGTTGCATATCGATATAGTCCCGACAGGCCCAATCTAGTGAAAGGCATCTATGGGAGTAAATCTCCCAATCGCGGCCGCACGAGGGACTGGAAACTGTTGAAAACTTGGCTCGCCATCTTGTTGTTAGTGGTGTCCTTCGCGGCACGTGCGCAGGACGCGTTGCATTACTCGATCGCCAACGAGCGCTCCACTTCCGCGCGGACCCGGGCGCGTGAAGAATACAACTACAATCTTGACCTTGACCCGGTAAAACTGCGCTTCAACGCCGCTTTCCAAGGCGAATTCAATGACAATGTCACCTTGGTGAATTCCAACGCTCTGAATGATTTCATCGTGCGTCCGACGGTGGGCATCCGCGCGTTTTGGCAGGTGACGGAGCGCAACGCCCTCGATTTCAGTGTGGATTTGGGCTACGAATACTATTTAAACGGCGCACGCCCATCGCGGGTCATTGTTACTGGTGACGAAAACTCCGGCCTGTTCTTCGACATTTACTTGGGCAGCTTCGTGATCAACATCCACGATCGTTTCTCCCTTTCACAGGAAACCAGTTCCGACCCAACCATCAGCGGCGTTGCTGAGATATTCCGCCTCGAAAACACGGCTGGCGCTACTGTCACGTGTGAGTTGAGTAAGGGTGCCATCAGCCTCAATTACGATCACTTCACCTACGCTCCACTTGATGATACCT